>JBKDSV010000067.1:0-22698 GCA_046340795.1 Cyanobacteriota bacterium | reverse complement strand
AATCACTCTTTGTCGCTCTTTGGCCGAAAACTTGTGAGCCACTTTCCTCGAAGCTCCCTTGCGGCGATCGACACTGAATCCCTGGCCGCTGAATTCCATGCACCAGCGGCGTAACGATCGCCCGCATATACCAAGAAGATCAGCCACGGCCTTCATTGCCAATCCAAACTCTCTGCCTTCCTTGAGAACGGCCAATGCTTTTTCTCGATCTTCTCTCACAATTAGCTCTCCTCTTTTTGTGGCCAGAGGAGTTCGCACTTTTTTGCGCGCACCAGCAATGTTGCTGACTCGGCAAGGGCCTTTTCCTTTTTCTGCAGTTCCCTTTCCAGGCGTCGATTCTTGCGAATCAGCTCTTGGTTCTGCCGCTGCAACTCCTTCTACTCGCTCATGCTCGGTGCCTTGTGGTTGTTCGCATCCTCTGCCACCTGGCGCCAACGGGCAAGCTGTTTGGGAAACAGACCCCGCTCACGGCAATAGGCGCCCAAATCCTCGCCGCTCAACCCCGCGGCTTTGTTCACTGCGGGCAGCTTGTCGGCAGCGCTCCATTCCTCAGGTGCCTTGCTGGTGGCTGGCACCAGCAGGCCTTCCTGCTTCCAGCGATGGCGCCAGCTGTAGAGGGTCTGGGCGTTCACCCCTGTGGAACGGGCGATTTCAGCCACGCTTTCACGGTTTGGTGGGCTCATCCGCTGGCGGATCTCAGCCCGCAGCTCGGGGTCGTCAGGCGATTGCATCTGTCTTGGTTGGGCCCCCTGGTGGATCGGTCAGACTGGGCGGACAACTTTGCTGATAGTGGGGGAAACGCGTGCCTTTAGGCTTTTAGAATTGATTTAATCTTGCTTTTTAATCGAATATAATTATGTCGTTGTTGATCTATTTGTTTTTTAGCCAGACTTGATACCCCGAATCAATAAATCTATGAATTGAAGAATCTATTAGTGCAGAGAAATTTTTGACATCCTCGAGATCCCGGACAATAATAATATTGCCAACAAGAAAGTCGGGATCGAATAGTGCCTCTGCATCAAAGGCTTTTGATCCTGCTCTCAGTTTTGGGATGATCCGATTTGACTCCAAGACAATTGTTCCAGAGTAACCTTCCTTCTTTGTTGTCTCAAGCAGCTGGCATATTCCCGAAAAGAACTCTGGAGACCAACCTCCCATCTGTGAAGACCGAGGTTTGCAACCACCCCCGTATTCAATGGTGATAACTCTAGGCTTGGCACTCTCTTGCAACTCGGACAGCAGACTTATGATATCACACTCAGACCCTTCTGTATCTACTTTTAAAAGTGCTATTTTCTCTATACACTTGGATATGCATAGTTCAGGAAGAGTAAGGCAAGGTACGATCGAACTTCGCTCTGAGACCCCCCACCATCTCGGATTCAGAGAACTGACATCTGGAAGGTCATGGTCGTGGATAACTCCATGGTGAATTGGAACTTCTCCAGATTTTGCTCCCATTGCAGCCACAACCAATTCTACGCGATGTTGATTTGTAGCCACTAGCAACGCTTCGCTAGTGTGCAGTCCCGCAAATGCGCTGTGGATCCTTTGATGGGTGTCTCGCCCGGCGCCCTTGCTGAGTACAGCATCTGGAGGCACGGACCAAGCCGAAGATGACGCATGAACTTGCGGGACTGCATACTAGGTAGAGGTTCTACGGCCAAGCAGCGGAAACCAAGAGGAGCTGCCCATTCAAAACTGAAATTTAAGCTTCCCAGCCCAATCTCTAGAACGAGCTCGGTCTCGGCGCAATTCAGACCAGTGAAGAAGCGACTGCACAGAAAGTCTGTTGCAAATTCAATGTCCATGTAGAGATTTTAGTGGTGAACCTAAGGAGGCTCTGGAAAAGCCCTCAGCGGTACCTGTGAGACCGCGGAGCTCCCAGTCGGTGCAAGGGACAGCTCTCACTGGCGACCGGTTGTCCAAAGCTTCCCGAAGGGATTAGGGGGACTCTATGTCAGTGCCACTAAAAAGCCAATCATCAGGAGGCCAAAAGAGAGAGTGGTTAAGCACTGCCGGCTGGGTAGGGATCCATAAGGTGTTGGGGTTACTGAACGAATCCGGCGCTCGCGGGTGTCCACTATCCGCCACCATTTGAACTCCTCGCCTGCCTGCGTCAACACAGCTCGTTTCGGGATCTTGCCCGTTCACAGCCCAGGATGACACCCAGGCAACTCTGATCCCATCCAGCCCTTGACGGCGCCACCAGGTGTGCTTGCATCTCAGAACAAGTGGCAGCAAGCCCGAGGGGAAGTGCGGCTGACTTTGGCTGAATGCCCCGCTTTGCGAAAAGCCCTCAGGGGTGGATCGGGTGGCTGCGCAGGGCTGCTTTAAAGTGGTTGGATAGAGGCGCCAGGCCACAATTGTGATTCAGGTCCCACGCTGAGACCCCTATGAGCTCGGGACTCAGTTCCTCAGAGCTGCTGGGCACATGAACGCAGAGTGGCAAGTTTGAATCAGCCCTGGGTGGCTGCGCATCTCGTCCTGTGAACGCTGAGCTACGGTCTGCTCTGGGGCAACAGGCACTTGTCGGAATCACAGCCCGCCGGTCCGGCCTCTACCAGTTCGCCATTGTCGTAGTGCTGCAGAGCGGCGAAGAAATTTTCGTTGCGACGACGTGCTTCCACATCCGCCCGCAACCGTTCATAGGTGGCCTGATCGATCGGTTCAAAGGGCAGGCGCGGAAAGGTGGCGTTGGCGTCAAAGCGAGCCAGTAATGCGGCGGAGATGTAGCCCTCGCCGTTGTCAATCGCGCGATGAATCGCCGCCGCCAGGGACTCGATTTCATGCTCACGGAATTCCACCGTGGCTGACGTGTTGTGGGCGGTGTAATGCTTCTGCACCTGCATATAGAAATCAAATTGGGCCAGGGCCGAAAACCTGTTGATCTCCACCCGATCCGCACCCGGCAGAGTCGCCCAGCTCACTTCCGTGGGGATCTCCACCAACCACTCCGTACAACGGGCATCGAAGGGATCATCGAGCAGGCGGCCCTGGGCATCTTTGTCACTTTGACTGGGCACGATTGTATAGCCATAGTCCATGCAGGCCAAGGCAACGGGGTCGTTCTTGCGAAACGTGATTCGGCGGATAAAGCGCTGTGCCTTCGGCGGATGCCAGCCGGGCGAGGCTCCTGTGAGCAGGCTCTTGGTGCCTGCGGGCTGAACGGTGGTGCAGCGGTTGGGACGGCGCAGGCCGTGGCGGTCGCAGTAGTCCCACACCGCTTGATCGACGATTGAGCGCCAACGCTTCAAAAAGCGGGCTTCCTCCTCCCGAAAGGCGCGTCCTTCTTCACTGTCCGGTCGGCCAGCTTCCCACCACTGCAGCCAGGGCGTGCCAAAAGCCTGCACAAAAAAATCAAACAGCCCTGTGAAGCTCACCCCCACAATCGGATCCCAGGCGCGGCTCTGGCGATAGCGCTCCACCTCAAAGCGGTGATTGAGCAAGCAGGCCACCGCAAGCCCCCCAGCTCTGAACGCCTCCTCCTGTCCCCGCTCATCGCTGGGATCGATGCGATTCAGGTGAATTTCTGCCAAATTGCAATGAAAATCAGCGCCTAAGATTTCACCACAGGGATTCAAGCCATACCGGCCCAAGCGATGTTCCAGTTCCGCCGCGCTGAGCTCGGGATGGTGAAGCCGTAGCCAGCGCGCGGCCTCCTCCCGGCCCTGGTCGCAGTAGATGCCCACGAATTCCTCCCGCAATTCAGGAGTCAGCAACAGATCGGCATTGGAGCGAGCGATCGCCTCAGGCGCGAACTGAATGGCTCCTTCACCGGATTGAAACTGCTTCATCACAGCCTCCAGCACCGTTTCACGGCTGGGGCGGCTGTGAAACACCCGCGTGTGATTGGCCATGCGCAAGGCGTCCCGCTCCGGATCGATCCGCCAGTTGCCGTCGCTGTCTTGCTGCCAGAGGTTGTCTTTGGCCTGGGCCGCTGCGCTGTCTTCCGACGCGAATTGGCGCATGCCGGCGCTGCGTCGAATGTTTCCGGCCACAATCGTCACAGCCGCCTCATCAATCAACAGGCAGCACTCCACGGAGGTGAGCTGGCGACCCTGGGCCTTGTTGAGGATTTGCGCCACCCGGCCATAGAGATCTTTGAGCTTCACTGGATTTGCCATGCCGCCAAAGCCCTTCAACCGTTCCCCCACCGGCCGGACATCGGACAGGTCCACGTGGATCTCGATCGGCTCTGGGCCAAAGCGCTCGTCACTGCTCAAGTGCAGCAACAGCCGGTAACTCTCCACCCACCCCTGGCGAGTGTCGCCCACCCGGATCACCACCCGCTGGCCAGCGATGGTGTGGCTGGTGCGTTGCTGCCGTCGTTCCGGTGGCGTGGCTCCGATGTTGGTCACGCTTTCAATGTGCAGGGCATTGCGCACCACTGGTAGCCGACGGATCAGATGGGGCTCGATGATGGCGCCGGTGCCGCAGCCCATCATCGCCAGATCCATCATCAGGGCAAAGGCTTCCCAATCCACCAGGTTGGTGGAGGTGCAGTTGTAGGCGCCGCTGAAATTTTCTGGCTGGGCGATCCAGTCGGTGCCACCAATCCACAGCCAACGGCCGGAGGGCAGGGCTTTCTGTTCCAGCTGCATGCGCCGCAGCAGATCCACCTCCGCCTCTGTGAGGTTGCCCAGCTGCCTGAGGCCTTCCACGTTGCGCTCCACCACCTCCCGCCAGCTCTCACGGCCCTGTGGTCCTTTGCGGCTGTAGGTCCGGTAGAAGACCGGATGGGCAGCTGGTGCGGTGGCGGGGAAGTCGCCAGCGAGGCCCGCGGCGGGGGGCGAGAGCGGCCCAACTCCCTCCGGTCCCGCGCTGGCATCAGTCGAGCTGGCCGTGGCGGGGGTCGCGGAGAGAGTCACAGGAGCCGGGCCCGAACATTAGGGGTGACACTTTAGGGAGGCTCTGGACAATCCCTCAGCGGCACCTGTGAGAGCGTGGAGCTCCCAGTTGGCGCAAGAGGAGACTCCCGCGGGCGGCCGGTTCTCCAGCGCTTCCTTAACGAGACCGCCAGTCATCAACAGGGAGGGGCTCTGCTCCGGGATGCGAGGAACAAGAGGAGCAAGCGGAGTGTTTCGAGATGCCCACAAGGCGCTCCCGTGCCCTCAAGCCCTCTGGCCATGGGGACTTCAGGGGGGGGCAAAAGGGGGGAACACCAGAGCGCCGCTGGGCGAGCTCAGCTCCCGGGCGGCGCATGTTCTTCGGCGCCGCTGGCGGCGTGGAAGGTGCGCATTGCCGCCAGCGAGCAATGCGTTCCGAAGTCTTCACCTGATCCGGAGCGTTGTTGCTGATCCGTGGATGGTTGGCTTTGGCCTTGCCCTCAGTGCGTCAGGGCCAGAGGTGTTATTGAGGATGAATGGTTCAGCGCGGAACGATGTCCAGCTGGGCCGGAATGGAAACCAAGCGGCCTGGACGACGGGTCAGACTTCCCTGATCTGCGCAAGGGTGCCGAAACGCGGAGGAACAGCTGGCTTGTGCCAGGTCATGACCTTGCCTGGCAAGGTGCTTCAGGCCAACCCGCCCACGGACGCCATGGAACGCATCCGCGAACCCGAGCTGATGGAGGATCCGCTTCAGGTGAAGGCCTATGCCGAGGCCGATTTCACCAGCACGGATCAGGCCTTCACCCTCCGCATCCTTGAGCTGCTGGCCTCCCCCCCGCCCGGCAGGGCCCTCCCCGCAGCTTGCGGGGGGCCAGGGATCCTCGATCTGGGCTGTGGACCCGGCAACATCAGCTTTCGTTTGGCCGCCGCCCTTCCTCAGGCCAGTGTGGTGGGCCTCGATGGCGCCGCCGCGATGCTTGCTCGGGCCGAGTGCCAGCGGCAACAGGAGCCCGGCCGCTGGCATCACCTGCGCTTTCAGTTGGCCCGCCTCTCCCATTCCCCCCAGGACCTTGCCCCCCTGGACGCCCTGCCCGCCCCCTTCAGGCCGCCCTATGGCGTGATCGTGAGCAACAGCCTCCTGCACCACCTCCACGATCCAGCCGTTCTCTGGCAGACCGTGCGTCACTTGGCCGCCCCCCGGGCCCTTGTGGTCGTGCGCGACTTGCGCCGTCCCCCCAACCCGGAGGCGCTCCACTCCTTGATGGAGCGGCACGCTGCGACCGCTCCCCCCGTGCTCCGCCGTGATTACGCCCATTCCTTGGCGGCGGCCTTCCGGCCCGAGGAGGTGGAGGCCCAGCTGGAGGCGGCGGGCCTCTCCAGCCTGCGGGTGGCATCCCTCGACGACCGCTACCTGGAGGTCAGCGGGCGCCTGCCCGCCTGAGCGCGCCCGGCGCTCAAGGCACCTCTGGGCGGCGGGGCGCCGCCTCCGGGGCCACAACCTCAATGGCCGTGCGCTGCACCACCAGTTGGAACTGGCGGGGAGCCAGGCGGCGATTGATGAACCGCTGCACCTCCGCCACCTGGGCGGGCGTGGGCAGGTCGGGGGCGCTGACCGTGGCGCGGGCGGTGATCAGGGGGGGATCGTTGTCCCACTGAATGCTCACCGCCTCCAGTTTGGAATCGCGGCCAAGGGTGATCGTCTCGTTGCGCAGGCTCTGCTGCACGAGCTCCTCGATGCGTTTCTCCTGCGCCTGGCGGCGGGAGGTGGCCAGCAGGTTGAAGAACCCCCCCCCCAGAGGCAACACCAGCAGGGCCGTCAAGGCGAGGCTGGTCAAGCCGAGGCGACTGTGCAGCAGGCGGCTGCGAAATGGTCGCTCCAACAGGCTCAGGGCCACCATCGCGCCACTGAGGATGCCCAGAAGGTTGGTGAGAAACAGCAACAGGGCCCCGCCGGCCTGCTGCCAGAGGCCGGCCGAGAGCGACAGGCCGACCACGCACATCGGCGGCACAAGCGCCACGGCGATCGCCAATCCCGCCAGGGCGGAGACGGCTTCCTTGCGCAGCTTGGCGAACATCGCCACCCCCCCCGCCGCCAGGGCGACGCCCAGATCCAGGAGGTTGGGCTGGGTGCGAGCGAGCACCTCCTGCCCGAAGCTGGGCATGGCCACCAGCAGACCCACCCCCACCGACACGGCCACCCCCAGCACCACCCCCAACAGAAGCGTGCGCAGAGCGCTCACAAAGCTGGGCAGGTTGCCTCGCAGCACTTCAAAGGCCATGGCCTGCAGCGGCAGAATCCAGGGCGCGACCACCATCGCGCCGATCACCACGCCCGCGCTGTTGGCCAGCAGACCGAGGGTGGCGATGAAGGCGGCGCCCAGGGTGAGCACCACGAACACCAACCCGAAACGGGCGTCCTGCTCAAATTCCAGCTGCAGCGCCTCCAATCGTTGTGTGCGGTTGAGCGCTTCGTTGGTGCCATTCGCGGGGTCTGACAGGGGAGGGGCAACCATTCGGGTGGCCAGAGCGACCTTCCGACCATGGCAATCCTTCCTTCCCCTGTCAGCCCGCCCGCTGGCGTTCGGGCCACGGTCAATCCGGGGGGATTCGACTGGCAGGCTGGTGGGATGAGCAATTCTTCCCCCGACGGAGCCCCGGGCGCGGCCTCCAGCCCGCTGATGTCTGGTGATTTGGCCGAGGCGGTATCTCGGCGCCGCAACTTCGCCATCATTTCCCATCCCGACGCTGGTAAAACCACCCTCACAGAAAAATTGCTTCTCTATGGCGGCGCCATTCAGCAGGCGGGGGCAGTAAAGGCCAAGGGAGAGCAACGCAAGGTGACCTCCGACTGGATGGAGCTTGAAAAACAGCGGGGCATTTCCATCACCTCCACCGTGCTGCAGTTCAACTACAGCGGCCGCACGCTCAACCTGCTCGACACGCCTGGCCACCAAGACTTCTCTGAAGACACCTACCGCACCCTTGCCGCGGCCGACAACGCCGTGATGCTCGAAGACGCCGCCAAGGGTCTTGAACCCCAGACCCGCAAATTGTTTGAGGTCTGTCGTCTGCGCCAGATCCCCATCTTCACCTTCATCAACAAGATGGATCGACCCGGGCGAGAGCCCCTCGACCTGCTGGATGAGATCGAGAAGGAGCTGGGTCTGGCCTGTTGGCCTGTCAATTGGCCCATCGGCGGTGGTGATCGTTTTCAGGGCGTCATCGATCGCCGCGATCGCGAGGTGGTGCTCTTTGAGCGGGCCCAGCGGGGTCGCCAGAGCACGGAGCAGCGGCTGCCCCTCGACAGCCCCCTTCTGGCGGAGCAGGTGGAGGCCGACTTGCTGGCCCGGGCCCTGGAGGAACTGGAGCTGCTGGATGGCGCGGGGGAAGCGCTGGATCTGGCCGAGGTGCATGCGGGCAACCTCAGCCCGGTGTTTTTCGGCTCAGCGATGACCAATTTCGGCGTGAGGCCCTTCCTGGACGCCTTTCTTGAGCTGGCCCAACCCCCCACAGGTCGAGCTTCGAGCGAGGGGGTGGTGGATCCTCTGCGGCCTGACTTCAGCGGCTTTGTGTTCAAGCTTCAGGCCAACATGGATCCACGCCATCGTGATCGTGTGGCTTTTGTGCGGGTGTGTTCTGGCAAATTTGAAAAAGACATCTCCGTGCGCCATGCCCGCAGTGGCCGCAGCATTCGGCTCTCCCGTCCACAGAAGCTGTTCGGCCAGGATCGGGAGGTGGTGGAGGAGGCCTATCCCGGTGATGTGATTGGCCTCAACAACCCTGGCATGTTCGCTATTGGCGACACCCTCTATGTGGGACCAAAGGTGGAGTACGAGGGGATTCCTTGCTTCACTCCCGAGTTGTTTGCCTGGTTGCGCAACCCCAATCCCTCCGCCTTCAAGAGTTTTCGCAAGGGAGTGAATGAGTTGCGAGAGGAGGGTGCTGTGCAGGTGCTTTACGACACGGATCTCAGTAAACGCGATCCAATTCTGGCCGCCGTGGGTCAGTTGCAGCTGGAGGTGGTGCAATACCGACTGGAACACGAATACGGTGTGCAAACCCGCCTGGAGCCGCTGGAATTCAGCGTTGCCCGCTGGGTGGTGGCTGGCTGGTCGGCTCTGGAGAGCGTCGGCCGGCTGTTCAATTGCAAAACGGTGCGGGATGCCTGGGATCGGCCTGTGCTGCTCTTTCGCAACAGCTGGAACCTGCAACAGTTGCAGGAGGATCACCCGTCTCTGGAGCTGAGTGGCGTGGCGCCTGTTGTCAGTGGCATTGAGCCCATCGCCCTCTGATGCCAGCCCTTGGATCAGAGGGCGATGGGCCAGGGCTCAGAGCTGCGTTCGCCGGCTCACGGCCGGGGACCAAGGGCGGTTGCCCCCACGCGCTGGCTGGCCAGATCCGCCAGAATGAATTTACGAATTGTAAAGGGCTCGTCACCACGGCATGTCCCACCCCTTCTGGCTTGCCCGCCCTCGCAGCGATGGCGGTTCTGATTTTGTGAAATTCCTCCCCGGTCTTGATGGCGTGGAGATCCGGGAGGGCAGCCACCTCCCCCCCCAGATGCCTTTGATCAAGCATCGCTGGCACCTGGCGCCGGCTGAGGCTGAGGCCTGCCGTCAACGCTTGTTGCAGGAGGCCGGTTTTCGGCGCTCCGATCCCCTTTTTTGAAGGTGGTGGCTTTAATGGGGAGCGCGCTGCCGGCACCATGACAGAAGGATCGTCCGACCCCTACAACCTGCTGGGGATTGCTCCCGAGAGCAGTTTTGAAGACGTGCAGGCCGCCCGCCAGGCCAAGCTGGCCGCCGTCGGTGAAGACCCGATGGCCCGTTCCCGGGTTGAAACGGCCTATGACTCGATCTTGATGGATCGTCTCAAGGAGCGTCAGCAGGGCCGGGTGAGCAGCGCGGCTCGCTCCGCCTCCCAGAAGGAAACGCCGCTGACGCCTCCCCGCACGCCCCTGACCCAGCTGCCGCAATTGCCCTCCCTGCCCCTCCCCCGTCTCGGGGGAGGGGGCAAGCCTGCCAATCCCCTCAATCTCTCCCTGGCGACGGGGCGGGAGCGTTGGTTCCCCCTGATTGCCCACGGCACCTTGCTGGTGTTTGTTCTGGTCCTGCCCGCGGCGGCACCGGAATCCCTCCTGGCCCTGGGGGCTTTGGCCACGGTGGTGAATCTCCAGCGGCGCAATGGGCGCTTCTTCCAAGCTGTGAGCTGGACTGTTCTCCTCCTGACCCTGGGCCTGGGCTTCTCCATCGCGGTCCTGGCTCTCTTTGCGGGCCCCGCTGGCACGGTCCTGCTGCTCCAGCCCTTTCAGTTGCAGGCCGCGATGGCGCTCTTGGCGATGCTCCTCGGCGCCCTTTACATCGCCTGAGCGGCGCTCAGGCGGCCTCGCATTCAGCGATCAGGCTTTGCAATTCCTCCGTCTCCACGCCGTAGGCCGCGCTGCAGAAGTGGCAGGTGAGTTCAGCCCGGCCGTCTTCCCGCAGGATGCTGGTCAGCTCGTCGCGGCCGAGCAATTTCAGGGCGCCCACACTGCGACTGCGCGAGCAGCGGCAGTGGAAACGCACCTCCTGACGGGCTTCAGCCCATTCCAGGGGGTGGGGATCCAGATCCGGGAAAACATCCTTCAGGAGGAGATGGAGCGCCTCCCGATGGGTGTCAAGGCGCTCGCTGAAGCCCGTGATCTCTCGGCAGCGCTCGTCCAGCAGGGTCACCAGGGCGGGATCGGAGGCCGCCTTCGGCAACACCTGCACCAGCAGGCCCCCGGCGCAGCGGACCCCCTGGCTGTCGATCCGCTCGCCGACAAACACCGCCGAGGGGGTTTGTTCGGAATGGAGGAGATAGCAGGCGACGTCATCGCCGATGCCCCCGCTGACGAGCTCCACCGTGCTGCTGAAGGGTTCCCCCTCGCCAAGGTCGCGCACCACATGCAGATAGCCCGTGCCTGTGGCGCGGCGGAAATCAAAGTGGTGCTCCCCATCGGGAGTTTCCACCAGATCCAGCTCCAGGGCTGGATTGCCCACATAGCCCCGCACCGTGCCATCCCGGCCCGCGTCCACCATCAGTCCCCGCAGGGGTCCATCGGACTGGATGCGGACGTTGACGCGGCCATGGGCCACTTTCATGGAACTGGCAAGCAGCAGGCCAGCGGTCATCGCCCGCCCGAGCAGGGCGGTGGTGAGAAAGGAGAGGCCGTGGCGCTTGCGGGCGTAGCGGCTGGACAGGGTGGTGGTCACAGCCACCAGGCGGATGCCCCCTCCGGCGGCCGTGGCCCGCAGCAGTTGATCAGCCATCACCAGCCACCCAGCTCAGGAGCATCGTAAGGAGGACTCCCGACTGAGGGGGCGCAGCACCCCCTCCTCCAGCCGCCAGCCCCGGGGGATGCGCTGGAGAAACACCTCCGGCTCATGGGTGACCACCAGCAGGGCCCGATCCCGGGCGAGGGTCTGGAGCAGATCGAGCACCCCATCGCGCATCGTCCAATCCAGGCCGGCGGTGGGCTCATCCAGCAGGAGCACCTTCGCGTCACGCAGCAACTGCGCCGCCAAGGCGAGGCGCCGCTGTTGGCCGCCGCTGAGCTGTTCGGGCACAGCGGTGAGGGGCAGTCCTTCCAGACCCACCCGCGCCAACACCGTCCGGAGGACCTCGCTGGAGAGGTGCCGCTGGCCGAGGCGCAAGTCTTGGCCGACGGTGAGGCCGAGGAAGTGACGTTCGGGAAACTGAAACACCAGGCCACAGAGCCAGCGTCGTTGGCGGGCGGTCACCGTTTCACCGTTCCAGCGAATCGTGCCCCCATCTGGATCGGCCAAGCCGCAGATCACCTCCAGCAGGGTGGTTTTGCCACTGCCACTGCGACCGGCCACCAGGGTGGGCCTCCCCGGCGCCAGACACAGGTCGATGGCGCGCAACACCGGCTGGGCGTTGGTGGCGGGGTGGTAGCGAACCGACTGAAGCTCAAGCATCTCGCCAGCTTGCCCCCCGGAGGGGCACGGAGTGGCAGCCTGAGGCAGATCGCGCTGGTGCTGCCGTGGACGTTCGCTTTCGCGAGGTGGATCCCTTCAACTGCTGGTTTTGGCTCCGTTTTGCCCATCCCCCCGGCCAGGGGGAGCGGGCTTACATCGAAACGGCGTTTGACAGCTGGTTTTATCTGGGCAAGTTGGGGGGCTTCAACGCTGAAAACCTGCAGGCCCATGAGGCCGGCGCCGACTTGAGCTGGCTGGCCTGGGAGGTGGAGACGGCGGAGCAGGCCCTGCCGGCCCTGATGCACAACATGGGGGTGATGGAGTATCAGGGGGACTGGGCGCGCTGCTGGCTGGACCTGGGCACCAGCGACGCCTTCGCTCTTGACGTGCTGATCAACACCCTGCGCCAGATCGACCGGGATGTGGTGGAGCTGTGTGAGCTGGTGATTGGCGGGCGCAATGAGGATTGGCCGATCGATGCGGAACCCGATGGCCTTTTTGTGGCAGATGATGACGGTCGACCGGCAGGTCTGCCGGCGGGCGGGCCCCAGAGCCGGCTGCGCTGAGCCGCAGGAAGGCCATGGCTCGAGAACGGCGGCGGCTGCTGATTCCTCCAGGTCGTCTGGCTTCGCGGATTGCCCTCAGCCCACCGGAGCGCCACTACCTGACCCGGGTGCTGCGGCTGGCGGTGGGCCAGGGCTGTGACGTCGTGGATGGGGCGGGGCACCGCTGGGGCGCCTTGCTGGCGGCCGACGGGTTCCTGGCCCTGGAGCAGCCCCTGGCGGCACCGCTGGAGGCCCATCCCCCTCCGGCTCCTTGCTTGGAGCTGGCGCTGGCTCTGCCTCGCCAGGATGTGGAGGTGGCGTGGCGGATGGCGACCGAACTGGGCATCGATCGCCTGCAACCGCTGCTGGCGGACCGCTGTCAGCAACGGGAGCGCTGGCCCCTGGAGCGCTGGCACGCGATCCTGCGGGAAGCCAGCGAGCAGTGCGAGCGCCTGTGGTTGCCGGAGCTGGCGGAGCCCCTGGTGGCGCAGGCCTGGCTGGCGGAGGCAGGCGGGGCACCCGGGCCTGCGGGATTCACTGGAGACCCCTGGCTGACGCAAGCCGGCGAGGGCGCGCCCCGGATTGGTCCCGACGAGGGATTCACCGTCACGGCCCCGCGCGGGCGGGAGCTCAACCTGCTGGCAAGCAGCCGCGGCGACCAGCTGCCGCTCTTGCCCCACCTTCTGCAGGCCGCCACGGGGCTCGGAAAGGACGGGACCGCACCTGAGAGGGGGCCGACACCGCAGGAACAGGAGCCGGCAGCGCTCCGTGACGGCCGCGGCCACCACACAACCGGGCAGACGAAAACCACTGCCGCAGCGGCGCTCAACACCACACGCCAAGGGCTCGGCCCGGACCCGGGCCCACGGCGGGTGCGCCTGGCGATCGGACCGGAAGGGGGCTGGAGCCCGGCGGAGGAGGAGACAGCCCGAGTTCAAGGCTGGATCGCGGTGAGTGCGGGACCGACCATCCTGCGCACATCCACCGCCGCCGTGGCTGCGGCGGCCTGGCTGACAGGCTGGCGCGCCGCTCTCAGCTCTTCATCATCCCCTTGGCCAGTTCCTTGAAGGCCCCCAGATTGGCGCCGGCTTTGCGGCGACGACGGGGTGTGGCGGCACCGGGCACAAGGCACTCGGGCGCGAAGGTGGAGAGGGTGGGAGCGGGACGGCTGGCGGCCTCCGCGGCCAGTTGGGCGGCGATGTCCTCCGCTGTCGTGCGCACCGGCGCGGCAGGGGCTTCCGCGGGCGCGGCGGCGGGAGCGAGGCTCACGGCAGGCGCTGCCTCGGGAGGCGCCGCAGGGGCGGGTGCGGCGATGGCCTTGGCGGGGGCCTTCTCCTTCCTGCCCTTCGCTGGAGCCGGGGCGACGGGGGGCGCCAGGATCACCTTGGCCTCGGCGCCCTTGCCCTCCAGCGCCTTGTCCTGGGGCTCGGTGAGATCCAGGAAAAACTTCTGCTTCCGGAAGAAGAACATGACCGGGGGCCAGGGCTTTGGTGTGCCGATTATCCGCCGCCGCTGCCCTGGTGCCGCCAACCCTTAGACCTGTGCAACAGATCCATCGGCCCATGCTGCCGCTCTCGTTGTCGCTTCCCAGCCAGGACGGCAGCCATTGGTTGGCGGCGCTGGCCATCAACGCCCTGCTGATCGCCATCGCCCAGCGGGCGCCACTGCTCACCCCCGCGGGCTGGGCGCATGCGGGGATCCTGGGCACGGTGTTGTGGGGGAGCTTGGGCGTTCAGGGGTGGCTGGCCGTGGTGGCCTATCTCGCCCTGGGTTCGGCGGTCACCAAGCTGGGCTTTCGCGCCAAGCAGGCCAGCGGCCTGGCGGAGGCCCGCGGCGGTCGGCGCGGGCCAGAGAACGTTTGGGGGTCAGCGCTGGTGGCCGCTGTGCTGGCGCTGCTCACCCCCCTGGCGGGCGCCTGGGCCACCCTGTTGCTGTTGGGCTTCGCCGCCAGTCTCTGCGCCAAGTTGGCCGACACCTTCGGCAGCGAGATCGGCAAGCGCTGGGGCCGCCACACCGTGCTGATCACCACCTTGCGCCCGGTGCCCCGGGGCACTGAAGGGGCCATCAGCCTGGAGGGCACAGCGGCCAGTGCGGGCGGCAGCGCCCTGATGGCCGCCGTGATGGTGGGGTTGGGGGTGATCGAAAGCCCCCGGGCCTGGCTCCTGGTCAGCGGGGTCGGACTGGTGGCCACCCTGCTGGAGAGCCTGATCGGCGCCACCCTGCAGCCACGCCTGTCCTGGCTCAGCAACGAGATGGTGAACGGCCTGCAGACCCTGGTGGGAGCACTGCTTGCCATCGGGTTGGCCCCATGGGTGCCAGGGGTGTTCTGAGTAGGGAAGGAGCAGGGCGCGGCAGGCTCAGATCGGATCAGGGCCAACTCGGATCAGGGTTTGCCGAGGGCGGGGTCGGCTCGGCATGAGGCCAACCCTGCCCCCTGTTCCCTGCTTCTCCCTCAGGCCCCCTGACCCCAGAGCGCGGGACCCTGCAGCTGCGGGGTTGCGGTCTGGCGCCAGGTTTCGGCCTCCGTCCGCAGCTGCCGCAGACAGGCGTTGCAGCGACGCTCCGCCATGCGCGGATGGAGACCCAGCTGGCGGCCCAGCTCCACCCAGGTGCAGCCCAGCAGCACTCGCCCGAGCACCAGCTCGCGCTGAAGGGCATCCATGGCGCCCAACTGGTGGCGCAACCAGGACCTCTGGGCCAGACCCTGGCGATCGGGACGCCTCGGGGTTTCGGCAGGCAGAGAGCGGGGATCGGCCAATTGATCCAACCAGGTGCCCGTGCCATTGCCTTCAGCGTGTTGGCTTTGGGCGACATCCAGGCTGAGGGGACGGACCGTCTGTCGGAGAGTTTGCGCCTCGTCGAGTTCCTGCGCGGAGCAGTTCAGCGCTGCCGCCAGGGCCTCACGCCGCAGGGCGGGCAGGCCGGCGGCGCGACGCTCTTCAAGCAGCCCCTTGGCGCGCTGGCGCAGGTCCCACAGCCGCCGGGGGGGGCGAATCCAGGCTTCGCGGTCGCGGATCTCGTGCTGAATCGCCCCTCGCACATAGGGCACGGCGAAGGTACTCAGGGAGCGGGCGCGGCTGCTGTCAAAGGCCTCCACCGCTCGGATGAGCCCTTGGCAGCCCACCTGCGCCAGATCCTGGAACGGCAGTCGGCTGCTGGCCACGAAGCGGGCCGCCACACTGTGCACCAGGCCGAGATTGGCCTCCACCAGCCGGTTGCGCCAGCGGATCCGGGATGGTTCATCTGTGCTGGTGGCATAGGCCGCCAACCAGTGGTGGTTCAACCGGGCCAGCCTGGCGCGATCGGTGGTGGCGAGACGGCGCAGGGGCTGTGCCGGCAGGTGGGGGGAACGGGGGGGGCGATGGGGCGGTCGAGAGATGGCCATGGTTCACACGGAAAACGTGCATCAAGGCTTGCCGCGATGTCGGCGTTTGCCATCCACCGATCAGGGGATTTCACGCTCCCCCGTGCGGGGGAGGCAGGGCTCCCCCGTGCGGGGGAAGGTCCGATCGAGCCCCCCTTCACCACCCCACCGGCGTGGGCAGCTCCAGCAGGTGCAGACCAGCCCAGGCGTTCAAGGCGGGCCAGCGCCGCACCCGCTCAAAGAGGCGGTGATGCCCCTCACTGTTGCAGTGGAGGCCATCCATCGCCAACCACTGGGGCCAGCGGGGCTGCTCCAGGAACGTTTCAACGATAGGGAGAAAGGGCACATCGGCCTCCATGCAAGCCTCCTCGAGCAGGCCTTCATAGGTGCGCACATCGGCCAGGGAGTACCAGAGCACCTCCGCCACAGGCATGGCCTCCTCCTGCACGGGGGTGAGCCCGAGCACAAAGAGCGGCGCCAGCGCCCGGGCTTCCCGCAGCAGCTGTTGCAGCCCAAACAAAAATGCCTCCGGCGCCAGCTGGGGGCGGCCCTCCGGCCGGCCCACCCGGGCCGTGTCGTTCAGGCCCACCGCCAGCAGAATCCCCTGAGGGATCTGGCGGCGCAGTTCCCCCCGAGCGTTCACCTCTGCGTGCAGGCGGGCCGCCACCCGCTCCAGGCCGTCTCCCCGCACGCCGAGGTTGTAGAGCACGGGCCCGCCTGGCAGGCCCATCCAGTGGCGCCGCAGCCGTTCACACCAGCCTCCCTCCTCCGCGTCCCCCCAGCCGAACACGCCGCTGTCGCCGACAACGGCCAGTTTTTTGGGAATCGCTTGCGGCATGGAGAGATGACGGGGCTGGTCTCAGAGCTTGGCCTGAAACGTGCGCAGGCGTTCCAAGCCATCCAGAATCGCCGCGCTGGAGGCCGCGCAGGAGAGGCGGATGCAGCGGTCGTCGCCAAAGGCCACGCCGGGCACCAGGGCCAACCCCGCCTCATCCAGCAGCCGGTTGCAGAGGGTCATCGAATCGAGCCCCCAGGCGCTTACATCCGGGAAGGCGTAGAAGGCTCCCTGGGGCGCCACCAGCCGCAAGCCGGGCATGGCCATCAGGCCTTCGTAGAGCAACAGGCGCCGTTCGTTGAAACGGGCCGCCATCACCCGCACGCAGTCACGCGATCCCTCCAGGGCCGCCAGGGCGCCGAATTGGGCAAAGCTGCAGACATTGCTGGTCGACTGGCTCTGCAGGGCGCAGGCGGCTCTCACCACGTGGGCGGGGCCGTAGAGCCAGCCGACGCGCCAGCCGGTCATCGCCCAGCCCTTGGCGAAGCCATTGGCGATGAACATCCGCTCCGCCAGATCCGGCGCCAGAGCCGCCAGGCTGTGGTGGGTTTGGTCCGGGTCGAGCAGGGCCTCATAGATCTCATCACACACCACCGCCACTGCGGGGTGGCGGCGCAACACCGCGGCGATGGCCTCCAGCTCGGCGCGCCCCAGCACCATTCCGGTGGGATTGTTGGGGGTGTTGAGCACCAGGAGGCGGGTGGCTGGCGTGATCGCCTGCTCCAGCGCCTCCGGCGTGAAGCGAAAGCCCTGGCTGGCATCGGTGTGCAGCAACCGCACGCTGGCGCCCGCCAGTTCCACCATGGGCGGATAACTCAGCCAGCAGGGCGAGGGAATCACCACCTCGTCACCAGGGTTGAGCAACACCTGAAAGAGATTGAAGAGCGCCTGCTTGCCACCGTTGGTCACCAACACCTGCTCCGGCGTGGCGGGCACCCCGTTTTCGGTGCGCAGCTTTTCCGCGATCGCCGCCCGCAGGGCCGGCTCTCCGGCCACGGGGCCGTAGCGGGTGTGGCCGGCCTCCATGGCGGCGGTGGCGGCCTGACGGATGAAGAGGGGCGTGTCGAAGTCAGGCTCGCCAGCGGAAAGGCTGCAAACGTTGCGCCCTTCGGCCCGCAACTGTTTGGCCTTGGCGGCAATGGCGAGGGTGAGGGATGGTTGCAGGGAGGCGGCCCTGATGGACAGCTTCAGCGGGGCCGACATCAAGGCAGGCACGGCGAATCTGGATGCGTCATCCTGCCCTAGGTCGGCGCGATGAGCCCCTTCCGTCTTTGTTCAGGAATGTTCACAAGTCCATCCCCATGACCAGCCCCGGCGCCCACCCCTCCACCCCGGCTCTGGCTGCCCTGGCCCAGGCCTGCGCTGCCTGTTGCCGCTGCCCCTTGGCCTCCGGTCGCCAGCGGGTGGTGGTGAGCCGCGGCAACCCCGCCGCCCGCCTGATGGTGATCGGCGAGGGGCCTGGCGCCCAGGAGGATGCCCAGGGCCTCCCCTTTGTGGGCCGGGCCGGCCAGCTGCTCGATCAGATGCTCGCCAGCGTCGGGATCGACAGCAACCAGGACGCCTACATCTGCAATGTGGTCAAGTGCCGCCCCCCGGACAACCGCAAGCCCACCCCGGAGGAAATGGTCGCCTGCGGACCCTGGCTCCGGGAGCAGATCGCCCTGGTGGATCCGCCCCTGATCGTGCTCGCTGGTGCCACTGCGATGGAGGGGGTGCTGGGGGTGAAGGGGGGCATCACGCGCCTGCGGGGGCAGTGGCGCCAGGGGGAGGGTGACGGGCTGCCGGGCCGCTGGCTGCTGCCGATCTTCCACCCCTCCTACCTGCTGCGCAACGCCTCCCGGGAGCCGGGCAGCCCCAAGTGGCACACCTGGCAAGACTTGAAGGAGCTGCGCCGCCGGCTCGACAGCCTGACAGCTGAGGGCTGAGGGCTGTGGGCTGAGAGCTGTGGGCTGTGGGCTGTGGGCTGAGAGCTGTGGGCTGAGGGCTGTGGGTTGTGGGCTGAGGGCTGAGGGCTGTGGGTTGTGGGCTGAGGGCTGAGGGCTGTGGGCTGTGGGCTGTGGGCTGTGGGCTGTGGGCTGTGGGCTGAGGGTTGTGGGCTGAGGACGCGGAAATGGTTTCAGGCGAAGGCGGCAAGCGTTGCTAAGCAGAGGGTGTCGCCGCTCGCCTCCCATGTCGCTCGCGTCTCTTGAGGCTTTCTTGGAGCGGGTCCACGACGATCCGGGGCTGCGGGAGTTGCTGGCCGACGCTCCCGATGCCGGCAGCGTGGCCGCCATCGCCCGTGCGGCGGGCTTCCCGGTGAGCGAGCTGGATCTGTGGCAGGCCACGGCCGCCAGCCCAGACGATTTGGCATCCGCAGCTGAGGCCGTCCAGCCTGCCGCTGAACCATCCCGTCCTGCCTCGGACGCTTCTCCGTTGGCCAGCGGCAGGGAGGCCGCCACCGCCACTGAGGACGCCACTGGGGCGAATCCAGCCGAGGCACCAGCCAGCGGCTGGGGGCAGTGCGAGCAAGAGGAGCAGGCTGAGCCCCCAGCCGCCAACGCCAACGGCAAGACCAACGCCATCGGCAAGGCCAACGGCAAGGGCAGCGGCAAGGGCAGCGGCAGCGGCAGCGGCAGCGGCAGCGGCAAGGGCAAGGCCACAGCCACGGCCAAGGCCACGGCCAAGGCCTCCCCGCCGGCGCCGGCGGGGAGGCTGCCGGATCCCTGGTGGGACCAGGAGCCCCTCACCCGGTTTGTGCACCAGGCCCAGGGCGACGCGGAGCTGCGGCAGGCCCTGGCCACCGCCCCCGACGCGGCCGCCGTGGCATCGATCGCGCAGGCCGCCGGCCACCCGATCAGCGAGGTGGATCTATGGCTGGCCAGCGGCACCACGCCTGATGAACTGGCCTCCAGCCTGCGGCCCCCAGGCGAGGAAGAAACCTCACAGCAAGGAACTCCAATGCAGGTCAGACCCGGGAAGGAAGCATCCCCCGGGGAAGACACCCTTGGGGAAGAACGATCCCGCGCGCAGTGGGCTGGGTCGGTGGAGGCGGGCCTGTTGATGGACGACGGACGCGCAGGGGAGCAGGCCCTCTCGCCGGATGCAGGCCTCTTGGAGGTCGGCCCTTCAGGGGCGGATGCAGCCTTGTTGGAGGGGGGGCCTTCAAGCCGCGTTGGTTCCATCGCGACCGCCGGGCCCACTGACGCCGAAAGCTCTGCTGCGCTGGACAGGCCGACAGAATCCGACCTCACTCACACGGCAGAGGGGCCTGCGGATGCCGAAGTCCGCCTCACGGGCGATCGGTTCCCAGACGCCGACGCCTCCTTGCGGCAAGACAACCCGATCACCGCTGCTGCTCCCTGCAGCAGCAGCGGCGCCGCCTGGCCCGAGGAGACGCTCTCAGTGGAAGACAACGCCATGGTCGCCCCAACGGAGGCCCTCAATTCCCAAGCCGCCGCGGAGGTGGCTCTTCGAGAGTTTCTGCGGCAGGTCGAGGCGGATGCGGAGCTGCGGCAGGCCCTGGCCAGCGCCCCCGATGCCGTGGCGGTGGCCTCAATCGCCCAAGCTGCGGGCTACCCCATCAGCGAGCTGGTCCTCTGGCTGGCCAGTGGCGCCGCCTTCGAGGAGGCCCAAGCGGAGCCGGAGCCGCCCAGTCCGGCAAACGATCCCCTCACCCTCTTCCTGCGCGCCGTCGCGGTCGACCCCGATCTGCAGACCGCCCTGGCCAGCGCCCCCGATGCGGCCACCGTGGCGGCCATCGCCCGGATCGCGGGCTTCCCCCTCACCGCCGCCGACCTCTGGGCCGCCAGCGATGCCGTGCCCCAGGAGCTGGAGCCGGAGCGGTGGCTGGTGGACGAGGTGTTTGTGGAGGAGCTGGTGGTGGAAGAGAGGCTGATCCCGGGTCGCTGACGGGAGCGCAACGGGCCCCTGTCGAGCCCCTCAGGAGTGCCTCACCGTCGCGCGGGCATGACGGGCCAGGCCTCCGACGCGCAAGGCCTCCAGGGCAAGCCACTTGTGATTGGCCAGGAAGCGACCGTTCCGCCCCCCTCAAACCCCGCGTGCCCGGTTGGGCTTCGGTGGGGATGGAATCCGCCGCAACCCGTTCCAGTTCACCGGTGGCAAGGGAGAGGGAGCAGGGAAAGAGATGTTTGGGGGCTGAGTCGGATTGGGGTTGGGAGTAGTTCCGTCAATCCTCCCGGCTGGCTCAAATAAACCCAACAACATTGGCCTCGCTGATCACATGGTTGCGCAGGAAGACAATGGCGTCGCTGTCGGCCTGATAGCCCGAGCGAGCATCATTCATAGCGATGAAGGTTCCCGCTTGGCCGGTTGTTGTGAAGGCGGCAACTGAGTTGGCGGCGAAGGCGCTGGCGGTGAGGATGAACGCAATGGATGCCTCGCTAGGGGAGTCGGCGTTACCAATAACGGTGGTCAGCTGTTGTTTGACCACCGTGGGTGGTGCGACAAAGCGATCATTGCTGTTGAAATCGGTGATCTGATCAAACGCATCGCCGGGGCCAAGGAGCGACTCATTCAACGAGGTATAGACATACACATCACTGTCTGTAGTGCCACCACCAGTAAGCACATCCGCGCCGAGCAGACCAGTGAGGCGATTATTTTTACTGTTGCCGGTGAGGGTGTTGTTTAGGGAATTGCCCGTGCCATTGATGGCCGCGTTACCAACCAGCAGCAGACTGGAGTCGTTCGCTCCCAGGGTGGTGGTAACAGAGGAGGAAAAGTCGTCGTTCTGAATGGTGCCGCTGGCCCATGTCTTGCCACCCAGTGTGTAGCCAGTTCCCGCAACCAGGGTGAGATCAATGCTTTCGTTCGTTTCGATCACGATGTCGGCACTGGGATCCACTTCGACTGTTGCGGTGGTGGCACCAGCGGCGAAGGTGACCGTCTTGGTGCTGCCTGTCGAACTGATGCCACTGTAATCCAATCCCAGCCGTGCGGATCCAGCCACGGTGTAGTTCACGCTCAGGGCATCGGTGGGGGCGCCGGTTCTGGTGAAGGTGTAAATCAGTTTGGCAGGGCCATCTTCGCTCACTGTGGCCACTGAAACCGCCAGGTTGATCTTCGGGTCGTCGTTGCGAATGGTGCCCACCACAGCCGTGGTGGTGCCAAGGGTGTAGTCGCTCCCGGCCGCCAGGGTAAGGGCCACGGTTTCATCGGCTTCAATCTCAGCATCTGCGGTTGGATTCACGGTCACCCTGGCAAAGGCGGCACCTGGGGCAAAGGTGACGGTTTTGATCGGGTCCAGGGGGCTGATGCCGGTGTAGTCGGTGTCCAGCGTGGCTGTGCCGGCAACGATGTAGTTCACTGTGAGGGCGCTGGTGGTGGGGCCGGTGCGCCGGAAGGTGTAAATCAGATTGGTGGGGTCATCTTCGATCACCGCTGTTGGGGAGATTTCAAGGATGACGCGCGGGTCATCGTTCAGGATGGTGCCCACCACAGCTGCAGTGGTGCCGATGGTGTAGCCCGTGCTTGCGGAGAGGGTGAGTGCGACGGTTTCATCGGGTTCGACAGTGGCGTCACGCTTTGGATCCACAATCACGCTGGCGGTTGTTGCACCAGTGGCAAACGTGATGGACTTGGTGGCACCCGTTGAGGCAATTCCGATGTAATCTGTTCCCAGCTCTGCCGTGCCGCCAACCGTGTAGTTCACTGTCAGTGGAGTTGTGGAGAGTGCACCACTGCCACTCCTGGTGAAGGTATAAATAAGATTAGAGGAGCCATCCTCGGTGACCGAAGCCGGCGAGACCGCCAGGGTGATGAGGGGGAGATCGTCGTTGCGGATGGTGCCCGTGATTGACAATGTGGTGCCGATGAAGTAGCCCGTCCCTGGTGCCAGGGTGAGGGAAACAGTCTCATCGGCTTCGATCGTTGTGTCAGCGTTGGGATCCACCTCGACGGTGGCTGTGGACGCACCAGCGGCGAATGTGATCGTTCTGGGGGATCCTGATGGACTGATGCCGGTGTAATCCAGACCCAGACTGGCTGTGCCGCTGACGGTGTAATTCACCGTTAGGGGATTGGGAGCACGTCACCTTAGCAGTGAGTAATCATACTTAGGCTGTGGTCAGTGTTGGTGTGCCAATGAGGTCATTCAGATAGGCGCAACGATGGGCGAGTACTTGGGGAACGCGCTCTGCCTTCCACTGAGCACCCGGCAGGT
>JBKDSV010000066.1:0-4367 GCA_046340795.1 Cyanobacteriota bacterium | reverse complement strand
TGATCGGGGAGGGCTTCGATCGTGAGGCGGGCCTGATCGCTCAGGGCGCCCAGATTCACCAGGCCGCCGCCGGTGTGGAAGGTACCGGTGTTGATCAGATTGCCGTCGCCAGCATGGAAGGTGTTATTCACGACGGTGGTCGGGTGGGGGGTGGGATGGACGGCCGGCACGAGGCGGCTGGCGAGTTCAGCGAATTGGGTGGCTCGTTCTCTCTCCACTTCAGACACACGCCGTTCACCATCCAGCAATCCTTTCAGACGTGCATTCTCCAGCATCACGGCATTGTATTTGGCGAAGAATGTCTGCTCCACCGCTCCCTTGTCCACACTGGCGGGTGCCTGAAGGGTGACGAGCACATCATTGCCGCTTTTCTTGAGACCAGTGATTGATTCCGGTGTGATCTGGGGGTGCTGGCGCATCACCTCCTGGAAGGCCTGCTGGAAGGCTTTGGCATCAACGCCATTTTTGATCAGCAGCTTCACCTCCTCAAGCAATTGCTTGAAGTAGGTCTCGAAATCCCCCGGGCCGAAGCTCTTGTCTGGATCATGGGGCAGGCGCTCGCGGTGGTGATCATCGCGCCGCTGGCCTAGGGCATCGAAGGGCTCCAGCAGATAGACGTAAGCGCAATCGATGGCGTGCAGGTTGGTGGCGTGATTGATGTTCCACGCTTCCAGGGTGGCGCCGGTGAGGTGGGCGCCCTCCATATCGGTGCCGAGGCACTGGCTGGCTTTGAGGTTGGCTTTCTCCAGGTGGGCCTCCGTGAGCACCGCCTCGCTGAGGTTGGTCTCCCGCAGATCGGCGCCGCGTAGATCGGCCTGGGGCAGATAGGCACCCCGCAGGTTGAGGCCGTGGAGGTCGGCCCCGGGGGCGGAGCCGCTCAGTAGCAGCTGGCGGCAGCGGGGTTCGGCCAGGAGCGTGGCCCCCGGGCGGGCCAGCTCCAGCCCCCGGGCTCCTTTCCAGCAGGCACGCTCCAAGCGTGTGGCCAGCTGGCGGGAGGCCGCGAAACTGGCCCGTGTCAGAAAGGCGTTGGAGAAGAACGCCCCGCGCAGATCGGCACCGCAGAAGCGAGTGGCGCCCATGGAGCCGAGGGCAATTCCGAAGGAACGGCAGGCGGCATAGCCAAGGGCTCCCTGGCCGGATCGCCACCATGAAATACACAGGATGGAAATAGAAGACGAGCTGACAATATAAATGAGAATGCCAGCAGCAGTGCCAGTGCGATTTTGAGCGAAGCTGAGAGCGCCAATGACAATGCCAATGACACCGCAAACTGCAGCGAAGAAGTCATCGACAACTACAGCACCAAGCGCGGCGAACGCAATAGAGCTTAGGACAACGATAGTGCCAATAATGGCGATAAACATACCGGTTTCGGAAGAAGTCGCGCCAGAGAGAATGACAGCAACAGCGACAGAGCAAACAAAAGAAATAGAGACAACAGTAGCTGAAGTTGCAATATAAGTTAACCCTGTAGAACTAAACCCTTTCCAGGCAAAGCTGACACTGCATGCTAGAAACAGGACTCCAGCTCCGAGACTTGCAAGCCAATCTATATTTTCTTTATTAAAGCCCTGAGAAGAGAAAGGACTAGTGACAAACGTTGTAATCGTAAGGAATATAAGGCATCCTGCAGTAAGCTCTACCCCCTTCCACAGTGCCCCCTGCCCAATCCATCGCATCAGTGGGAGACCGCAACTGGCACCAACAAACTTTGCCCCCCTCAAATCCGCTTCCAAAAAATCCGTCCCCCGCAGATCCGCTCCACTAAAATCCGCCCCGGCAAGGGTGGCTCCGCGAAACCGCAGGCTCCTCAAATCAGCCCCACGAAAATCACGCTCACCGGCCTGGTAGCGGCGTAGCACCTCGGCTTGGCTGAGACGGGCCATGGGGGCGGCGGGAGCGGCGGGCTTGCGCAGGAGAGGACCTGAGGTGCCCATTCAACCTGGAATGGGCCATGGCGGCTGGAAGGGCCTGGCTTCGATCGGGGGTGGCTGACGTAAGGAAGCCTGGTTGGATCGCCAGGGATTTGGACAGTTCCACCAGACCCTTTGTGGGACCTATCCCTGGAAACCTTCAGAGCCGCTGGCGGAACCACCCCCCCTCCGCGACTCAGATCGTGCATACCCAATCAGCCCCCCAGCACCGGCTCCACCCACTCCAGAGGCGCCGCCACCGAACCCGCCAAGGGCGACAGGGCCCGCCAGTGCCCCCGCTGACTGTCGCCACCCTGCCGTTGCAGCTGGTACTTCTTCCCCAGCCACACCGGCGCCCGCATCCCCTCCTCACCCGCTCCGCCGCCAGAGGCAGCCCGCCCCCCAAACCCCTTGGCACCCGGCGGCGGCGGAATCGCCCCGGTGCTCACCAGCTCGGGCACAAAGAGCTGCACGAGCAGCGCAGGGACGCAGAGCTGCTCCATCCGCGCGGTGGTACCTCGCACCCCGGCGGCGTCCCAGTCCCAGATCGGTGGGCTGAAGTCGGTGTGCTCGGGCTGCTGGGCCTTGTCGGAGGGATCGAGGAGGGAGCTGGCCAGGTAGGTGGCGCCGTCTTCCCCCAGGCCCACGCAGGCCAGTCCGCCCCCCGCCAGTTCGAAGTGGTCCGGCAGCCAGCCCTCCATCGCCCGCACATCGGCCACCACCACCGAGCGAATCTCCGGACCTTCTTCACTGAAGAGCGACCCCTTGGGCAGCAGCAGCCGGAAACAGGCAATGTCGCGGGGCAGGGCGGGGGTGAGGGGCTGCTTTTCGGTTTGCAGAAAGGCCTGGGCCAGGGCGGGGGAGAGAAAGCGGGGTTCGGCGCTGATCTCCCGCGCCCAGCTGCACACCATTGCCCCCCAGATGCCCACGTGATCGCCGCTGGATTCGGACTGCTCCAGTGCCAGCTCCACCGCCACCGCCTTGGCCCAATGGCCGCTCCAGCTCGTGAAGCCAGCCGGGGAGCGGTAGAGCGTCTCCCCCAGCATCAACTCCGGCCGGTGCTGCCGCAGCAGGGCCGGCAGCTGGCGCACCAGCCGCTCATCGCCAAAGGGACTTTGGGAAAAACGCCTGGACATGGGGCAATGGGGGGAGGCCGGTGTCTCCCAGGTTGCTCCAGGTCCTAAGGAAGCCCTGGAAAACTGCCTCGACAATTTGGGCTTGCCTGTTCCCGTACCGCGTTTCGGGGTGAAGCAAGCGCCGACTTCGGGGCTGTCCAGAACCTCCCTAAGGGTTTCTGCCGGTTGCCAAGGATCGCTGCCGGGATCTGGCACGTTCGGCGGCCTGGCTACGGTGAGCCAGCCTGCGCCTGGATCCGAGGCCCCTGATGCCAGAGCCCAGCCACCGCAAGGAGCGTGAATTCCTGCCCTCCGCCAACCAGGCCCTGGCGGAGCTGGAGGAAGCCACCGGCAAGCCCGTGCTGGTGATGGAGGCGCCGGAGCTGAACGTGTCCCGCTCGCCACGATCCGCCGCGCCGGCCCCCGGGAGGCCAGCCACCTGCTGCGTCTCAAGGGGGGCGAGAACCGCACGGCCGACTATTTCATCGCGTTCGAGTGCCGGATGGCGCTGCGGGATGGCCCCGGCCGCCGCTGGGTGGTGCGGGAGAAACGGCACGCGCGGGAGCGGGTGATCAGCGATTGCGAGAAGCTCCACCGGCAACTGCCGCTGGCCAAGGCTCGGGAGCTGGGCAAGTTCATCTACGACGGGTTGATCCTCCAGCTGCGTTCCATCGGGCCTGGAATGCTGGTGGATCGCTGGATCCGCGAGCACTGCCCCGATCTGCGCCAGGCGCAGGAGCAGGCGATGGAAGGGGAGATCACCAACAACCTGGGAACCCTCAAACCCAGCACCCGCGCCAATGTGCCCGCGGCGGTGTGTGAGGCCAGCCTATCGATGAACGCGGCCTATGCCATCCATGGCGGAGACCTGCTGGGCAAGCCCTATCTGGCGGTGCCCTACCTCTCCCAGGGCTATGGGGCGATCGGCCGGCAGCTCACCGCCCTGGCCCTGGCGGAAGTGGCCCCCATCGGGGAGGGGGCGGACCGGCGGATCATCGATGGCTGGGCAAGGGAGTTGGGCCTGGGCGGCTGGTATGAGTGGTCCGAGCTGTCTGACTAAGCCTGGCCCATGAGCGCCCCGCAGCCGATTCGCTTCTCGGTGCCGGAGGCCGGATTTGATCTGAGCCTGCTGCCGGAGGCGGCGCGAGAGCGGGGCACCCAGGCCTTCCGCGAAGCCGTCACCACTTACTTCAAGGCGGCCTACGGCGAGGCCGGCGGCCGGGTGGATGTGGGCTTCTCGGAAGGGGCGATCGAGGTGAGCTGGGAGCCCCAGGCGGGGCAGGTGCCCGCCAGCGCCACCATCGCCGAGCATCTGGCGGCCGGCCGCTATGACGACGCC
>JBKDSV010000065.1:0-27810 GCA_046340795.1 Cyanobacteriota bacterium | reverse complement strand
GCCTGCTGGGCAAAGGCATCATCCAGGGCGGGGAGTTCGCGGGTTTTCAAATCCAGCAGGGTGATCGAAAACGTGGCCTCGCGGCCCGCGGCCTCCTCGTGCGGATACGACTCGGGGAACGTGCAGGCGACATCACGGCTGCCGCCGACCTCCATGCCGACGATTCCCTCCACGAAACCGGGAATCATGCGGCCGTCCTCCAACTCCACATCCATGCCCTCGCTGCTGCCACCTTCAATGGGGGCTCCGGTATCGGAAAACACTCCGCTGAAGCCGATTCGCGCCACGTCCCCCAGGGCGGCGGGCCGTCCTTCCACCGGCACCACGGTGGCCAATTGGCGACGCGATTGCTCCAGGAGTTCACCCACCCTGGCGGGATCGAAGGCGACCGGGATGGCTTCCGCTTTCAACCCCTTCGTGGTTTTGAGGGTGGGGACGGGCTCCACATCCACCTCCAACGTCAACACCAGATCGGCCCCCGGCGTGAAGCGATCCAGCACGGCTTCAAATGCCTCCTGCAGCTCCGGCCGCCCCAGGGGAGCGATCTTTTCCTGTTCCAGCGCATCGCGGCAGACGCTCTCGACGAGGTCTTCCAGAGCGGTGGCTCGAATGCGAAGGGGCCCCAGCTGTTGAATCAACACCGACCGTGGCACCTTCCCTTGACGAAAACCAGGCAGCTTCACGCTGCGGCTCAGCTTCTCCACAGCCGCGTCGTAGCTGGCCTGACAGCGTCCCCCGGGGATGGCCACTTCCAGGGCCACTCGGCAGCCCGGGCGTGATTGGCTGCTCACTTTCAGGCTGGAGGCCTGACCGGTGGAGGGGCTGGAGGCTGGGGTCATGGACAGGGCCGGACGGCGGGCAATCCCTAATCCTAGAAAGTGGCCTTGGATCTCCCGAGAGCGTATTGTTGGAACGACGCTCAGTCGAGTCGATATACCCAGCTGTCCTTGGCTTCCTGGCCAGCTGTTTTCGGGCTTGCCGTTTCCAGAACGACAGCTCCGCCGATGGCCTCTTCGGCCCACACCGGCCTTGCCTCCGGTGTCGCTTTCCCTAGCCCGCCGCCGTTCGCCCCCCCCCGCCCGCGCCCACGCCCTCCCGGCCCCACGTCCGGCGCCCCCGTCGGTGACCACCCTCTTCAGTTCCGGCCCAGATTCCCAACCCAGCAACGCCTTCCGGGGCGGTCTCCCCGCACGCCCCCTGCGGATTGGCCTTTTGGGCGCCACAGGCGCCGGTGGCCAGGAGATACTCCATCTCCTCCAGGAACGGCGGTTCCCGGTGCGCGAGTTGCGTTTGTTGGCCTCGCCCCGCTCCGCGGGACAGCGGGTGATCTGGGGTGATGCGGCGCTGACGGTGGAGGCGGTGGAGGAGGCCAGCTTTCAGGGGCTCGATCTGGTGCTGGCCTCCGCCGGAGGGTCGGTGTCACGCCAATGGGCGCCGTTGGCCGTCGCCCAGGGGGCGGTGGTGATCGACAACTCCAGTGCTTTTCGCCTGGATCCAGCGGTGCCGCTGGTGGTGCCGGAAGTGAATCCCGATGCGGCCTTCGCTCACCGGGGCATCATCGCCAACCCGAATTGCACCACGATTCTGCTCTGCCTGGTGCTGGCGCCTCTGGAGGCCAAACACCGCATTCGGCGCGTGGTGGTGAGCACGTATCAATCGGCCAGCGGTGCCGGCGCCCGGGCCATGGAGGAGTTGCGCCAGCTCACGCGCGTCGTGCTGGACGGGGGCACGGCGCACAGCGAGGTCTTGCCTTACTCCCTGGCTTTCAACCTGTTCTTGCACAACTCCCCCTTGGAGGCCAACGGCTACTGCGAAGAGGAGTTGAAAATGGTGCGGGAGACCCGGAAGATCATGGGGCGCCCCGACTTGTTGCTCAGCGCCACCTGCGTACGGGTGCCTGTGTTGCGGGCCCATTCGGAGGCGGTGAACATCGAGTTTGAGACCCCCATGGCCGTGGAGGAGGCCCGCGCGCTGTTGGCCGAGGCACCGGGCGTGATGATCATTGATGAGCCGGCGGCCAATCGTTTTCCCATGCCGACGGATGTGACGGGGCGGGATCCCGTAGCCGTGGGACGCCTTCGACAAGACATCAGTCACCCCAGTGCTCTGGAGCTGTGGCTCTGTGGCGATCAGATCCGCAAGGGTGCTGCTCTGAACGCCATTCAGATCGCTGAACTCCTCATGAAGGGCCAAGGAGGTGCGGCTTGACCAGCCCGCCCCTGGCGTCCTCACCCCGTTTCGGTCGCGTGCTGACCGCCATGGTCACCCCGTTTGGCTCGGATGGGGCCATCGACTTGCCCTTGGCTGAGCGGCTGGCTGATCATCTGGTGCGCCATGGCTCCGATGGGCTGGTGGTGTGCGGCACCACGGGCGAATCACCCACCTTGAGTTGGGAGGAGCAGCATGCCCTGTTCAAGGCCGTGAAGGGCGCGGTGGGCGGTCGCGCGGTGGTGTTGGCGGGCAGCGGCAGCAATTGCACGGCGGAGGCCGTGGAGGCCACCTCTGCCGCCGCCGCCCTGGGGGCTGATGGAGCCCTGGTGGTGGTGCCTTATTACAACAAACCTCCCCAATCAGGTCTGGAAGCTCACTTTCGCGCCATCGCCACGGCAGCTCCTGACTTGCCGTTGATGCTCTACAACATCCCCGGGCGCACGTCATGTCATCTGGAACCTGAAACGGTGAAGCGACTGCTCGACTGCCCCAATGTGGTGGCCTTCAAGGCCGCTAGCGGCACCACGGAGGAGGTGCAACAGCTGCGCGCCCTCTGCGGCGATCAATTGGCCATCTACAGCGGCGATGATTCCCTCACCCTGCCCATGCTCGCTGTCGGGGCTGTCGGTGTGGTGAGCGTGGCCAGTCACTTGGTGGGAGAATCGATCCAGGCGCTGGTGCAAGCCTTCCTGGCTGGCCGCAACGGTGAGGCCTTGGCTCTCCATCAGCAGTTGCTGCCGCTCTTCAAGGCGCTGTTTTGCACGACCAATCCCATCCCCATCAAAGCCGCCCTGGAACTTTGCGGCTGGGCCGTGGGGGGGCCGCGCCTGCCGCTCCTGCCCGCCGACAGCCAGGTGCGCGAACGTCTCTCTTCCATCCTCGCTGCCCTGCGTCCCACCTGACGCCAAGGCTTTGCACTGATCAAGTTTTTCTGATTCTCTGTTTTCATGACGAGTCCCAACGGCAACACGACCAGATCCATCTCGACGGATGGCAAAAAACCAACCCTCCGCGTGATCCCCCTGGGGGGATTGCACGAGATTGGTAAAAATACCTGTGTTTTTGAATACGGGGACGAGCTGATGCTGGTGGATGCCGGCTTGGCGTTCCCGAGTGATGGCATGCATGGGGTGAATGTTGTTTTGCCTGATACCAGCTACCTGCGGGAAAATCACAAGCGCATTCGGGGCATGATCGTCACCCACGGTCACGAAGATCACATTGGTGGTATCCCCTATCACCTGAAAAACTTCAATATCCCTGTCATCTACGGTCCCAGACTTGCCCTTTCCATGCTCACGGGCAAGATGGAAGAAGCAGGTGTCACCGATCGCACCATCCTGCAAACCGTCAGTCCCAGAGATGTGGTGCAGGTGGGGCAGCACTTCAAAGTGGAGTTCATTCGCAACACCCACTCCATTGCTGACAGCTTCAGCTTGGCCATCACCACTCCGGTCGGCGTTGTGGTGTTTACAGGTGATTTCAAGTTTGACCATACACCGGTTGATGGGGAGGTGTTTGATGTCCAGCGCATGGCCCATTACGGAGAGCAGGGTGTGCTCTGTCTCTTCAGCGATTCCACCAACGCTGAGCTGCCGGGCTTCACACCTCCTGAGCGTGCTGTTTTCCCCAACCTTGATCGTCACTTTTCCAAAGCGGAAGGGCGGGTGATTGTCACCACGTTTGCCAGTTCGGTGCACCGGGTTTCGATGGTTCTTGAGCTGGCGATGAAGCATGGTCGCAAAGTTGGTTTGCTGGGTCGATCCATGCTCAATGTGATTGCCAAGGCCCGTGAGCTTGGCTACATGCGGTGTCCGGATGAGCTGTTTGTACCGATCAAGCAAATTCGTGACCTGCCGGATCGGGAAGTCGTGTTGCTCATGACCGGCAGCCAGGGAGAGCCCTTGGCCGCCTTGAGTCGCATTTCTCGCGGTGAACACCCGCAGGTGCAGGTGAAATCGAGTGACACCATCATCTTTTCAGCAAGTCCCATCCCGGGGAACACGATTTCGGTGGTCAACACCATTGACCGCCTGATGATGTTGGGCGCCAAGGTGGTGTATGGAAAGGGAGAAGGGATCCATGTTTCCGGGCACGGCAGCCAGGAAGATCAAAAGCTGATGTTGGCCCTCACCCGCCCCAAGTTTTTTGTTCCCGTGCATGGGGAGCACCGCATGCTGGTCTGCCATTCCAAAACAGCCCAGTCGATGGGTGTACCCGCAGACAACATCTTGATCATTGACAATGGCGATGTCGTCGAGCTCACGCCGGAGTCCATTCGGCGGGGCGAGGCCGTCAAGGCGGGAATCGAGCTCTTGGATGCCTCCCGCAATGGCATTGTCGATGCGCGCGTGTTGAAGGAGCGTCAACAACTGGCCGAGGATGGCGTGATCACCCTGCTGGCTGTGATCAGCACCGATGGCGTCCTGGCCGCACCACCGCGGGTCAACCTGCGGGGTGTGGTCACCACCGCCGATCCCCGCAAGCTCTCCATCTGGGCAGAACGGGAAATTCGCTGGGTGCTGGAAAATCGCTGGAGTCAGCTCTGTCGCAACAGCGGTGGCAAGGCGCCGGATGTGGACTGGGTTGGGGTGCAACGGGAGGTGGAAGTGGGCCTGCAGCGCCGGCTGCGGCGAGAGCTGCAAGTGGATCCGCTGATTCTTTGCCTCGTGCAACCAGCTCCCGCCGGAAGCCCGGCCTACAAGGGGCAGACGGAGGCCGAGCCGGACAATCGTCCCGCTCCCAAGTCACGCCAAGGCGCACGCGACCGTGGGGGACGGGAGGCTGCTGGCTCCGATGTCCGTTCGCGTCCTGAGCCGGCCTTGAACACGGCGAAACCCGCCGCTCCCCCCGAGGAGCCTGAACTCGAGAGCGGCCGCACCCGCCGCCGCCGCTCCGCCGCTCTGGCGGGCTGAGGGGATGTCAACCCAATCTCACCTCCAGCAGGAATGACCTCAAGTCATCCAGGTCGTCCTCGGCAGGAGGGGCGAACGCTTCCGGAGCGCCGCCCAGCCAGGACGCTTCGGGGCTGATCTCCAGATCGACCTCCTCGGCCAGGAAGGGGCTGGCCTGGTGAACTTCCATCAGCTCGGGCTCCTCCACGACCTCAGGAATGAGCGACGGGAGGCTGGGAGGCTGGGCGACATGCCCATTCCCATTCCCGGGAACGGGGGGGGCCTCCTCCTCGGCTTCCGAATCAGGCGCTGCTTGCGTGGACGCCAGCCAGGGCATGACCGGCATGCCGCTGGTGCTGGTCTGGCGCGGGGACAGGCCGGCTGGGAGTTGGAAGGGATCCGCCGCCAGTCCCGCATCGGCGGCTTGATCGTCGTCGTGGCTGGCTGCTGGTGCAGCGAGGCTGGCCCGATCGACAGGTTCGGGCTCCGGCTCCGGCTCAGCGGGCGGAGGCCCTGCGGGGACAACCGCGACCACGGGCGCGGCTTGGGCCTCTTCCCCGGGGGGCGCCGCTTCCTCCAGGACCGGGTTCTCGGTTTCCGGCAGGAAGAGCCCGGGCTCGGCTGGGCTGTTGTCGTCCTCGTCGTCCTCCTCCGCCACGAAGGTTGATGACAGGGGCTTGTGACACTGATCCAGTCCGTCCGCCGCGATCTGGCGCAGCGACGCTTCCGCGTTGCTTTTGCGGACCGATTCGTAAAGATCCTCTGCCGCGTCCCGATCGCCATAGCCATGCAAGAGCGTGTGCGCCATCAACAGGCGCAGGCGATGGGCCAGCCCCGCCAGCTCCAGTGGATCCTCCGCCTCTGACAACTCCCGCAGAAGCACGGTGCCTGATTCCAACACCGTGGCCCATCGTGCTTCGCAGTAAGCCTTCTCGATGAATTCATAACGCCGATGCGAGTCACTGCTGCTACTGCCGGAGTTGGCCATGGAGAGATTGGAAGCGCGAAGAAGGAAAAAGTTTCAAGCGGCCTCCATTCCAGCGGAGCAACCAGCCCTGCGCCAGATGTTGCACCCCCGACCCGCTTTTCAACGGTAGCCTTGCTATCAACTGCTCCAAGTCGCGGGCCTGGAGTGCTCTGCCGCTGTGTCGTCGCAGCCACGCCTGCAACAACCGTCTCTGGTTGGCCGGCTGGAGCGCCACCAGAGCCCGGCGGTTGAGGCTGATCTCCTCCTTCCCCGCATCCTGCGGCCCCGCGAGGGCGTTCAGGGCGAGGGTCACCAGCTCTTCCTCCTGCTCCTGGTCTTGGGCCAAGCGTTCGGCTGTGGCCGCGATGCGGCTCGCGGCTCCCGGGTGAAGCTCCTCCAGCACGGGCAACACCTCGGCCCGCAGGCGATTGCGGCTGAAGCGGGGATCGGCGTTGCTCGCGTCGATCCAGACGGGCAGCCCTCGCTCGCGGCAGATGCGCGCTGTGTCTTGCCGGCTGAAGGGGAGCAGCGGGCGCACCAGCCAGCACCCTTCACCCAGCGGGCGTGACGCCCGCAGCGAGGCCAGGCCGCGGCGATGGCTGCCTCGGGCGAGGTGCAGGAGCAGGGTCTCGGCCCGGTCACTGGCGGTGTGGCCGGTGACCACATGGCGACAGCCAAGCGCCTCGGCCTGACGCTCCAGGCAGCTGTAACGCCACTGGCGCGCCCAGGCCTCCGAGGTTGGCACCGGTTCGGCCCGTTGCCGCCACACGGGGAGGCCCCGGGCTTCCGCCCAGGCCGCCAACGCCTCGCCCTGGGAGGCGGACTCCGCTCGCCAGCCATGGTCGCCGTGCCAGAGGCTGAGCTGCCAGCCATGGAGGCGGCGCAGGTCAGCCAGCAAGGCGGCCAGGACCATGGAGTCCTGGCCGCCGGAGACGGCCAGCAGGAGGCTGGCGCCCTTCGGCAACAGGGAGGGATGGCGCAGCAGGTGCCTGTGCAGCCGGTCCTGGTCAGGCCCCCAGGGAGCGGGAGGACGCGCGGCATCGGGTGGGAGAATCGCAGTCACTCGTTCGATCCCCCTGATGTCGCGTCACTCCAGCCTGCCTGCCCCGCTGCGGGAAGGGATCCGTCAGCAGCAGCTGCTCAAAGTGATCGCCGGACTCACGAATCGCGATCCGATCGCGGTGGCCCGGATCGCCCGGGCCGCCGCCGCAGGGGGAGCCGATCTGCTGGATCTCGCTTGTGATCCCGCTTTGGTGGAGAGGATCCTGGCCATTGCCCCCGGCCTGCCCCTCTGCGTCTCCGCGGTCGATCCCGCCCTCTTCCCGCCCGCAGTGGCGGCGGGCGCCACGATGGTGGAGATCGGCAACTTTGACGCCTTTTATCCCCAAGGCCTGCGCTTCGAGGCGGACGACGTGCTGCGCCTCACCCACCGCACCCGGGAGCTCTTGCCGGATGTGGTGCTGTCGGTCACCGTTCCCCATGTCCTCCCCCTCGACCAGCAGGAGCAACTGGCCGTGGCCCTGGCCCATGCCGGTGCCGACTGGATCCAAACCGAGGGGGGCACCAGCGCCCGGCCCGTGAGCGCCGGGGTGTTGGGGCTGATTGAAAAGGCGGCTCCCACCCTGGCCGCCACCCATGCCATCAGCCGGGCCCTGGCTGCGGCCGAGGTGCCGCTGCCCGTGCTCTGCGCCTCTGGCTTGTCTGCCGTCACGGTGCCGCTGGCCCTCGCTGCCGGGGCCGCGGGCGTGGGCGTGGGTTCCGCGGTGAATCGCCTCCAGGAGGAGGTGGCCATGGTGGCGGTGGTGCGCGCCCTGCGGGAGGCGATTCACCGCTCTGTTGCTCCGGCTGGGCACCCTGCTTATGGTGTCGACAGCGCCGTTTGATGCTTCATGGTCAGTTCTCTCCTCTGGATTCTGCAGTGGCCCCTTCGAGCGCTCATCCTGCTCCTGGTCGCCAAGCTGCCTCTGGGGGTGGAGATGGCCAACTTTCAGGTCGCCCTGCTCTCCGCGTTGGTGATCGGCCTGCTGGGAACCCTGTTGCTCTATCCCCTGAAGCTGATCCTTGGACCGCTCTGGCTGATTTTCTCCCTGGGCGGTCTGATCAGCCCGGTGAGCTTTCTCTTTGAGTGGTTGATCGCCATTGTTCTCTTCGGCCTGGCCGCCTGGCTGATTCAAGGTTTCCGCCTGCGCAACGGGCTCCTCAGCGCTGTGCTCGGGGCCCTGGCCTACAGCCTTCTCAGCTACATCGCCCTGCGGGCCCTCGGGTTGGAGGTGTCTCTGATGCGCGCCATGGCTCTGGTCACCGGCCTGCCGGGCTGAGCCTCGGCCACCAGCCTGTTGGCGACTGCGACGTGCAAGGGCACGCCCTCACCAGCCCGGCCAAGCTGGATCCACCACCGCCCCGGCGACGCAAGCACGGCGTTGGCGGGTCAAAATGGCCGGATGGCGTTTCACCTTCAAGCTCCCTACAGCCCCCGCGGCGACCAGCCCGCCGCCATTGAGGCGTTGGTGAGGGGTGTGGATGGCGGCCGTCGCTATCAGACCCTGCTGGGGGCGACGGGCACGGGCAAGACATTCACCATCGCCAACGTTATCGCCCGCACGGGCCGACCCACCTTGGTCTTGGCCCACAACAAGACATTGGCAGCCCAATTATGCAATGAATTGCGCGAATTCTTTCCGCGCAATGCCGTCGAATACTTCATCTCTTATTACGACTACTATCAGCCCGAAGCCTATGTGCCGGTATCGGATACTTATATTGCCAAAACCGCCTCGATCAATGAAGAAATCGATATGCTGCGACACTCCGCCACGCGTTCCCTGTTTGAGCGAAGGGATGTGATTGTGGTGGCCTCCATCAGTTGCATCTATGGACTGGGCATTCCTTCGGAATACCTAAAGGCAGCCGTCAAATTTGAAGTGGGTGCGACCCTCAATTTGCGCGGTTCCCTGCGGGAGTTGGTTAATAATCAATATGCCCGCAATGATCTGGAAATCAGTCGTGGACGTTTTCGAGTACGCGGCGATGTGTTGGAAATTGGTCCTGCCTATGAGGATCGCCTGGTGCGGGTGGAGTTATTTGGGGATCAAGTGGAAGCGATTCGTTATGTCGATCCCACCACGGGCGAGATTCTGCAGAGTCTGGAGACGATCAGCATCTATCCGGCCAAGCACTTCGTCACCCCCAAGGAGCGCCTGCAGGTGGCGATCCAGGCCATTCGCCAGGAGTTGGCGGAGCGGCTCGCCATCCTCCACAGCCAGAGTCGCCTTCTGGAAGCCCAGCGCCTGGAGCAGCGCACGAGCTACGACTTGGAAATGCTGGAGCAGGTGGGCTATTGCAATGGCGTGGAAAACTACGCGCGCCACCTGGCGGGCAGAGATGCCGGCTCACCACCTGAGTGCCTGATCGACTACTTCCCCCGGGACTGGCTGCTGGTGGTGGATGAGAGCCATGTCACCTGCAGCCAGCTGCAGGCGATGTACAACGGCGACCAAAGCCGCAAGCAGGTGCTGATCGAGCATGGCTTCCGCCTGCCCAGCGCGGCGGATAATCGGCCGTTGAAGGCCGAGGAATTTTGGCAAAAAGCCAACCAGACAATTTTTGTCAGCGCTACGCCCGGCAATTGGGAGCTCAGCCAAAGTAGTGGTGAGATTGTGGAACAGGTGATTCGCCCCACCGGTGTGCTGGATCCGGTGGTTGACGTGCGGCCCACCCAGGGGCAGGTGGATGATCTCCTGGCTGAGATTCGGGTGCGGGCTGCAAAACAGGAGCGCGTGCTGGTGACCACCCTCACCAAACGCATGGCCGAGGATCTCACCGACTATCTGGCGGAGCATGGCGTGCGGGTCCGCTATCTCCACTCTGAGATTCACTCCCTTGAGCGCATTGAGATCATTCAGGATTTGCGCAATGGTGAATATGACGTGCTCGTCGGCGTCAATCTGCTGCGGGAAGGTCTCGACTTGCCGGAGGTCTCCCTGGTGGCCATCCTCGATGCCGACAAGGAGGGCTTTCTGCGGGCCGAGCGCTCCCTGATTCAGACCATCGGCCGCGCGGCCCGCCATGTTGAGGGGGTGGCCCTGCTCTATGCCGACACGCTCACGGACAGCATGGAAAAGGCGATCTCGGAGACGGCCCGGCGTCGGGCGATCCAACAGGCCCACAACACCGAGCACGGCATCACGCCCCAGCCTGCCGGCAAGCGGGCCGGCAACGCGATCCTGGCCTTTTTGGAGGTGTCGCGTCGACTCAATGACGAGCGGCCGGAGGAGGCCACGCAACAGCTGGCACAGAGCGCCGTGCCCCTGGATGCGCTCCCGGAGCTGATCCAGCAACTCGAGGAGAAGATGAAGGCCGCAGCCAAAAACCTGGAATTCGAAGAGGCCGCCAGCCTGCGCGACCGCATCAAGACTCTCCGTCAGAAGCTGGTGGGCAAGGGGTGAGGGGCTGAGGCCATCACGGCATCGCGGGGGCCTCCGTGCCTTCGACCCGGCAGCTGGTCGCACCTCCCAGGCCAAAGGCCGCGTGCACCACCTGCAGCGCCCGCACGCCATCGGCCTCGGCCACGACGCAGCTGGTGCGGATTTCACTGGTGGCGATCATCTCGATGTTGATGGCCGCCTCGGCCAAGGCGCGGAACATGCGGGCGGCGGTGCCGGCGGTCCAGGCCATGCCGGCGCCCACGGCGCTCACCCGGGCGATGGCTGGACCCTCCTCCACTCTGGCGCCTGGCCACTGCCGCAGCAGCAGCCTCAGGGCCCCCTCGGCGCCCGGACGGTCACCGCGGCGCAGGATGAAGCTCATGTCCCGGCTGCCGATGGTTGTGCCCCCCCGGGCAGGGCGAAGGCGCTCCGATTGCACGATGGCATCAAGGCTGATGCCCGCATCCGCCAGGGCACGGCAGATGGCCGCCGCCGATCCCGGCAGATCCGGCACCCCCTTCACGGTGACCTGCACCTGGTTGAGGTCCAGGGCCACCCCGCGTACGGCGGGGGCGGCGGGATCGGAGGGCAAGGGACCTTCCCGCAGCTGGCTCGGCGCCAGCTCGAAGGCTTCCGCCGCGGCGCGCAGGGCCTTGCTGCCCTGGCGGCCATCGACCACGCAGCTCACTTTCACTTCGCTGGTGGCGATCAGTCGCAGGTTGATCCCCAGGCGGGCCAGGGTGTCAAACAACCGGGCCGCCACGGAAGGGCGTCCCAGGATGCCCGCGCCGGAGATGCTGATCTTGGCCATGCCCCCCTCCGTCGTCAGGTTGGCCGCCTCGGCCTCCAGATCCACCAACAGGCGACGGCACACCTGACTGGCGCTCTCCCGTTCCCCCTCCGCCACGGTGAAGGCGATGTCATTGCTGCTGCCCTCGTGGGTGGATTGCACGATCAGATCCACGTTCAGCCCGGCGGCGCCGAGGGCCTCAAACAGCCGGGCCGCCACCCCCGGGCGGTCGGGAACATCGGACAGGGCCAGCACCGCCTGCTCCCGCTCCAGTTCGGCGCCATCCACAGGCTTGCCCAGCTCCAGCCCATCACTGCCCACGGGCCGGCAGACACCACTCGTGAGGGCTGTGCCGGGATCGTCCGTCCAGCTGGAGCGCACCCGCAGGGGAACGCCGTAATTGCGGGCAATCTCCACGGCGCGGGGATGGAGAACAGAGGCGCCCAGGCTGGCCAGCTCGAGCATCTCGTCGCAGCTCACCCGCTCCATCAACTGGGCATCGGGCACCTTGCGCGGATCGGTGGTGAGCACGCCCGGCACATCGGTGTAGATCTCACAGGCCTCCGCGCCGAGGGCGGCGGCCAGGGCCACGGCGGAGGTGTCCGATCCTCCCCGCCCCAGGGTGGTGATCTCCGGAATGCCCGTCGGCCCACTGCTGGTGCCCTGAAACCCGGCGACGATCACGACAAAGCCCTCTTCCAGCCGTCGCCACAGCCGCTCTGCGCGGATCTCCAGAATGCGCGCCCGGCCGTGGGCCGATTCGGTGATGATTCCCGCCTGGGCTCCCGTCATCGCCACCGCTGGAACGCCGAGCCGATGGAGGGCCATGGCAAGCAGGGAGATGGACACCTGCTCGCCGGTGGCCAGCAGCATGTCCATTTCCCGCGGGGGGGGATCATCGTTGATGGCCCGCGCCATGGCCGTCAGGGCATCGGTGGTGTGCCCCATGGCCGACACCACCACCACCAGTTCGTTGCCGGCCTCGCGGCTGTTGGCGATGCGGCGGGCAACCGCCTGGATCCGCTCCACGTCGGCGACGGAGGTGCCTCCGAATTTCTGGACGAGGAGGTTCATCCGTGCGCGGGTGCAGGTCAAGGCCAACTTATCGAGGCGGGCTGAGGGGCAGTAGCCAAGCCTCTCGAAAGGTTTCGGCGGGATCGCCGCCCCGCTTGAGTGACGCCTCCGCCTCCAGCAACTGCCGCAACAGGGCGAGCAGGTGCTCCTCGCTGCGTCCGCGGATCTGCTTGCGCAACACGTAGACCCGCTTTGGATTGCTGATGCCCGCCGCCTTGGCGATCGTCGCCACGTCCTGCTCCCCCCGGGCCTCCAGCAGAGCCACCCAGAGCCAACCGCGGATCTGGCTGGAGAGGGAGGCGACGATGCGCAGCGCCGGCTCGCCAGCCGCCAGCAGGGCATCCACCAGGGCGATCGCTTCCGCCGGTTGACCGGCCAAGAGCGCCTCGCCCACTGCCAACGCCGTGCTGCTGCGGCCCTCCACCAGCTCCCTGACGGTGGCGGCGCTGATCCGCTCCCCTTTGTAGAGCCGCAGTTTCTCCAGCTCGCTGGCCAGCCGCGCGCTGTCGCTGCCGAGGGCCTGGGCCAGGGCTTCGGCGGCCTGATCCTCCAGCGTCAGCCCCAACTCCTTGGCTGCGTTCCGCACCAGCTCCAGCTGGCCAGCCCCATCCCAACTGGCGGGCAACGGGAAGCTCTTCTCCTCCGCCAGCGCGCGCAGGGCCTTGGTGGTGCGCAGTCGGGCATCGGGCTTGCCGCTGCTCACCAACACCAGGTGGGTGTGGGCGGCGATCGCCGGCAGGCAGGCCTCCAGAGCCTCCGCCAGTGGCGGCGGGCAGGTCGCGCAGAAGGGGCTGCGTTGCAGCACGACCACCCGCTCTCCAGCCCCCAGGGGAGGGGTGCGGGCCTCCTCCAGGGCGCGGCGGGCCTGTTCCCCGTCCTGGCCATCGAGCCGGCTCAGATTCATCGCTGCCCAGGCAGGATCCAAGGCCTGCTCCAGCAGCTGCTCCACGGCTCGGCCCCGAGCGGCTTCATCGTCGCCCCAGTAGAGGTGGATTGGCATCGGGGCTTGTGGTGAACGACTTCGACCATCCGATCTTCTCGGAGAGCCTGCGCCGCATTCGCGCCTGGCTGGGGGAGACGGGCCTTGGCGGGCTGGAGCGGGATGTGCTGGAGCGCCTGGTGCACAGCGGCGGCGACCTCAGCCTGGCCCCAGACCTCCGTTTCAGCCCAGGGGCCTGCGCCCTCGGCGCCGAAGCCCTCGCTGGCGGTGCACCGATCCTCACCGATACGGCCATGGCCGCGGCGGCCGTCAACCCCATGGCCCGCCGCACCTTTGGCAACCCGGTGTGGTCAGTGTTGGACTGGGCACCCGCGGTGGCTTCAGCCGGCGGCACCCGGGCGGCGGCGGGCATGGCCATCGCCCTGGAACGCCACCCTGGCGCCGTGGTGTTGATCGGCAGCGCCCCCACCGCCCTGGAGCGCCTGCTTGCCCTCTCGGCTGCGGGCGCTGTGCCGCCACCGGCCCTGGTGATCGGCATGCCGGTGGGTTTTGTCGGGGTGTTGGAGAGCACGCGGCGATTGGCCAGCAGCGGGCTGCCCCAGATCCGCCTGGAGGGAAGCCGTGGCGGCGCGGGTCTAGTGGCAGCGGCGGCCAATGCCCTGCTGCGGGGACGCTGGCTCTGCCGTGACCTTTAGCTGGGTCCCACGGCCACGTGGCTGTTGGCCTCGATGCGACTCAACACCTGTCGCGCCCGGCGCACCACCGAGGGGGGCACCCCCGCCAGTCGTGCCGCCTCAATGCCATAGCTGCGGCTCGCGCCTCCGGGCACCACCTGGTGCAGGAAGAGCAGGTCGTCTCCGGTTTCTTCCACCAACACCTGGGCATTCGCCACATTCGGCAGCAGCCCGGCCAGCTCGTTGAGCTCGTGATAGTGGGTGGCAAACACCGTGCGCGCCCCCACATCGCCCGCCAGGGCCTCGGCCACGGCCCAGGCGATCGCCAGGCCGTCGAAGGTGGCTGTGCCCCGGCCGATCTCATCGAGCAACACCAGGGAGTGGGCGCTGGCGTGGTGCAGGATGTTGGCCGTCTCAGCCATCTCCACCATGAAGGTGGATTGCCCTGTCGCCAGGTCGTCCACGGCGCCGACGCGGGTGAAGATGCGATCGGCCAGGCTCAAGCGGGCCGCACGGGCCGGCACCCAGCTGCCCAGCTGGGCCATCAGCTGCAGCAGGCCGGTCTGGCGGAGGTAGCAGCTCTTGCCGCTGGCGTTGGGTCCGGTGAGCACCAGCAGATCGGGGGCCTGGGCGTGGCCTCCGCCCAGGCCGATTGGATTGGGCGTGAAGGGCTCGTCCACCAGAAGTTGCTCCACCACCGGATGGCGGCCGGCCTCGATGCAGAGCTCCCGGCCGCTGACGAGCTCCGGGCGGCAATAGTTCTCCGTGGCGGCGACCTCCGCCAGGGAGGCCAGGGCATCCAGCTCGGCCACCTGGCGGGCGGCGGCGCGAACCGGTTCAGCTTGCTGTCCCACCCGCTGGCGCAGGGCCGTGAAGAGGTCCAGTTCCCGTTGGGCGGTGCGGGTGCGCAGTCGCAGGATGCGTCCCTCCCGCTCCTTGAGGGCCGGGGTGACGAAGCGCTCCTCGCTGGCGAGGGTCTGCCGGCGGATCCAGTGATCGGGCACCACCGCCGCCTTGGCCCGGCTCACCGCCAGGAAATAGCCGAAGCTGCGGTGGTATTGCAGACGCACACTGGCATGGCCGCTCAGCTGTCGCTCCTGGCGTTCCTGCTCCGCCAGCCAATGATCCTGATCGTCCAGCTGGTTGCGCAGGCCATCCAAGTGGGCGTCCACCCCATCATGGATCAGCCCGCCCTCGCTGAGGGTGAGGGGCGGACTCTCCACCAGGGTGTGGCGCAGATCGACGGCTAGGGCCACCAGGTCGGGCCGAGGCTGGCTGAGGGCCCGCATGGGGGCGCTGTGGGCCGTCCGGAGCAGTTCCGCCAGGCGAGGCAGACGCTCCAATCCATCTGCCAGGGCCACCAGGTCGCGGGCGGAGGCGGTGCCAGCCCCCGCCCGTCCCGCCAGGCGCTCCAGATCGGCCATCGGCCGCAGCAGGCGGCGCACGGCCTGGCGCAGGGCCCGCTGGTCCACCAGCTCGCTCACTCCCTCTTGCCGCTCCAGGATCGGGGCGGCTTGCACAAGGGGCGCCTCCACCCAGCGGCGTAGACAACGGGCCCCCATGGCGGTGACGGTGCGATCCAGGGCCCAGAGCAGGGATCCCTCGAAGCGCCCTCCCAGCTGGGTGCGGGTCAGCTCCAGGTTGCGGCGGGTTTGGGCATCGAGCACCAAGGCGTCCCCGACATGCCAGAGCCTGGGCCGCTCCAGAGGGATCGCGGCCCGACCGTGCTCCTCCGCCTCCGGATCGGGCTGGGTGCTGTCGAGATAGGCCAGCAGGCCTCCGGCGGCCCTCAGGGCCAGGGGCGTCTCCGCCAATCCCAGCCCCTGCAGGTTGGTCAGGCCGTAGCGCGCCAGCAGCCGTTGCTTCGCCTGGGGGGCCTCAAACGGGGTGCGGGGCTGGGGGGTGTGCCGCAGGTCCTTGGGGCACCAGGGCGGTGGCGCCCCATCGGGCCCGTCTCCGCGCAATGGCTCGCACCACACCACCTCCGCCACCTCCTGTTGCAGCAGCTCCTGGTGCAGGGCGGCGAGCCCCTCCTGCTCGCTGACACGGAACTCCCCGGTGCTCACATCGGCCACCGCCAGTCCCCAGCGGGCGCCCTCCAGGAGCACGGCGCAGAGCCAGTTGTTGCGACGTGCCGCGAGCATCCCCTCTTCCAGAACCGTGCCGGGGGTGAGCACCCGGGTGATGTCGCGCCGCAGCAGCTGGCCTTGGGAGGGGGTGGTTTCCAACTGATCACAGAGGGCGACGCAAAGGCCCCGCCGCACCAGCTCGCCGCAATAGCGTTCGGCGGCGTGATGCGGGATGCCCGCCATCGGCACCCGACCAATGGCCTTGCCCGCCTCCTTGCCGGTGAGGGAGAGTTCGAGCAGACGGGAGACGGTGATGGCGTCTTCAAAGAAGCATTCAAAAAAGTCGCCCAGGCGATAGAGCAGCAGCCGATCCGGATGGGCGGCCTTGAGGCTGACGTAGTGGCGCAGCATTGGCGTGAGCGCCTCCGGGTCGATCAGGCTGTGGTGATGCCAGCGGGGCTGCTCGTCCAGGGGCGGGGCCTTGGCGTCGCCGGGCGCTGGGGCCTGGCTGGGGTCTGCCGCTGGCGAGGGTGGGACGGCGGCTTTGACCTGTCGTTGGCGGGGGCGCGCGGCGGCGGCGGCCAGGGGGTCGCCATCCTCGTGGTCGGCGGCGGACGATGCGGCGGCTGGAGCGGCAAGGGGCGGACGGGCGGCGGTCGCCGGGGCGGCAAACAGATCGCCTTGCAGATCAGCTGCCGACACCAGAAGGAGTTGCTGGCTGCTTGCCCCGCCCATGACGCTGAGGGTAGTGGGGGCCGATGCTAACGGCCACCAGCGGTGGGGGCTGCGGCGACAGCGACCAGCGCCGGGAGAGGGCCGCCGCTGCCTTCGACAACATGTGAAGGAAGCCGATCAGGGGTTCCCCCAAGGCGGGGGCCACGTGTGAGAATCCGCCCGATGCCTGAACCGGCCAGCGCGCCTCTTCCCCCATGCAGATCATCAACTCGCTCACCGTTCTGGCCCTTGTGGTGCTGTCCTTTGCGTTGATCGTGGCGGTGCCTGTCCTCTATGCCAGCAGCGAAGACATCGGACGCTCCAACAAGTTGATTCTCCTCGGAGGCTTGGCCTGGGTGGGCTTGGTGCTGCTGAACTGGGGCATGAGCTATTTCGTCGTCTGAATCTCCCTTGACCCATTACGAAGGCACCTTCACCCAAGCGGCCAGCCTGCGCATCGCTGTGGTGGTGGCGCGGTTCAACGACCTGGTCACGGGCAAGCTGCTCAGCGCCTGCCTGGATTGCTTGGGCCGCCATGGCATTGACACCTCACCAGCCAGTGACCAGCTGGATGTGGCCTGGGTGCCCGGCAGCTTTGAGATCCCTTTGGTGGCCCAGCGCTTGGCGGCCAGTGGTCGCTATCAAGTGGTGATCACCCTCGGGGCTGTGATCCGCGGCGACACCCCCCACTTCGACGTGGTTGTCGCTGAGGTGAGCAAGGGCGTGGCCGCGGTGTCGCGGCAGACAGGCGTGCCCGTGATCTTCGGTGTGCTGACCACCGACACTTTGCAGCAGGCTCTGGAGCGAGCCGGCATCAAGAGCACTCTTGGCTGGAGCTATGCCTTGCAGGCCCTGGAGATGGGCAGCCTGATGGCCCATCTACCGCAGCCTGGCGGAGGAGTGTGACGGAGATGGCCTCAAGCGATTGACGGCTCGCCAGGCGATGGGGCATGCTGGTCAAGGTCGCGAAGGCGACCAACCGTGCGGATGTAGCTCAGTGGTAGAGCATCTCCTTGCCAAGGAGAGGGTCGAGAGTTCGAATCTCTTCATCCGCTTTTTTCTCTGATCATCAACACCTGAGTAGGATTGGCTCGAAACCCAATTTTTTTATAGAACTCAGCACTGTTTGTGGTCATCAGATAAATCCTTTCGCAGTCGCCAAGCGCCCTGCTTGCCAGAAGGGTTTCCACGATGGTCTTGCCGATTCCCTGGCCGTTCTCTCGGGAATCCACCACCACATCCCAGATCGTTCCACGGAAGACGGCATCACTGGTGGCCCGCCCGAAGCCAATCAAGTGCCGTCCCTTCCAGGCCGTCACGCAGACCGCACTGTTGCTCACCATCCGCCGCAGGTCCTGCAGGGATCGTCCTTGGCCCCAGAAGGCATTGGCGTTCAACAGGCTTTGCAGCTGCTGGATCGCGCTGACAGGCCGGAGATCGGGATCCAGGCCGAGTTGGAGGGCTGGGGCGGAGCGGCCATGGCAGACGATCCGCACCGATTTCAGGCCGTCCCCTCCATGCGTCGCTGGTTTTTCGCCGTTGTTCATCAAGACAAACTGCCATGACGATGAGGAACCATAGACTCCGCTCTCCTTCCTTTCACCGCCTCCCGCCCGCGCTGTTCCAGGGGCTCCTGCTGACCGTTCCGGCCGCAGCAGAGAGCAGGCAAAGCCATTCTCCCGCTTTGAATCTGGCCTTCGACGCGGACTGTTGAAGTGTTAAGGTGAGCTTCCAAAATAAGTCTGTCCACAATGCTCAAGCTGTTGCTGGGTGATCCAAACGCTCGCAAGCTGAAGCGCTACCAGCCTCTGGTTTCAGACATCAACCTCTTGGAGGAGGAGATCAGCTCACTTTCGGATGACGAGCTGCGTGGCCTCACGGCAGAATTCAAGCAAAAGCTGGATAAAGTTGACCCTCTGTCTCGACAAAGAGCCCTGCTTGATGAGTTGCTTCCCCAGGCCTTTGCCGTTGTGCGCGAAGCTGGCAAGCGGGTTTTAGGCCTGCGTCACTTTGATGTGCAACTCATCGGCGGCATGGTACTGCACGACGGTCAGATTGCCGAGATGAGAACCGGTGAAGGCAAGACCTTGGTGGCAACCTTGCCTGCCTATCTGAATGCGTTAACGGGGCGAGGCGTTCATGTGGTTACCGTTAATGATTACTTGGCACGTCGTGATGCGGAGTGGATGGGGCAGATTCACCGCTTTCTCGGGCTGAGCGTTGGGCTGATCCAGCAGGACATGTCGCCCACAGACCGCAAGCGAAATTATGCCTGTGACATCACCTATGCCACCAACTCAGAACTTGGCTTTGACTATCTTCGCGACAATATGGCTACCGATCTAGCGGATATCGTCCAAAGGGACTTTCATTATTGCCTCATTGACGAAGTTGATTCTATTTTAATTGACGAAGCGCGCACACCGTTGATTATTTCTGGTCAGGTTGAGCGACCCCAAGAGAAGTATCGACTGGCTTCACAGGTGGCGGCACAGCTCGTCAGGGCTCCTGAGCTCGGCAAGGATGGCATTGATCCAGAAGGTGACTATGAAGTGGATGAAAAGAGGCGCAATGTCACGCTTACAGATCTCGGTTATGCCACTGCAGCCGATTTATTGGGTGTGCAAGATCTCTATGATTCAGCAGATCCCTGGGCCCATTTTATCAACAACGCTCTGAAAGCGAAGGAGCTGTTCACCAAAGACGTTAACTATATTGTTCGCAACAATGATGTGGTCATTGTTGATGAGTTTACCGGTCGTGTCATGCCTGGCCGACGTTGGAGTGATGGCCTGCACCAAGCCATTGAATCCAAAGAGGGGCTGCCGATTCAGCCGGAAACACAAACGCTTGCAAGCATCACATATCAGAACTTTTTTCTGCTCTATCCCCGTTTAGCTGGCATGACGGGAACGGCCAAGACGGAAGAATTAGAATTTGAAAAAACTTACAAACTAGAAGTCACCACGGTGCCAACTAACCGCACAAGCTCTCGCGTAGACTGGACGGATCAAGTTTATAAAACTGAAGCGGCAAAGTGGCGAGCAGTTGCTAATGAAACAGCGGAAATTCACGCTCGGGCGCGGCCGGTGTTGGTGGGAACGACAAGTGTTGAAAAATCTGAATTATTATCGTCTCAGCTTTCGCAATTGTCCATTCCCCACAACCTGCTCAACGCCAAGCCAGAAAATGTGGAGCGGGAGGCAGAGATCATCGCCCAGGCTGGTCGGGCTGGTGCGGTGACCATTGCCACCAACATGGCTGGTCGCGGCACGGACATTATTCTGGGCGGCAACAGCGATTACATGGCTCGCTTGAAAGTCAGAGAAGTGCTGCTGCCCCGTCTGGTACGGCCGGAGGAGGGCCATGGCGCTCCTTTGCCTTACCAGCGTTCCAGCGCAAAGGGAGCAGGATTCGCTGCTGACGGCACTCCTGCCCAGGGCTTCGTTCGTGATGGCCGCGCCTTGGGAACCCTGTATCCCTGTGTCCTGTCCCCCGACACGGAGCAAGCGCTTGTGGCCCTGGCTCGCGAACTGGTGCAGGTGTGGGGAGATCGGCAGCTTACTCTGCTGGAGCTTGAGGATCACATTGCTCTTGCTGCGGAAAAAGCTCCGACTTCAGATCCACAAATCCAGAAGATGCGAGATTTAATTCATCGTGTTAAAGATGAATATGATGTGGTTGTTAAACAGGAAGAGGCCCAGGTGCGCACGGCTGGTGGCCTGCATGTCATTGGCACGGAAAGACATGAATCGCGTCGGATTGACAACCAATTACGCGGGCGCTCAGGGCGGCAAGGCGATCCAGGCACCACTCGTTTCTTCCTGTCTTTGGATGATAATCTCCTCCGCATCTTTGGCGGTGATCGTGTTGCTGGCTTGATGAATGCATTTCGTGTAGAAGAGGACATGCCGATTGAATCCAACATGCTGACCCGCTCTCTAGAAGGGGCTCAGAAAAAAGTGGAAACTTACTATTATGATCAGCGAAAAGATGTGTTTGAATACGATGAAGTGATGAACAATCAGCGCCGTGCTATCTACTCAGAGCGCAGAAGGGTGTTGGAAGGGAGAGAGTTGAAGCTACAGGTTTTGGGCTATGGCGAGCGCACCATCGACGATATTGTAGAGGCCTATGTCAATCCAGATCTGCCTCCAGAAGAGTGGGATCTGCAACGCTTGCTAGATAAGGTGAAAGAGTTTATTTATCTTCTTCAGGATCTAGCTCCGGAACAGTTGCAGGGACTCTCCATTGAGGAGCTCAAGGCTTTTCTGCAGGAGCAGATGCGCAATGCCTATGACATCAAGGAAGATCAGGTCAACAGGGTTCGTCCTGGCTTGATGCGTGAAGCGGAGCGTTTTTTCATCCTGCAACAAATTGATACCCTCTGGCGGGAGCATTTACAGTCGATGGAAGCTCTGCGGGAAACGATCAATCTGCGTGCCTATGGTCAGCAGCAGCCGATCATCGAATACAAAAATGAGGCCTATGATATGTTCCGAGAGATGATGATACAAATGCGCCGTAATGTTATTTACTCAATGTTTATGTTCCAGCCTCAGGTTCCCGAACAAGTTACGGCTTGACCAAACATTTTGTCACGGGTCACGGGTCACGGGTCACGGGTCACGAGAGTCGCGTCTTGGATATGAGGGTTTAGATCGCATCATCTTTCGTCGTTCAGATGACAGATGTCCCCTTCAGAGCAAGGGCTGACCAAAAGTCCTGTGGAAGCTGGGGATCAGGGCGCCTGTCCATCGGCAGACCCGTCTTCATTTATGCCCAGCCGGGACGGTCCGCGTTCTTCAGCTCCATTTGCGGAACCTCAACTTGACCTTGAGGCAGCCCTGGTTCGTGCGCCTAGATGTCGTCCTCGGCAAGGGCTCCAGGCGAGACACACGTCAAAGGATTCATAACGGATTCGCGGAACTGCAGACTCGTGTGCTGCCCCGCAAGTTCATGCATTATCCCCAGCTTAGTCCGTGCGCCTCGATGCCGTCCTTAGCAAGGGCTCCAGGCGAGACACCCAGCAAAGGATCCACAGCGCATTTGCAGGACGGCACACTAGATCTGAACTTCTGCAAGCGATTCGACGGGGCTCATGTCAAGACACATTCAGGAACGATTCCCTATCGAATCGCGCAGCGAGATCTGAAAGACTCAGATTGATTTGCCTGGCAGTGCCCAGCCTGGGAGAGGCTATGTAGGATGAGAATATGTTGCCTTTTTTAACGTGACTGCTCAGTACAAAGCAGCAACTGCCGTTACTGGCTTTTGGGGTTCAGCAGTTCGGGCGGGCTGTTTATTCGGAATCCTGGCTTCGAGCATCGTATCAGGATCGGCGGCGCAGGCTGTCATCTTTTTACGCGTTGAACAGTCGGGCAATGATGTTGTCGTTAGGGGAAGTGGCAAGGCAAACTTGACAGCACTGACGCGTTCTGATCAGCCGAATACGTTTCAAAATGTTATGACAGATGTGCAAATTTATGCTGGCCCTAGTTTGTTTAATTCCGCCGCAGTTGATTTGTATGAAGGTATTTTGACTGGTCCTACTTTGATCAGTTCTTTGCCATTGTTGACCGAAGAGCCTGATTCTGCAGTCAGCAGTGGCAATCTTTTCGGGATTATAGCAGATCCATATCAACTCGTTTTGCCGCGAGACTATGTGTCTAACACCCAGCTTGCGGGAGTTTCAACCTTTCGCAACGTATCCATCTCCGACCTGGGCTTGACAGCAGGCCAGTGGACTTGGGGCAATGTTGGTGACGGGTCATTTGACAGCATCAATCTTACTGTTGCGCCGGCTCCCTTGCCGATTGTTGCGTCGGCTGTGATTTTGAGCTCATCCCGCAAGCTTCGTCTGCTGAGCTCAAAGCTGAAGAAGTCCAAATAGTTTTTTATCAGTTCACGTTAGTTCTTCTTCTTCTTCTTCTTGGTCATGGCAATTCCAACCCTTGTTGAGCTCGCTGTTGAAGGCAACACTTTGGCTTTGCGCTTCAGTGAGGCATTGAGTTCCTTGCTGCCGAGTCAAAACCGTTTCATCGTCATGGTGAACGGCAGCAGAAATTATGTCACTGATATCGTTAGATTGCAGCCATATGATACCACTGTTTTCTTGCGTCTTAGCAATGCCGTGACGGCAGGGGCTAGCGTTTCAATCACATATATCGGAGTAAATGGGCGCGAAAAATCTGGTTATGGCGATATTCGCAGCGCAAGCACGTCGGAAAGAGCTGCATACTTTCGCGCTTCTCCTGTTAATAATCTCACAGGAAGTTCGTCTCAAGCGGTAACCATTACCAGCAATAAGTCTGCTTTAATAACTGGAGAATCTGCGCTCATTACTTTTACATTTGCCCGTGATCCGGGCCAGACCTTTGTCCACAGTGATATCACTGTGGTTGGGGGCACACTTTCATCCTTGACTGGAACAGGAATCACCCGTACAGCAACCTTTACGGCCAATGGCAATGGCATCCCTTCCCTGACGGTAACGTCAGGCCTCTATACGGACATATTTGGTAATTTAGGTTCGCTTGGATTTTCCGGCGCGTTGGGCGATGGCAATGACAACTTTGTCGATAGCGATGAAACAATTAGTGTTCTAGAAGATGGTTCACATTCGGGCAATCTTCTGGTCGGAACGACCAGTCCTGATGGACCTGTCTTCATTAGCGGTTTCTCGATTGCCGGCGAAGCAGGTCCCTTTGCCCTAGGAACTACATATACCGTATCAGGAAAAGGCAGTGTTTCCATCTCTAGCGATGGCAGTTATACTTTTTCCCCTGTCGCCAACTACAACGGATCTTTCCCCGAGATCACCTACAGTGTGACAGATGGAATAGGCCCCAATGACGAATCAAAACTGCTCTTGAGTGTTGCGCCTGTTGATGATTCCTTCACTGATGCCTCTGAAACGCTCACGGTGGCAGAAGACAGTGGCGCCACCACAGGCAATCTGCTCACGGGCACCAGCAGTGTTGATGGAGCAGTATCGATTGCGGGCTTCTCGATCGCAGGCGAATCGGGCAGTTTTGTTCTTGGCAATGCCTATACCGTCACTGGCAAGGGTTCTATCACGATCAACAGTGACAGCTCCTATTCCTTTACGCCAGCGGCCAATTTCAATGGCAGCTTCCCTCTGATCTCCTACAGCGTCACAGATGGTTCTGGAAGTCCAGTCAGCTCCACACTCACCATCAGTGTGAGCGCTGTTGATGACTCCTTCAGCGATGCCTCTGAAACGCTCACGGTGGCAGAAGACAGTGGCGCCACCACAGGCAATCTGCTCACAGGCACCAGCAGTGTTGATGGAGCGGTATCGATTGCGAGCTTCTCGATCGCAGGCGAATCGGGTAGCTTTGTTCTTGGCAATGCCTATGCCATCAGTGGCAAGGGTTCTATCACGATCAACAGCAACGGCTCCTATTCCTTTACACCAGCGGCCAATTTCAACGGCAGCTTCCCTGTGATCTCCTACAGCGTCACGGATGGTTCTGGAACAGACGACACCTCCACGCTGACGATTACCGTGAGTGCTGTAAATGATAATTTTACCGATGCAAGCGAATCGATCACTGTTCTGGAAGACAGTGGGGCAACAACAGGAAATCTCCTTGCTGGTACAACGAGCTCGGATGGTTCTGTTGTCGTTGATAGTTTTTCCATTGCGGGTCAAACTGGTCTATTTACCCTGGGGAGCTCATACACAGTGAGCGGCAAAGGCGGTCTTGCAATTAACTCCAATGGCAGTTATACTTTCATCCCTGCAAGTAATTATTTTGGTAGTTTTCCGGTTGTCAGCTATGTTGTCAAAGATCCATCGGGACCAGGCGTAACCTCAACTTTGACGGTAAGTGTTACCGCTCAAGACGATGCTGTTGTTGATGCTTCCGAAAGCATAACTATTCTTGAGGATAGTGGCGCCACATCTGGTAATTTGTTGACGGGCACAACCAGCCCTGATGGTTCAGTCTCCATTGCAGACTTCTCCATTGCTGGTGAAGCTGGTCCGTTTACTCTCGGCTCTGCTACGACAGTGGCGGGTAAGGGATCAATCACCATTCTGGCGAGTGGGGCATATAGTTTCACTCCTGCAGCAAACTTCAATGGAAGTTTCCCTTCAATTACCTATAGCGTCTCAGATGGCTTGGGCACCAATGATACATCCACTTTTTCCGTGGCAGTTACTGCCGTTAATGATGACTATCGTGATGCCAACGAAACAGTTGCCATTGCTGAAGAAAGTGGCATTACAACGGGTTCACTCCTCAACGGCACGACCAGTTCGGATGGCCCTGTAACGATCAAGTCATTTTCAGTCGCTGGTCTTTCGGGTCCATTCACCCTTGGTTCCCCGTATACGATTAGTGGTAAAGGGACACTTCAAATTGATTCGGATGGCACTTACTCTTTTACTCCAGCCACTGGTTTCTTTGGCAATATTCCTGTCGTCACATACACAACTACAGATGGTTCAGGATTGGATGATGTCTCCACATTGACTCTTTCCGTCACAGCAGCGGTGACAGCAACTGAAGCCAATGGTTATGCAGGTTATGCGGTAACGGCAGTTCGAGATTTCAATGGTGATGGGCTTTCTGATTATGTCATGAGTGCTCCGTATGCAAGATATGGACTAGAAACTTCATGGGCTTCGAAGATGTATCTGCTCTATGGCACAACATCTGGAATACCAAAGATTACGCTCTCCTCGCTAACGGCAGCACAGGGGATAAAGATATCTTTTACAAACCCAGGCTTTGGAAGCTGGGATATTGGTTCTCAAGGAAGAGATGTGATCGATGCTGGCGATCTCAATGGGGATGGTTTTAATGACATTGGGATCGCATCCAACCGTGGCGACAGCGCATTTTTCGTCTTTGGTCGCTCCGGTAACGCTACTGCTGCCATTGATCTTAAGTCTGTTTTTAATAGTACCAACAGCAACTCTACGTCAGATGGATTTTTAATCTATAATGACAACACCAATGCCTGGGCAGGAAGCAGTATATCTGCGGGTGATATTAATGGTGATGGCTATTCTGACATCATGGTTGGCTCTTCAGATGGAGGTACTCCGTCTAACGCCACTTTGGGCATTCCTTATACCATCGGCAATGGAATGTATTTTGTCATTTATGGAGCATCTGGCGCAGGTGGCAGCGCTGCGTGGCAAAACGTGGAGATGAATACAACGGGCATGGAGTACTATGGAACCGCATCAAAAGTGTCAAGTTCGCGAACTGGCTACGGATATTCTTCTCGTGCCTACGCTCAAGATAATGATACCGACGGATTTCTTGGTGATAACTTAGCTTTTGTTGGTGATGTCAATTCCGATGGTTTTGGTGACTATATTGTGACATCTTCTGCTGCTGATACAGCAAATTTTGATGCAGGTTCTGCCTATTTGATGTTTGGTAGCCGAACTGCATTGGGAAGATACGATTTGAAAAATCTCACCTCAGCTGATGGGGTGCACCTCAAGGGAACTCAAGCGCATGAAGCACTTGGCGGCTCGCGCTGGGGAGGTCCTTTTGCTTGGAATGGCATTACTGGGGACGTGTACTCTCCTTGGGCTCAGAACAAACCGATTGCTTCTTTGGGAGACATCAACGGCGATGGTCTTCAGGATTTTGCCATTGGCTCTCCTGGCTGGGGAAATTCTGATCAGTGGAATTCCGGAGCCGGCCGTGTCTATGTCATTTATGGCAAGTCAGCGGGTTCTTCTTGGGCCTCTACAACGCTTGCCGGCCTGAATGGAACGGATGGTTTTATCTTGCGAAAGAATTCAGCTGGTACTTCATCAAACAACCAACTCGGTTGGTCGGTATCTGGTGGCTTTGATTTCAATGGAGATGGCCTCAAAGATTTTGTGGTTTCCGCTCCGAATGAAAGCACGTCTGGCCTCACTGTCAATGGCTCTGTCTATGTCGTTTATGGCAAGTTGGGCAGTTCCTTCTCCGCAGACTCCAACCTTGATGCTTTGGTGACCTCCGGTTCGGCGACTAAGTACTCCGGACCTGTTTCAAATATCTACTTTGGTGCTGCTGTTTCCATGGGTGATCTCAACGGCGATGGCTTGGCAGACATCGCCGTCGGCGCACCCGCGACGCAACCAACAGTTGCCCCGCTCTACGCTGGACGTAGCTTTATTTTTTACGGAACAGGTGATCTTCTGACCCAAAAAGGGACAGATGCTGCGGATACATTAAACAGTGGTGTCGACACCTCCGACCTTGCTGAAATCATTGGCGGTGTTGATCGCATTGCTAGTGGTGCTGGCGACGACTTGATCACTGGCATAGGCAACAGTTCTGATTCCGGAAATTCTGGTCTCTTTGACGTTGCTCTGGGTGGTGCGGGGAGTGACACGATTAAGCTGGTTGGAACTAATTTTACTCTTGTCGATGGTGGCGTTGGCTCAAATACATTGAGCACCGATAATGTCAGTGGCCTCTCCATTGACCTCACAACCCTTGGCGAGAAGGTCAAAAACTTCAACCGTTTTGACCTCTCCACAGGGAATAACACGCTCAAGATACAAGCAAGTTACATCGCCCAGACTGTCTCCAAGGGGCAAACAGGGCTCTTCACCGTGTTGGGGTCCGCTGGTGACACGGTGCAACTGCTGAACACGACAAATGCCAGCTGGTCCAATACAGCAACCACACAGGTCATTGATTCTGTAGCTTATACTATTTGGACCAATAGCATCTTCTCGGCCACCGATACGCGCACACAGTTGCTGATCGCTCAGGGGATCACAACCTCGGTGATCTAAGGAAGCTCTGGACAACCGGTCGCCAGTGGAAGCTGTCCCTTGCACCAACTGGGAGCTCCCCGCTCTCACAGGTGCCGCTGAGGGGTTGTCTAGAGCCTCCCTAATCATCCGTAGTGCTGTAGTTAGGGCTTGCTGAGAAAGCCAAATCCACTGCACCGCAGTTGATTCTAGCTACAGTCTTGGGTTAGGATGGGCCCTAATCAGCCTTTTCCGGCTTAGAAGAATCGCCTGGACCCCCAATGTACGTTTTTCAGCACTCAGGTCAGT
>JBKDSV010000064.1:0-21621 GCA_046340795.1 Cyanobacteriota bacterium | reverse complement strand
AAGAGATGCATCAGCATCTCCGGAATGACAAATCCATCATTCCACCCTGTTCACTCTCTGAATCAGGGCATTCGGACCTCGGGTTTTACACCACGCAAAGGGACGCGGCCACAATCACCCCGCTCTCTCCCGTCCCACAGTGAGCTCCTTTGCTGCCACGGATCGTACTGGCCAGCCTCAGCACGACAGAATTGATTTTTCGAGGTGCCCTTAAGGGCACCTCGAAAAATTCCGCCTCCTCCTCGCCTCCCGGAGTGAACTCCCTTGCTGTCACTGACCTCGCTGGCCAGTCGCGGCAGGCCAAAAGTAATTTTTCGAGGTGCCCTTAAAAAGGGTGAAAACCATTGCTGGAGCTGGTGTTGTGCTGGTCATTCCAGCCCCCTGAACGGGTACACCGATTCGGTTTTGCTGCTGTTACCTGGGGCTCGCTTGTTCAGGAGGCGCAAGGAAGCTCTGGACAACCGGTCGCCAGTAGAAGCTGTCCCTTGCTCTAACTGGGAGCTCCGCATTCTCACAGGTGCCGCTGAGGGGTTGTCCAGAACCTCCCTAAAGAAGCTCTGGACAACCGGTCGCCAGTGGAAGCTCTCCCTTGCACCAACTGGGAGCTCCGCATCCTCACAGGTGCCGCTGAGGGGTTGTCCAGAGCCTCCCTAATATGCGATGGCGACTGAGATCACCGCTCAGCCCAAGCTTCGATTAGACGTGAACGTTGCAAGCCTGGTCAGCTGGAGAGAAGCCAGGGTCTCAAGGCCCTCCACCTCAAGCCAGGGCTGACCAAAAGTCCTGTGGAAGCCGGGGATCAGGGCGCCTGTCCATCGGCAGACCCGTCGTCATTTGTGCCCAGCCAAGACGGTCCGCGTTCTTCAGCTCCATTTGCGGGACCTCACCTTGACGTTGAGGCAGCCCTGCACATCAAGCTGAGCCAACAGCAGTCGGAAGCTGGGATCCGACGGCGGCTTGGCGATCTGCGTACCCAGCAGCTCGTTCATCGTCTGGCGGTGGCGTTTGGCAAAACGCTCCATGCCCAGCGGCGAGCCCTGGTTGCTGAGGATGGAAAGGATCGCCACCAGCGGCATCCACCACTGCAGATAGCGGATGCCCCGGTGCAGCCGGCAATCGGGAAGCGCCTTGAGGAAGCTGATCAGATCGACTGCCAGAGCAGGGGTTTCGAGCGGGGAGGCCAATGGTGAGGAGTTGTTGCCACGCACCAAACCCAAACCGGCGGCGGCGTGCCAGTGCTACTGGGACAGACTAATGATGGGCCCTGGGAGAGAAGCAGGCATGTGACCAGCGTCAGTCTTGGATCTGGATGGATTTTGGCCGGTTTTTCAGAGGTTCCTTTGGAAGTTGGCTCAGCAACATTAATGTTGCCACCTCAATTCGATACCATCTGATAGATTCAGTCCTCAGCTTCCGGCAGACTGACTCCACCCGCAGATGGTTTCCGCCAGGCGATCGATCTGCCGCTGCCGGCTGGGATCATCGGCCCAGTCGCCCAGCAATTGCTTGCGCAGGCCAGCGCTGGCGGGGGTGAGGTGATCACCGGGCAGGTCGAGCAGGGTGGTGGCGTCCTCGGGCCGTTCTTGAAGCACAGCGTGCAGGCGGCGGCTCTGATCGAGCCCATCACCGCGGAAGCGCACGAGCAGGTTGCGCGGCTGGCGGTAGCTGCGCCCCACCAGCCGCAGGGTTTCGCTGGGCGAGGGGCTGAACTCGCTGCGAAAACCAAATTGCTGGCCCACTTCCCCCAGCAGAGGCACGGAGCGTTCGGCGGAGAAGTTGTTGAAGCTCAGGGCCACCAGGCCGGAGCAGGCGCGCCCGTTGTCGGGGGCCAGTAGGTGGAGTTTGCAGCCCAGGCTGTGGCCCAGTCGCAACAGCGGTGCCCCCTCCGGCGGAGGCGACTCCTCGCGGGCACGGCGAAAGGCCCGCCAGGCCTCATTGGCCTGACTCTGATGATCAAAGCCGGGCACATAGCTCCAGGCTCGCAATAGCCAACCTCGGGTGGAGAGAGCCTCTAGCAGGCGCCGGTAGCTGATCTGGGGCGTGGTGGCCAGGTAACTGCCGCCGATGAATTCCAGAACTCCGGCCACCGACCCGGATGGCTGGCCGCGAGCCGGCTGCCCGCGGGACGGACCGGCCCGCTGGGGGGCCAGCTCCAGCAGGTCCCCCCGCCGCAGCCATTCGCCCTCAGCCACCGCTGCCTTCCGCGACAAGGCGTCGCACAGCGTCGAGGGCTTCGCGGCGATGGGCCGGCCCGTCCAGGAGGTTGTTGAACACGTGGCGGATGACGCCCGCAGCGTCGATCACATAGGTGACCCGGCCGGGAAGGAAGCCGAGAGCATTGGGCACGCCGAAGGCCCGCCGCAGGCTGTTGCCCTGATCCACCAGCAGGGGGAAGGGAAGCTGGTGGCGGGCGGCGAAGCGCTGGTGACTGGCGGCGTCATCTCCGCTCACGCCCCACACCTGGGCCCCCAGGGCTTCAAAGTCGGCCATGCTGTCGCGGAAGGCGCAGGCCTCCATCGTGCACCCCGGCGTGTCGTCCTTGGGATAGAAGAAGAGCACCAGGGCTTGGCCGGCCAGTTGGTCACTGCGGCGTTCAAGGCCCGTGGCATCCTTCAGGGCAATCAGGGGAGCCCGGTCACCGGGAGCGAGGGAGGCTGGCACGGCGGCAGCAACGTTGACAGGGCCCAACCCTAGGAATGGCACCCCGCTGGTTTCGGGCGGACTGCCGCCCTTGCGCGGCCTGAGAGCATGGGGGGCGCGTCAAGAGGGATGCGGATGGAGGCAGTCCAGCACTGGGAGCAGACGGATCTTTTGGGGCTCTTCTCCGCCCCGATCCATCCAGCCATCTCCTTGGCCGGCGCCGGCCCGGCAGAGGACGCGGAAACGGAAGAGGATCTGCCGGATCAGGCTGTGCCCGCTCCGGCGCTCGCCAGCGGGGCTCCGGGCGCGGCAGTCCCCAGCGCGGCGATGCCCGTCGCCACGGCCTCGCTCGTGGGCGTGGAACTCCCGGCCGTGGTCGTCCAGGAGCGCACCCAGGAGGAGAGGCGTTGGGAGGGGCCCGTGGCGGTGCCGAGCTCTCTGCCAGGTTGCCGCACGATCGCGACAAGCGATGTTCCCCCTTCCCTCCCGGAACGCTTGCTGATCCTCGACATGGAAACCACCGCCCTCCATCCCGACGCCGGGGAATGCATTGAGGTGGGGGCGGTGCTGTTTCATGTCCCTACCCGCTCGGTGCTCACCCAGGTGTCCTTCCTGCTGCCCTGCCGGGCGAACGGTGCGGAAGCCATCAACGGCATTCCAGCGGCTGTGAGCCGGTTGGAGCAGCCTTGGCGGGATGCCATGCGCTGCTTCCTGGCGATGGCGACCGCGGCCGACGCGATCCTGGCTCACAATGCGGCCTTCGATCGCCAGTGGTTTGGCCGGGGGCCACTGCCCGCCCTTGACAAACCCTGGATCTGCTCCATGGAGGACATCGCCTGGCCGCCAGAGAGGCACCTGCGGGCGAGGCCCTCGGTGCGTGACCTGGCCATCGCCCATGGGGTGCCCGTGTGGGCCGCCCATCGGGCCCTCACCGACTGCACCTATCTGGCGCAGGTGCTGGAGCGCTGCGACGACCTGGAAGGTCTGTTGCGGTTGGCCTGCGAACCACGCCAGCTATACAAAGCCCAGTTGAGCTACAGCGAGCGTCATCAGGCGAAAGAGGCGGGCTTCCGCTGGAATGATCCCGTGCCAGGCGCATGGACAAAACGGCTGAGTGAACGGGAAGCCAGCGGTCTTCCCTTTCCTGTGAGTCCCGTCGGCAGCGACTGAGGCCGGAATCCCGGGAATGGGTCGTACGGATTTCCTTCCGATCTCCGAAGACGATCGGTATTGGAACTGACTCCTCCCTCCACCAGAGCCACCCTTGTGGCATGGATCACCTCCCTCCCCGTTCCGAGCCGACAGACGTGTTGTCGGGTTCCGTCAGCTCCAGCGCGAGGGCGATCAAGCAGGGCGATCCGATGCAAAAGCGCCTGCGCCGCTGGCAGTCTGTGCGCTCCTGGGCCCGCCTGATCCGCGAAGCAGAAGCGCTCTGGCATGTGGATGCCCGCCTGTTGCATCGCCTGGCCGCCGAGGAGCTGGTCCGTCTTGTGCAGGAGGTGCCTCCCCGCCTGCGCCATCGCGTCAACCGCTGGCTGGAGGGCTTTCATGTGGCCACACGGCTGAAATAGGGCCGCAGGCTCAGGGAAGCTCTGGACAACCAGTCGCCAGTGGAAGCTGTCCCTTGCACCAACCGGGAGCTCCGCACTCTCACGGGTGCCGCTGAGGGGTTGTTCAGAGCCTCCTTAGCCGCTGTGCTGACTGGAGGGGTGTGGCTGGCTATGGCTTGACAGTGGTCACAAGGCGCAGCTGTTGGGTGGGGAAAGGAAGGGCCGCGGATCCTGGTCCCGCCGGTGCCCCAGGGGGATGGGCTGGCTCTGGGCCCGGGGGTCGGCCGGATCCCGCAGGGCCGTGGCCTCCAGGGCCTGGCGCAGGCGACGGGCGGAATGGAGAGGCATGTCCCGCGGCACGCTGATGCGATCCCGCAGATATCGCAACCCTGGCGCGCTGCCCGGGGGGGGCATCAGGGCCATGTCGTTGTCGCCCGCGCCCGCCTCTGTGGTGCCCGCCAGCAGCGTCGTGAGCGCACAACGCAGGGCTGGATCGAAGAGCTCTGGCGGGAGGGGATTGCGCGCCAGGATCGGAGCCCGGTGCTTGAGCACCCGCGCCAGAGCCACCTGGGCCGCATCGGCTGGTTCCCGCTGAGAGGTTTCAGGATCCAGGCAGGCGTCGTCCTGGTGGGCCTCCGCAGCCCCCGAGGGCGTGCCGATTGGCCAGGGTCCGGCGTCAATCCGGGCCGCCAGGGCCCGCTGGGCCGGGTCGCCGCTGGCATGGCAGCCCCCCATTTGGGGTGGCAGGTCGTGGGCGTGGGTGTGAAAGTCGCTCTGGGTGCCGAGGTAGGTGGGGCGCTCCTCCAGGGCCGTCAGCCAACGATGGATGCCCGGGTGCTCCCGCCGCAGCCCAAAGCCCTTGTAATACGCCAGGGAAGCATTCATCCGCTCCACGTAGGGCACAAACACCAGGTCTGCCGTGGTCAGCTGGCTGCCGAGAAACAACGGCCCCCCTTGGGCCTCCAGAGCCCCCTCCATCGCCTGCGCCATCCGCTGGAACTCCATGCGGGCCCGCGCCTCGGACCGGGCCGAATGGGGCCTGCAGAGCCACTCGCACCAGGCCCGAAACAGCATCCGCTCCAACTGCCGCAGGCGCACGACCTCGGGGTCCCCCATGCCAGCTCCCAGGGGGCCAAACGCCCGCTCCAACGCTTCCAGAAGGCGATCGCTCTCGGTGATCACCTCTCCATCCAGCTGCAGGGCGGGCAACAGGCCCGAGGGCACCAGGCGCCGATACCAGCCCTCCTTCTCCCCATAGCAGAACATCGTCACCTTGCGGATGCGGTGGGGGATTTGCCGCTCCTCCAACCAAAGCCACACCTTCTGGCAATAGGGACACCAGGCGTGGTGATCGCGATAGAGCGTCAGCCGCAGCGTGCCCTCATCCTGGCCAAACAGCCGCAAGCTGGCTTGAGCATTGGTCGGACCATGCACCCGATCGGGTTCGGCCGGCGCCCGGGCTTCCAGCTCTTCCCAGCCCAACGGGCCCGCCGGCGCCGGGGCGGGACGGGCAACAGGCGCTTGCGGCTGTTCAGAGGGGCTCGGCATCGGGCGGGGACCAGCGCAGGCTCATCCTGTCAGTGGCGTGCCAACGCTGTGCGACGAGGGTGGCCCGTTCCACCAGGTGAGGCACCCCTTCCGCAGGTCCAGCGCCAGCCTCCAGCTTCAGCGCCAGCCGCGTGGCGACCGCATCGGCGGGCAGCCCACAAAAAAGCCGCTCCTGAATCAGGAGCGGCTGGAGACAGGTGCAAAGAGCCGGTGGAACCGAATCGGAGCGGCGGGATTTGAACCCACGACCCCCACTACCCCAAAGTGGTGCGCTACCAAGCTGCGCTACGCCCCGGCTGCTGGAAGCTACCACAGCGTCTTCTGGGGCTTGGGCTGGCGGCCCAGCTTCTTGAGCAGTCGTTGCGTCAAGCGGTCGCGACCCATGGCGGCGTAGGCCGTGATGCCCTCGTCGCGGGCCAGGTGCCGCAGCCCGGCCATCGTCAGCGAAGCCAAACGCAGCTCCGGCACCCGCTGCCATGCCCGGGTGGTGACCGGCAGCTCCGACCCCCGCCGCGCCTCGCGAAAGCTGAACAGCGCCCCCCCGGCCATCCACTCCGGCACAAGCACAAACAACACCGCCAGCAGCCCGTAGAGCTCCACCAGCCCCCGGGGCAGGGGATGGAGCCGCCGCGACTCCACCAGGGGCGACGAGGCGTCGTCCTCCTCTGTGGGATCGCTCATACCTGCTCGCTGCGGACGCAGGTGATTTTCATCGGCAGCCGTTCCACGGTCAGCTCATCCCCGCGCAGAATCAGGCGCAGGTCATCATTGCGATACACCAAGGCCGGCCCCTCACTGGCCTCGCGAAACAAGGTGGTGATCGAGCCGCCGCTGATCAGGGCCGCCTGGGAGGCGTTCCGCTCCAGCACCACGCCCCCCTTCTCCGTGCAGAGATAGCGCTCCTTCACGTCGTAGTCCTCCCACCAGGGGGAGGACATCGCCAGAGCGGCTGATCCCGGGCGGCCCACGCCAACACTGTCGATGCCAACCGGGATCGGGCCAACCCCACCGATAACCGGGGCACGGAAAGGCTCCAGCCTCAGCGCCCCATCCAGAAGCGTCAGACCCAGCAGGAAGGGCAACAGGGCCATGACCGGCAATCAGGGCAAGCGAATGGGAGCATTGTCCCCGCGAAGCACGCAGTGGGGAAGGGTCCAGTCGAACGACTGCCAGACCGCCTCCGGCAGCTTGTAGTCCGCGCCGGCGAAGGGGCCCAGGCGCACCTTGGAGGGCTGGGCGGAGCAGTAGGGACGGCTGCCGGGCTTGGCCAGGTATTGCTGGTGATAGGGCTCAGCAAAGAAGAAGGGTTGGCCCGTGCTGATCTCCGTGGTGATCGGCCCGTAGCCCGCCTGCTGGAGCAGGGCGCCGTAGGCCTCCCGGCTGGCCTCCGCCAGGGCCAGATCCGCAGGCGTCGTGACCACGATCGCGGAGCGGTACTGGCTGCCCCGATCGTTGCCCTGCCCGTCCCCTTGGGTGGGGTCGTGGCATTCCCAGAACAGCTTGAGTAGGTCGCTCAGATCCAGCCGCTGCCGCGACCACACCACCCGCACCACCTCCGCATGGCCCGTGCGGCCGGAGCAGACCTGCTGATACGAGGGATCCGGCACGGTTCCACCCGCATAGCCCACGGCAGTGGTGATCACTCCCGGCAGCCGCCAAAACCCCTTCTCCGCCCCCCAGAAGCAGCCGCAACCGAACAACACCTCCCCCTCTCCGGGCCCTGGCGCCGCCGCGATGGGCACATCGAGCACCGCATGCCTCAAGGCTGCGGCTTGAGCGGTGGGCGTTTGGGAGGCAAACAATTGGTTGAACACCCGTTCAAAACAACACGGACCAAAGCCTAGTGTGCCGTCCCGCAAATGTGCTTTGGATCCTTCGATGGGTGTCTCGCCTGTAGTCCTTGCTGATGAAGGCATCGAGGCGCACGGACCAAGCCGGGGATGATGCATGAACTTGCGGGGCAGCACACTAGGGAAGCTCTGGACAACCAGTCGCTAGTGGAGGCCGTCCCCTTGCGCCAACTGGGAGCTCCGCGCTCTTACGGGTGCCGCTGAGGGGGTTTCCAGAGCTTCCCTCGGGACGGACTCAGGGCTGCTGCTTCGGCACGAAGGCGATGTGGTTGAGCAGGGTGGTGGTGAAGGCAAAGAGCAGAAACGGCAGGGAGAGCACCAGGATCAGGCCCACGCCCACCAGGGCGAAGATCGGCCTGCTGGCCCCCATCAGGGCCAGGCCCGCCGCCAGGCTGGCGAAGATCACGCCCATCCAGATCAGGATTTGACCGTAGATGTCGCCGAAGGTGAGCGTGCAGCGCACGTCGTAGGCACTGATCAGAGCCGATGCGGGGGGGGAAGCGGGGGTGGTGGCCATGGTGGGAAGAAGGAGCCCCTCAAGGGCGCGGAACCGCCCTCAGCTAAGCGGGCTTTGCCGGCCCCTGTCTGGTCTCTCAACAACACTTGAGAGCCCGCTCCGGCCGCGACTCCGCAGGCTCAGGCGGTCTGCAGCCGTTCCGCCTGCTCCCGTTCCCAGAGGCGTCGGTAGGTGCCTCGGGCTTCCACCAGCTCCCGGTGGTGTCCCTCTTGCACGAGCTGGCCCGCCTCGATCACCAGAATCCGATCACAGGCCGCCGCCGCTGAAAGCTGGTGGCTGATCAGGAGCACCGTGCGCCGCCGCTGATCGCGCACGGCCTGCAGGATCGCGGCGGCCGTGCGGTTGTCCACGCTCGCCAGGGCGTCATCCAGCACCAGGATCGGGCTGTCCATCAACAGGGCCCGGCCCAGGGCCGTGCGCTGGCGCTGCCCGCCACTCAAGGTGATGCCCCGCTCCCCCACCAGCGTCTGATAGCCATCGGGGAAGCCGCGCACATCCGGTGCCAGCTGGGCCAGCTCCGCCGCCTGCCGCACCTGCTCCATGGAGGCCTCCGGCGCGCCATAGCGCAGGTTGTCGGCCAGGGTGGCGGTGAAGAGAAAGCCCTCCTGGGGCACCAGGGCCAGCTGCCTGCGCAGCGCCTCCAGCCCGAGGGTGGTCACATCCAGCCCATCCACAAAGAGCTGGCCCGGCGGCACCTCCACCATGCGACCCAGGGCGCGGGCCAGGGTGCTCTTCCCGCACCCCACAGGCCCCACCACCGCCACCAGTTCTCCGGGCTGGATCTGAAATGACAAGCGGTCGAGCGCCGGCAGGGAGCGGCCGCCATAGTGAATCGTCAGCCCCCGGGCTTCCAGGGCGCCAGTGGCCCGCTCGGCGGGCAGGGTTTGCGGCTGCGGAGGGGAAAGGATCAAGGGTTGGCGCCGCAGGAGCGCCTCGATCCGCTCCAGGCTCACCTGGCCGGTTTGAAACGTGTTCAGGGTGAATCCCAGCAGGGCGGTGGGAAAGACCAAACGCTCCACGTAGAGGATCAGCGCCACCAGATCGCCGATGCCCAGGCGCTCGCTCTCCAGCTGGGTGACCCCCAGTCCCAGGAGCACCAGCAGGCTGAGGGAGGCGATGCCCTCGATCAAGGGGAACATCACGCTGCGGTAGCGGGCGGGCCCCAGCGCGGCGTCCCGGTAGGCGCGGTTGCTGGCGGCGAAGGCCCGCTCCTCCACTGGCTCCTGCCCGTAGATCTTGATCGCGTTGATGCCCGAGAGGTCTTCCTGAAGCAAATTCGTGAGGGCCGCCAGGGCTTCCTGCTGACGCCGCTGCTCGCGCATGATCCGCCCGCCGAAGCGCTGCACGGTCAGGAGCATCAGCGGGTAGAGGGCCACGGCCGCCAGGCTCAGCCAGGGATCGATCAGCACCATCGCCGGCAGGGTGAGGCCATAGGCCAACAGCGTGTTGGTGAGGCTGAGCACCGCGAAGCCAAGCAGCCGTCGCACGTTCTCCACATCGCTGGTGGCACGGCTGAGCACATCACCGCTGGCGGTGGCCTGCACCCAGGCGGGCTCCTGACGCAGCAGATGGTCAAACATCTGCTGCTTGAGATCCACCTCCACCTGGCGACCCACGCCGAACACGAGCATGCGCGACAGCAGCCGCACGCCCGCCATCACGGTGGCCAGGGCGATGATCAACCCCGCCTGGCTGAGCACTTTGGAGTAGCTGAAGCCCTCCTGCAGGTCGTCCACCACCCGGCGCACCACCAGGGGGATCGTGACTCCGAGGCCGTTCACCACCACCAGAGCCAACACACCCAGCAGCACTGTGCGGCGGTGGGGCCACAGATGGCGGCGAAGCATGGCGAGCTTCGAGTCACGCATCAGGGCAAGGGCCGGGCGGGGGGATCCCCCTTAACCTACGGGGCCGCAGCACGCCGGCTTTCCGGCCGATGAGCGATGTCCCAGCCGCGGACCCCCTCCAGCAAGGCCTCCGCCAAAGTCGCCTCCCCCACCAGCCCCTCCGCGGAGGGCGATGCCGCTGACAGCGGGCAGAGCCATCCCCTCTACGCCGTGGATCGGAACACGGTCAATCGCCTGTTGGCGGCCACGGCGCCGGAGGACGACGACCTGGTCGATGCGGCCCGGCTGCTTTCCCGCTACGACGGCTTTCCAGGCGCCTTCGACCTCCAGGACGACCTGCGGCGCGCCATCCGCCTCTGGGGGCTGAGCGAAGACGACCTGCGGGCCCGGGCCCGGGCCCTGTGGCAGGGGGGCTACCGGGCAGGGGCGAAGGGGGGGGAGGCGGAGCCGGTGGGATCAGGATTTGATGCTGCGGCAGACGCTGACAGCTGAATCCCGTCCATCGCCGAAGCGAGACACACGACGGGCGGACTGGTGGGCCTGGCGCTGCGCGTCGACCCGTGGCTTTCGCAGATCTCGCCAGGTCGAAGGGTGACAGGAGATAGTAAGGGGGTCCCCATCACCCGGCCCGGTGTGCCTCGCCGCCGGGCTTTTTCTTGTCCGCGTCCCCTCTGCAGCCCTTCACCCAACCGACCTCCCGCTGATGACGCCCTCCCTTGCGGCTCTCCCCTCCTGGCCCGCCTGGTTGGATCAGCTTCTGGCGGGGCGACACCTGACGGAGCACCAGGCGGCGACCCTGATGACGGCCTGGCTGGCGGGCAGCATGGATCCGGCGCTCACGGCGGGCCTGCTGGTGGCCCTGCGCGCCAACGGGGTGAGCGGCGAGGAGCTGGCCGCCATGGCCGCCGTGCTGCGGGCCGCCGCCGCGCCGGTGACAGCCCGCCCGGAGGGCCTGTTGGTGGACACCTGCGGCACCGGCGGAGACGGAGCGGCGGCCTTCAACATCTCGACTGCCGTCGCCTTCACCGCCGCGGCCTGCGGCGCCCGGGTGGCGACGCACGGCAACCGCAGTGCCAGCGGCCGGGTGGGCTCCGCCGATGTGCTCGAATCGCTGGGGATCGACCTGCGGGCGTCCTTGCCCCGCGTGGTGGAGGCCCTCAACGACACCGGCGTCACCTTTCTCTTCGCCCCGGGCTGGCATCCCGCCCTGGCGGCCGTTGCCGGCCTGCGCCGCAGCCTGGGCATTCGCACGGTGTTCAACCTGCTCGGCCCCCTGGTCAACCCCCTCCAGCCCGAGGCCCAGGTGCTGGGCGTGGCCCGCGCCGACCTGCTTGATCCAATGGCGACCGCCCTCCTGCGGTTGGGGGTGCGGCGGGCGGTGGTGGTCCATGGCGCTGGCGGGCTGGATGAGGCCTCGCTCTGCGGTCCCAGCGACCTGCGGCTTGTGGAGGAGGGGCGCATCCAGGCGCAGCAACTGGATCCGCAGGCCCTCGGCCTGGACCTGGCGCCGCTCTCCGCCCTGGCCGGAGGAGATCAAGCCACCAACGCCGCCCTCCTCGAAGCGGTGCTGCGGGGTCAGGGCAGCGCCGCCCAGAGCGATGTCGTCAGCCTCAACGCCGCCCTGGTGCTCTGGGTGGCGGGGCTCGCCCCCACCGCCGCCGCCGGATTGGACAACGCTCGCCAAGCCCTGACCTCGGGGGCCGCCTGGCGGAAGGTGGAGGAGCTGCGCCGCGCGCTGCCCAAAACAGTGGCGACGGCAGAATGACGCTGGCCCGCCACCAGACCAGCCCCCATCGTGTCTCCCTCCCCCTCTGATCCTGCGCTTTTGGTGCTTGCCGATGGCACCGTGTTGGAGGGACAAGCCATGGGGGCCCGCGGCGCCGCCCTTGGCGAGGTGGTCTTCAACACCGGCATGACGGGCTATCAGGAAGTGCTGACCGATCCCAGCTACGCGGGCCAGCTGGTCACCTTCACCTATCCCGAGCTGGGCAACACGGGCGTCAATGGCGATGACCTGGAGGCCAGCGCCCCCCATGCGCGGGGGGTGATTGCCCGCCAACTCTCTGCCCGGGCCAGCAGCTGGCGGGCGGAGGAAGACCTGGAACCCTGGCTGAAGCGCCATGGCGTGGTGGGCATCCGCGGTGTCGACACCCGGGCCCTTGTGCGCCACCTCCGGGAGGGTGGAGCCATCAATGGCGGCATTGCCAGCGACGGCACCTCGGCCGCAGCCCTGCTGGAGCAGGTGCGGGCGGTACCGGAGATGAGCGGGCTCAACCTGGCGGCAGGCGTGACCACCCGCGACACCTACCGCTGGACCAGCCTCTGCCCCGCCACCTTCGACACGCGACTCAGCCCCCATCCCCAGCGGCCCTACCGGGTGGTGGCGGTGGATTTCGGCATCAAGCGGGCGATCCTGGAGCGCCTCGTCGCCCATGGCTGTGAGGTCACCGTGGTGCCCGCCAGCAGCAGCCTGGAGAGCGTGCTTGACCATCAGCCGGAGGGCGTGTTTCTCTCCAACGGCCCGGGGGATCCGGCTGCGGTGAGCGACGGGATTGCCCTGGCCAAAGGTCTGTTGGCCCAGCCCGATCTGCCGCTGTTCGGCATCTGCCTGGGCCATCAGATCCTCGGGCTGGCCCTGGGGGGGCGCACGTTCAAGCTGCCCTATGGCCACCGCGGCCTCAATCACCCTTGCGGCTCACCGGGGTCAGTGGAGATCACCAGCCAAAACCATGGCTTCGCCCTTGATCCCGCCTCTCTGGCCTGCGATCAGGTGCGGATCACCCACCACAACCTCAACGACCAGACGGTGGCCGCCCTTGCCCTGAACCACCAGCCTGTGTTTGGTGTGCAGTATCACCCGGAGGCCAGCCCCGGGCCCCACGATGCGGATCACCATTTCCTGCGGTTCACCTGCTTGATGGCGGAGCGACGGGTCGGCAGGTGATCCGATCGAATTACAGCAAATTTCCTGCTCTTTCAACCCACGCAGTCCAAGCCCAACTAAACTCCCCCTGCCCTCCGCATCCAGGAGCTCGACCAATCGCCGACTTGCACCGACTGACCGTCTCCCTGCGGGGCGGCTGCGAGCGCCAGAGCCAGTGCTTGATGTTCCGCTTCACAGGTCAGCTCGACGCGTACTCCGACAAGCAGTTCACGGAGTTTGTCCAGAAAGAGAAACAGGGGATCAAGCTGCCCCTGGTGATCGATCTGAGCAAAATCGACTTCATCGATTCCTCGGGCCTGGGTGCCCTCGTGCAGCTGGCCAAGGAGTGCAACCAAAGCAAAAATAAGTTTCTCGTGGTGGGCAACGCGCGGGTCGTGCAAACCGTCAAGCTGGTGAGGCTGGAAGAGTTCCTCCACCTCCAGCCCGACCTGACCACTGCCCTTGACAAGCTCGCCTCCTGAGGAGCCGCTCCGCTCGCTTGATTCCGCAAGACGCCCGAGTTTTTGGTTGACCTCGTTGCCCCCCCTGGCCGCGCCAGCCGACCTGAATCCCCTGCAACTGGCCTGGTTGGGCGATGCCGTCTGGGAGCTGCACCAGAGACTTCAAAACTGCCAGACCGCCGGCCGCACCTCTGATCTCCACAACCAGGTGGTGGCCAAGGTGAGGGCGGAAGCCCAAGCGATGGCCTTGGAGCGCCTGAAACCCCACCTCAGCCCCGGAGAGGAGAACCTGGTGCGGCGTGGTCGCAATCGCGCGGGACGGGGATCGCGGCGCCAGGAGGGTTCCCTCCAGGGGCAGGCCACGGGATTTGAGACGATGGTGGGCTGGCTCTTTCTCAGAGATCCGCGCCGCTTGGCTGAACTCCTGGATCATCTTGAGGAAACCGACCTTTCTCTCCTCCCCGCGGACCATGGGCCCATCAGCGAATGACTTTTCCAATCGCCGGCGTCCCGGCCGCCGCGGCGACGGGCCCGGCATGGGATCTGGCCGGGGACCGGCCAGGGGACCTGGCGGTGGTCCACGAGAGGGATCCCGCGGCGGGCGAACCGGCCGCGGTCTGAACGATCCCCGCAGACCAGGCGCCAGCAGCTTCCGGCGCCTGGCGCCACGACCCGAGGGCCCGAGCCCGAGGGCCTTCGAAGGGCAGCGCTGGACGCGGGACCGCGAGGAGAATCCGAGCGGTGAGGTGTGGCGTCGCGGCGAGGGCGGCGGCGGTGGTCCGCGGCAGACGCCGCCGGACGACCGCTCCAAATGGCGCGGGGCCAGACGGGAGGAGGGGCCACCAACCCGCCCCTTCCGCCCCGTGCGCCCTGTCCGCGGGGAGAGGCCCCCAGCGGATGCGGAGGCGCCAAGGGGCGACTCCCATGCCGGCGCCGCGCCGAGCGAATTGATCTGGGGGCGCCATGCCGCCTTGGCGGCCTTGGAAAGCGAGCGACCGATTCATCGCATCTGGTGCACGCCAGAGATGCGCTTCCGCCCCACCTTTCTCCAGCTTCTGCGGGAGGCCAAGGCCTCGGGCGTGCTGGTGGAGGAGGTGACCTGGGCCCGGCTGGGGCAGATCAGCGGTGGCGCCGTGCACCAGGGCATCGTGTTGCAGCCGGCCGCCGCCGACACACTGGATCTGCCGAGCCTGATCGATGGCTGTCGGCAGCTGGCCGAATCCCCCCTGCTCGTGGCCGTGGATGGCCTGACGGATCCCCAAAACCTCGGCGCCATCCTGCGGAGCGCCGAAGCCCTGGGCGTGCACGGGTTGGTGCTTCCCCAACGCCGCAACGCAGGCCTGACGGGCTCCGTGGCCAAGGTGGCCGCGGGCGCCCTGGAACACCTGCCCGTGGCTCGGGTCGTCAACCTCAACCGCGCTCTGGAAAGCCTGCGGGAGGAGGGCTACCGGGTGGTGGGTCTCGATCCTCAGGGCAGCGTGAGCCTGGAGGAAGCCGATCTGGAAGGGCCCTTGGTGGTCATCACCGGTTCCGAGGGTCAAGGGCTGTCCGTGCTGACCCGCCGCAGCTGCGATCAACTGGTGCGGATTCCCCTGCGCGGCGCCACTCCCAGTCTCAACGCTTCCGTGGCGACCGCCCTTGTGCTGTATGAGGTGGCTCGTCGGGGCTGGATGCGGGGCCTGCGGGGAACGGCCAAGCCGCCTCGCCTGGTTCGCCCCCATCTGCCCAGCGAGCCGCCGCAGAGCGAAGCCCAGCCTTTGCCAGCGTTGATCCCCGTGCCGGTCAGCTCCCCGCCGGCTCCACGCACCTCCACCCCGTCAGCCGTTGCGCCAAGCGGCGCCCCGTCGAACCAGCGGCTGTTCACGCCAGCGGCCCCCGCGGAAACCGCCGCGGACCGGGCGCTGGTGGCTGAAGAGACGGCGCAGCGCGCAGCCGCGTCTCTCAGCAGTGAACCAAATCCCCCCGAGGAGCTCAGCGACGACCACGATCTGCCCTCCGAGGCTCTCTCCTCAGCGTCGCTGGTGCCCGAGCCAGCGCTGGCCGAGCAATCTTTTTCAGAGCCATCCTTCTTAGAGCAACCGTTGGCGGAGCCGCTCTTCTCGCGGTCTGCGCAGTCCGGGCCAGCGCTGGCAGAGATTCCGGTGTCAGAGCGTCCCGCCGCAGTGCCGCAGCCGTCCGTGCCGCCGACAGAGCCGCCGTTCGCGGAGTCGCCCGTCGCGGAATCACAGTCGTCAGCGCCACCGGCGGAGCAGCGGTTCGCGGAGCTGCTCGTGGGCCAGGCACCGTCGGCGGCTGACGCACCTGAGCAGCCACCAGCCAAGCGGTTGTTCGAGCCGCCAGCGATGGCGACGTTTGCCAGCGACATCAATCTGTAAATCCACCATGACAGCGAATCCACAAGCCGCGTCGACGCTGGATGAGCAGAATGGGGCGGAACCCCGCAACCAGCCATGAATCCCCTGCTCTGGCCAGTGCGCAACCTTGCCAATGCGGTGGGCCTCGCCTGGTGGGCACGGGTGGAAACCCGCTCTCCAGACGCGGTGTACTGGTTTGGCCCTTTCATCAGAAGACACACGCTGGAGACGGCCCTGGTGCCCTTTCTGGACGATCTGCGCACGGAAGCGCCCGCGAGCATGGAGCACCGCCTGCTGCGCGCCTGCCGCGGCGAACCCTTCACCGAACTTCCGGACGCCCCTTCCCCCGGGCTCTCGTCGTAGGCCGGGTGGTCCGCACCTGAGCTGATAGCGTCCAGCAAGCTGAGGGTGCGCTGGCATGGGCATCGCCGAATGGCGCGGCAGATTGCAGCGGGGAGAGATCTCCGCCAGGGAGCTCACTGAGGCCACCTTGGCCCGCCTTCAGGCCGTGGAGCCGCAGGTTCACGCCTTTCTGGAGGTCTGCGCGGAGCGGGCCCTGGCGGATGCTGACCGTGTCGACGCCGCCCGCGCCGCAGGGGAAACGTTGCCACCACTGGCGGGAATTCCCGTGGCCATCAAGGACAACCTCTGCACCCGAGGCCTTCGCACCACCTGTTCCAGCCGCATGTTGGAGCACTTCGTGCCCCCTTACGAATCCACGGTCACCGAGCGACTCTGGACGGCTGGAGCGGTGTTGATCGGCAAGACCAATCTGGATGAGTTCGCCATGGGCAGCTCAACGGAAACCTCCGCCTTCGGCCCCAGTCGCAACCCCTGGGATCCCTCCCGGGTGCCAGGGGGCAGCTCCGGGGGGAGCGCGGCGGCGGTGGCCAGCGGCGCCTGCCAGGTGGCCCTTGGCTCCGACACCGGCGGCTCCATCCGCCAACCCGCCAGCTTCTGTGGCGTGGTGGGCCTCAAACCCACCTATGGCAGGGTGAGCCGCTGGGGACTGGTGGCCTTTGCCAGCTCTCTCGACCAGGTGGGGCCCTTCAGCCTGTCGGTGGCGGATGCGGCCGAGGTGCTTCAGGTGATCGCGGGCGAGGATCCCCGCGATGCCACCTGCCTGAAGGTGCCCGTGCCCGATTATCTGGCGGGGATCAACCAACCACTGGCCGGCCTGCGGGTGGGTCTGATCCAGGAGGGCTTCCACGAACAGGGGCTGGCTGAATCGGTGAAAACCTCCGTGCTCGCCGCCGCCAAGGTGCTGCAGGCCCTGGGCTGCGAGCTGGTGGATGTGAGCTGTCCCCGCTTCGACGACGGGATCGCCACCTATTACGTCATTGCCCCGTCGGAGGCCTCCGCCAATCTGGCCCGCTATGACGGCGTGAAGTATGGCCGGCGCAGCGAGGCGGCGGGCAGCGCCGACAATCTGGCCGTGATGACCGCCCTCAGCCGGGCGGAGGGTTTTGGCGATGAGGTGAAGCGTCGCATCCTGATCGGCACCTATGCCCTCTCCGCCGGCTATGTGGACGCGTACTACAAGCAGGCCCAGCGCGTGCGCACCCTGATTCGTCAAGACTTCGACCAGGCCTTTGAGCGGGTGGATGTGCTCCTCTCCCCCACCTCCCCCACCACGGCCTTCCGCTTCGGGGCCCACACCGATGATCCCCTGGCCATGTATCTGGCCGATCTGCTGACGATTCCGGCCAACCTGGCCGGGCTGCCAGCCATCAGCCTGCCCTGCGGCTTTGATGACCAGGGCCTGCCGATCGGGTTGCAACTGATCGGGGGCGTGCTGGAGGAGGCCAAGCTGCTGCGGGTGGCCCATCAATACGAGCAGGCCGCAGCCGTGATGCGAAACCGACCCGCGGCGCCGCTTATCCCCGCCGAGCTCTCCACCCCTGGTGTTTGAAGGCGCTGGTCTGGTCGGATTGACACCAGGCTTAGTGGTCTGGATCCCTTAAGGTAAGCCAGCGCTCTGGTTTCGTCGTGAGTTTTGTTTCTCTCCATAACCACAGCGACTACAGCCTCCTGGATGGCGCTTCCCAGTTGCCGGCGCTGGTGGAGCGCGCCGTGGCCCTTGGGATGCCCGCGCTTGCCCTCACCGATCACGGTGTGATGTATGGCGCAATTGAACTGCTGAAGTCCTGTAAAAAAGCTGGCATCAAGCCAATCATTGGCAATGAAATGTATGTCATCAATGGCAGCATTGATGAACCTCAGCCCAAGAAAGAGCGGCGCTATCATCTGGTTGTGCTGGCGAAAAACGCAACGGGCTATCGGAATCTTGTCAAATTAACCAGCATCTCTCATCTGCGCGGCATGCGCGGCCGTGGCATCTTTGCTCGTGCCTGCATCGACAAGCAACTATTGCGAGAGCACAGCGAGGGGCTCATTGCTGCCACCGCCTGTCTTGGGGGCGAGGTGCCTCAGGCCATTCTCCAGGGCCGGCCGGATGTTGCCCGTGAAGTGGCGCGCTGGTATCAAGAGGTATTTGCTGACGACTACTACCTGGAGATTCAGGATCATGGCGGGATGGAAGATCGCATCGTGAATGTAGAAATGGCGCGCATTGGTGCGGAGCTGGGAATCGAGTTGATCGCCACCAATGATGCTCACTACCTCAGCAGTGGCGACGTGGAAGCCCATGATGCCCTGCTTTGCGTGCTCACAGGCAAGCTGATCAGTGATGAAAAACGGCTGCGTTATACGGGAACGGAGTATCTCAAAAGTGAGGCTGAAATGGCGCGTCTATTTGCTGATCACCTCGAGCCTGAGACCATCCAGCGGGCCATCGAAACCACAGGCAAGATTGCAGACAAGGTAGAGGATTACGACATTCTTGGTCGCTCTCAGATGCCACGTTTTCCCATCCCCACGATGCACAATGCAGCCAGCTATCTCAAGGAGGTGACCCTGGCTGGACTGAGAGAACGTCTGCAGCTCAATCCCGATCAAGCCCCTGAAACAAACTATCTGGAAAGGCTTGAGTTTGAGTTGAAAGTAATCGAAGAAACGGGATTTTCCACCTATTTTCTTGTTGTTTGGGATTACATTCGCTTTGCGCGTGAAAACGGCATTGCCGTTGGTCCGGGGCGTGGTTCAGCCGCCGGCTCCCTGGTGGCTTATGGCCTGGCAATCACCAATATTGATCCGGTCAAGCATGGGCTGTTGTTTGAGCGCTTTTTGAATCCAGAACGCAAATCCATGCCTGATATTGATACTGATTTTTGCATCGAACGCCGGGGCGAAGTGATTGACTACGTCACCAAGCGCTATGGCGAAGACAAGGTTGCACAAATCATCACCTTCAACCGCATGACATCCAAAGCGGTCTTGAAGGATGTGGCCAGAGTGTTGGATATTCCCTATGGCGATGCGGACCGTCTGGCGAAATTGATCCCTGTGGTGCGGGGCAAGCCGGCAAAACTGGCGGAGATGATTGGCGCTGAATCCCCAGCGCCAGAGTTCCGAGAAAAATACGAATCTGATCCAAAAGTGCGTCACTGGATTGATTTGGCACGCCGGATTGAAGGCACCAACAAAACATTTGGTGTCCACGCCGCTGGTGTTGTGATTGCGGCGGATCCACTGGATGAGCTAGTGCCACTTCAGCGCAATAATGATGGCCAGGTGATTACGCAATACTTCATGGAAGACGTGGAAGCAATGGGCTTGTTGAAGATGGATTTTCTTGGCCTAAAAAATCTAACCATGATTGAAAAAGCCACCTCTTTAATTGCTAATGACCAGAGTAGCAAATTGGATATGGATTCTCTTCCCCAGCAAGATCCAGCCACATTTGAGCTTTTGGCCCGTGGAGATTTGGAAGGAATTTTTCAACTTGAATCTAGCGGTATGCGCCAGATCGTCAAGGATCTTAAGCCCTCTTCCCTGGAAGACATCTCTTCCATTCTGGCTCTTTACAGACCGGGGCCTTTAGATGCTGGCTTGATTCCTAAATTTATCAATCGCAAACACGGCCGTGAGCGGATTGATGTGGCGCATCCAAAGTTGGAACCAATCCTGAGTGAAACCTACGGAATTATGGTCTACCAAGAGCAGATCATGAAAATTGCTCAAGATCTGGCTGGCTATTCTCTTGGCGAAGCGGATCTACTCAGAAGAGCGATGGGTAAGAAAAAGAAATCAGAGATGGAAAAACATCAAGATCTTTTTGTAAAGGGTGCCAAAGAGCGCGGCGTGGATGAAGATATCGCCACAAGTCTTTTTGAGCAGATGGTGCTGTTTGCTGAATATTGCTTCAACAAGAGCCACTCCACGGCCTATGGCGCAGTCACCTATCAGACCGCGTATTTGAAAGCTCACTATCCGGTGGCTTACATGGCCGCCTTGCTCACAGTCAATGCGGGCGATAGCGACAAGGTGCAGCGTTACATCTCTAATTGCAATGCCATGGGCATCCAAGTCATGCCGCCTGATGTGAATGCTTCTGGCGTAGATTTTACCCCCGTTGACAAGCGCATTCTTTTTGGTCTTTCCGCCATTCGTAATCTCGGGGATGGAGCCATTCGCCTTCTGATCGAGAGCCGTCAGCATGGCGGACCATTTCTGTCCCTGGCCGACCTGTGCGATCGCATCCCACAGCAACAGCTGAATCGGCGGGCCATGGAAGCCTTGATCCATTCCGGCGCGATGGATGGCCTCGAAGCCAACGCCAACCGGGCCCAGCTGTTGGCTGATCTCGATTTGGTGCTCGATTGGGCCAGCGCCAGGGCACGGGATCGGGCCAGTGGTCAGGGCAATCTTTTGGATCTCCTAGGAGGCTCTGAGCCAGCGGGCACCGCAGCCTCGTCGGAGGCGATGCGGGCCCCGAAAGCCGCACCGGTGCCGGAATATGCGCCAATGGAGAAGCTACGCCTGGAAAAAGACCTGGTGGGCTTCTACCTCTCTGACCATCCCCTCAAACAATGGAATGGCGCCCTGCGGCTGTTGGCGCCTATCGGGCTTGCCAGCCTGGAGGAGCAGGCTGATCGGGCAAAGATCAGCCTGCTGGTCATGGTGGCGGACTGTCGTCAGGTCAACACCCGCAAGGGTGATCGCATGGCTGTTTTGCTGCTGGAGGATCTCACCGGATCTTGTGAAGCTGTGGTATTTCCCAAGAGCTACGCCCGCTTGGCCGACCACCTGATGGTGGATGCCCGCCTGATGGTGTGGGCCTCAGTGGATCGACGGGATGACCGGGTGCAGGTGATCCTGGACGATTGCTGCAGCATCGAGGATCTGCGGTATCTGATGGTGGAGTTGCCGGTGGAGCAGGCGGGCGATATTGCGATTCAGCACCGGCTCAGGGAGTGCCTGCAACGCCACAAGCCCGACCAGGAACTGGGGGTGCATCGGGTGCCCGTGGTGGCGAAGGTGCAGGCGACAGGCAGCAGCCGCTACGTGCGCCTAGGCCCCCAGTTTTGCGTCAGCGATGGCGCGTCCGCTCTGCAAACCCTCGCATCCGCCCAGTTTCGCGCCTCTCTACTGGAAGCCTCTATCTGCCCGGGCGAAGCTGAATCCTTTCTCCTTCAGGAATAGGGCTCGAGCTCTCGAAGGCAGTCCCGGGCCCTCTCCAATGCCTGAGTTCCACTCTTTTCATCGATGCAGATCGTTCGCACTCCTTGCCTGGCACTTTGAAGCGATCAACTGACTGGAGTGTGAGGATCACTGAGCGACGACCCAACCCATTCGGTTTTGCTGCTTTTCCCTGGGGCTCGCTTTTTCAGGAGCTGGCGTCCCGGCGAGTGGTGTAAATCTCCCGGCACCCCAGGGCTGCCTCAAGGTCAGGGCTGCCTCAAGGTCAAGTTGAGGTCCCGCAAATGGAGCTGAAGAACGCGGATCGTCCTGGCTGGGCACAAATGACGACGGGTCTGCCGATGAACAGGCGCCCTGATCCCCAGCTTCCACAGGACTTTTGGTCAGCCC
>JBKDSV010000063.1:0-45349 GCA_046340795.1 Cyanobacteriota bacterium | reverse complement strand
GAGCCTATTGCGCATAGATGTCCATGCGAGAATATCGAGATAATTCGAGACCAAGACGAAATCATTCCGCGATAAATCGAGCTCCGACTCGACTAAATCCAGGTCAAATCTGCTCTTGATTAGGCAGAAAGCTCCGCTCGTGCTTTGGACCAACTCCAAGTTAAGGCTGGGCCTGCCTTCTGTTCCTGCCCGAGTGGCTTGGTTTGGGATTGGAGGAGCTTGCTGCCTAATCAAGAGCAGATTTGACCTGGATTTAGTCGAGTCGGAGCTCGATTTATCGCGGAATGATTTCGTCTTGGTCTCGAATTATCTCGATATTCTCGCATGGACATCTATGCGCAATAGGCTCCTAGTAATTGACATGCGCCTTGATCATCAGCATCGATGGGACTTTTGGTCAGCCCTGGCGATCTGGGCCATCAGAAGCCTGAATCGCCAGCTCTGAGAGACGCTCAGCACACCTGTTTCGCCCCACGCAGCGAACAGGCTGCTCTGCTCAAACCAGCAGAGTCTCGATGCCGCGGATCAGTCGGGGGTCGCGATGGAAGAAATGCCCGGCCGCGATTTCATGCAGCTCAAAGGCAGCGGATGTGTGCGACGACCAGGCCACCACCTGGTCACGCGTCAGCGTGCGGTCGTGAGAGCCGAACCAGGCTGCAATTGGCACCGGCAGGGGTGCTTCCGGCAGGTGTTGATAGCGCTCAAACGCCAGAAAGTCGGCGCGCAGCACTGGCAAGAACAGTGCCAGAATTTCAGGATCAGCCAGAATCGCCGCTGGAATGGCCTCGTAGCGGGTCTGGAGTGCTGCAACGAAGGCGGGATCTCCCAGGTGAGAAATGGACGGCGCCTTGTCCTGATCGGGGGCCCTGGAGGAGACCACAATCAGCCTCAGGGGCAGCGGCCGGCCACGACGGCGCAGTTCGCGGCTCAGTTCAAAGGCGAGCAAAGCGCCAAAGCTGTAGCCCAGCAGGGCATAGGGACGATCAAGACTGGAGTCGATGGCGTTAGCGATCTCCATCGCCAGTGCTCCGATTTCGCTGATGGCCGTCTCCCGTAAGCGTGCTTCCCGGCCGGGCAGCTGAAGGGGACAGAGGGCGATATCGGGGCGCAGGTAGGAGTGCCAGGGCATATACAATGAGGCCCCGCTGCCAGCGAACGGCAGACAAAAAAGCCTCAGGCGGGCATCTTCACGCAGAGGCTGCAGCCACGGGTTCACAGGGACAGGCACAGATTCCATCTGGTCAAGGTTGCAGGGCACTCACCTGGGACGCGTTTGGACAAAATGTGGCAAAGAATCATTGTGATGACCAATAAAGCTGCAAAGCTTCTCGAAACCAGTTGGGCCTGCATCAGGAGTTCGTTCAGCAAAGGCCTCTTGCAAGCGCCCTCGCACATGGCTGAAAGCCTGCAGAATGATCTAGGCATCCGACCTGTCTCGAACGCTAGCATCTCTTACAGTTGATCAGGGGTTGCCCATCAGACCTCACGATGGCGCTTGAATTGAGCTCTCCTCACAGGGCTGTCTCAAGTCAACTGGAGGCCCCGCAAATGGGGCTGAAGAAAGCGGACCGTCCTGGCTGAGCACAAGTGACGACTGGTCTGCTGATGGACACGCGCCTTGATCATCGGCATCGACGGGACTTTTGGTCAGCCCTCGCTCTCCCCATCAGCCTTGCGAGCTTGTGAGGAACCAGAGTGCTTACGTGATCCAATCCAAATCGCAAGCCTTGTTCATGGCTCGCCCTGCTTGGACCTGAGTTCCACAATCTTTCGGCCGACCTGGAACTCTTTCTCATACCGTTCCTTGAAGAGAGAAACCTCAAAGGTCCAAATTGTGCCACCGGATTCGAAATGAGTAATGAACACGTGACCGATGGCATAAAGCGTCGCGAGAGGTTCTACCAGTTCGCCGTAGCCAAACACAAGTCGCGCTCCAGGAATCGCGGATTTGATCAATTTACCCGCTGTCTTTTGTGCGCCTTCACTCACAAACATACCCAAAACAGACTTCGCATCTTGAATGATTTCCTGATTGTCTCCAGTTTGCGCCACCATATCTTTCATCAATTTGACGGCAATTGAACCGGGGCTATTGCCAGTCAGCTCACTAAGCAGACTCCGGACGCGTTTGCTGGCAAATTCGACATCGAAGTGGCTTGCCAGCGCCCGAACCAACTGCAGTTGCATCCCGGACTGCATCGCATGATCCACAAGCGGAAGCGATGGCATCAACTGAGCTGCAAAGGAACCGAACATGTACTGGCGGACAATCTCGGTTGCCTCTGCGGCTTGATCATTCCCTTCGGTTCCTGCGGGCATGGCGGAAGAAGTGGTCGAATTGAAATGGGCTGAGCAGTGACTCCTGGCAACCGACAGGATCAACCAGAACCTTAAGGGGATTGGAGGATCGTGCAGGGAAAACCCTACGGATTGCTACAGATCGCCACCTGTGCCTGCGGACTCGGACCTTGCCACCGTACGAAGCCACCCCCACACTCCGCAGCGTGAAGGGTGGATTCAATGCGGCCGGCCACGAAATGAGACCGCTAGGCACACTCCTTGCTGCCAGGAAGGACCGCCAGCTTGACCCCGCTCGAGTCACCTTCAAAGGCCAGTCGAACACAGCTCTGTAGAACTGAGTGGCCCGCCTCCTTCAGGGAGTCAACGCCAAAGCTCGCCTAGTCTGCAGTCTCGTAAATACGCTGTGAATCCTTTGCTGGATGTCTCACCCGGAGCCCTCGCTGAGGAAGGCATCTGGACGTGCGGACCAAGCTGAAGAAACGCATGAACTTGCGGGACTGCACACTAGGTCGCCGTCCCTGCGGTGGCACCAGCAAGATCGCGGCGCAGACGATCGGTCAGGATCGCCCGCATCCCCCGTGTGTCGTAAAGCTTGCTCATGCCACTGCCCTTGAAGGGTGGCAGCGCGAGGTAGGACGCGGGAAATTCCGGGTAGACAATCGTGTACATGGAATCGTCCTGCATCGGCCGGCCACCAATCGTCCAACCGATGCCATCAGCCGCTCGCGCGATGTTAGCCAAAACGGGATAGCTGCCGTCGCCAGGCTTGGCGGCGGCGGATGTGAGCATCGTGCGCAACAGCCAACCTGGGAATTTCAGGACGCTGAGCTTACCGCCGACCGGGAAGATCCGGACCACATCAATATAGAGAATTTGACCTGGCGGGATCACGCCGTCGATGCGGAATAGACCAGCGATCAGAAAGGCACCATCCGCTTCCGGTACCTCTGCCAGGAACGTTTCGGCGATCAGTTGTCCAAGATTGGTTGGTTGTTTGCGAATATCGGCCTCTGCTCCATTCAGGGGCTGATCCGTGTGGCCAACCACCTCCATCGGCTCATACCCCTGGGCTCGCAACGTGTTGTAGGCCATGTCTTGCCAGCCGCGCACGACCCGAGCCGTCGCTTCTTCCTCGGCAAAATGCGCATCAATGTTAACAATTTCTGAGTAAAGTGTTGTGATTCGGGTCTCAAGGTCAAACCGGAAGCGGTGTACGAAAGCGCTGCGCGCGTTGGAGTCGGCCTTGAAGATCGGTGTGGCGTCGTCGCCAACGATCGCTTTGGCAGCCTCGTGTTCATGTCCACCGAGAAGCACATCGAGGCGTTGTACAGTTTCACCCAAAATATGATCCTGGGCCATGGGAAGGTGGGTCATGGCTACAAAAACATCGGCAGACTCGCCGATCTCAGCAACCTGGCGCTTGGCGCCAGCAATCGGATCCTCATAGCGGAGCCATGACTTCTTCACCATGTCGGTGCACAAGCCGATCAGGGCGATTCGCGCAGCATCACCTCGGCCGTTCTCAAATGTGATCAGGACACGCTCTTCCACGCCCTCAAAAGGTAAGCCCTGACCGTCCTTGACATTGGATACGATCCAGGTGAAGTCGCTGTCTTTAATGCGCTGGCGCAAATCAGACTGGGAAACATCAAACTCATGGTTTCCCATGGTGGCGTAGGTGAGACCGAATGCATTGAGCGCTTCAATCATGTGATAGCCGCCGTCACCGGTGATCGCTCCGATCGCCGAAGGGGCAAGAAAATCACCAACCATTACCGAGAAGATGTTGGGATTCTCTTCGCGGAGTTGCTGATAGAGGGTCGCCACCCGTCCGAGGCCGCCCCGCCGGCCACCTTCAACGGGCATGGCGTCGTAGACATCGTTGAGCTGGAGAATGGTGAAATCAACAGTTCGCTCAGAACCCACATTGGCCAGTTCCTGAAGCGATTGGACCGTGTGCAAGGTGGTCTGCATGGTCTGGACGGACTGAGAGAGATAATCCAAAATAACCAATGGAGTGGATTGCGGCAACCGGCCACAACATTTCATGCCAGCCTCTCAACACTGAGTCTTAAGATCTCGTAATAGCATGCTGGCTCGCATGGGAATGGGCAAATCCTGCCTGGGGTTCAGGCCATGCCATTGGCTCGTATTGATCAATGCAGGTTGATCTTGTTCAGTCGGCATTCAAAATCGTGATCTTCGCTTTTTGTTCATGAATCATGGCTTTTGTCGCCAACATCGCGGCCCGCCCATGTCGTCCGCCACGAATGCGTCTGTCCATCAGCCCTCCGAAGCCTTTGTGCGCAAGGTTCTTGGTGATCTGCCCACTGTCGGTGGCAGAGTTCTTGCTGCCGGCTGTGGACGTGGCGGGGCTTGTCCTCTGCTGGCCCCCGCGGCCATGCCCCGTGCAGATCACGCGTCTGTATCCCTGGTGGCATCACGTTGCATTTTAGCGCCTGCGGTTGGCCAGGGTCTTCCCCAGATCTTGCAGCTTCATTCCCGCTTGCAGCAGACCCATCGCCGCGTAGATCGTCAGATCCCTGGGCACAAGTCGAGGGGAAAACCGATACCGCCAATCTCCCGGGAAGAACAGCGTCAGGGAGACCGATTCTTCAAGGCAGCGGGTGGAGTGCCACCAGTGCGGTGGGATGTAAAGGCCATCGCCTGGCCCAAGCTCAACATCGATTGGTTCTGCCTTGGCAAAGCGCGGGAAGGCCTCTGAAACTTCGCTGACCTGCGACCAATTTCCTGTTTTCGGGAACCCTTGCCAAATTGGAAAGGGATAAAGATAGCCTGTTGCTGATGCCGGAAACAGTTGAAACAACTTCCTGCCAACAACAGATACCGCAAAAGCCTGCGAGGCACCGCCCCAAAGAATCGGATGATAGTGAAGTTCGGTACCCTGTCCTTCTGGACCAATGAATAGACCAAAATTCCCGGCCTCGACCCCTTGCGTAAACGGCGCCAAAAACGGGGGCAAGCTCACATCGCCGACCAACTCCGGGAATGTTTTCATCAGCGATGTGTATGTTAAATACTGCGCAATCCCTGCCTCCGTTTGCATTTCATCAAGGTAGGCCTCGAACCGTCGTACCTCGTACCGCCAGGAGGCGTGACGGGATGCCGGATCATCAAAAATCTGTACTTTCAGTTCTCGTCCTCTGAAGTCTTGCCGCAAGCTGGCGAGCGACCAGTGCGCCGCTGGCCATGCCGAAGCCACGTTCCGCACAATCAAGGGCTGGCCCCTGACAAGGTGTTGACGTTCAAACTGTTCCGCCGCGATGGTGGCGACCTCTTCGATCTGACGCATAGGAAGGTGACTGGAATGGGGATGATTAACGCGTCGATTCGCTGAGCAACCGGACCGTGCCGGCCTCACCATCGACTTCGATCAGTTGGCCATCGCGGAAGATTTCGGTGGCGTGGACCGTGCCGACCACTGCTGGAATCTGATACTCGCGGGCGACGACCGCAGCATGGCAAAGCATACCGCCGATGTTGGTTACCACTGCCGCCACGCTGGCAAAGAACGGGGTCCAAGACGGCAGTGTGAATGCCGTGACGAGGATGTCACCCGGGCGCAACTTGTCAGTGTCCTCCAGGCTGCTCAGAATCCGCGCGGTGCCAATCACCCGGCCACTGGAGGCCGGCATGCCAACCAGCGGTCCATCCGGAGACGCAGGTGCCTGAAACAGGTTGCCGCTGAATTTCGTGCTGACCTGGAGCATGGCGCAGTCCATGGGCAGGAGAGGTCGTGGCACGCCAAGCATCGTCGGTGGACGCACGTCAGCCAAGCGGACCAGCTCGGCCTTGCGCTGGGCGACCCGAATCCGCAGCACATCGTCGCTGGGCCAACCCTCACGAAGGGCGACCAGTTCGTCAACACCGAGGTGGAACACATCGTCGCTGGCGCCGAGCAGACCCTCCGCGGTGAGACGGCGACCCAGCTCCAGGGCAACGCGGCGCGCGTGATGCGAGATTTTGCAGTCGATCCAGAAGTGGTGGTCTTCACTGAGGATCGTGGCGACCTGCGCTGCGGTGAGCAGGTGTTCAAACTCCGCGGCCACTGCGGCCGGCAGATCCGCCAACACGGCACGCACTTCTGCCACCCTCTCTTCGCGGAGCGCGGCGTGGCGAGCAAACTCGGCGGCCAGATCGCGCTCAGGCTGGAGCACAGCCTCCCGCAGGCCCCGCAGCATGGCTGTGGGATCCTCGATCCAGCTCGGGTGATCGAGGAAGAGGTCATCGTTGCGTTCGCCGTAATCCCGCAAAAACGCCTCAAGATCCGCCCACAGCGCTCGTCCCTCGGTGGTCTGCGCCAGCCGCTCCGCAAGGGTGGCAACCGATCCCTCCGCCAGCATCGCCCGCAGAGATGGAGTCTGGGCAGATCGCCGACCCAGTTCCCAGAGTTTCAGGTTCGCCTCCGTCGTCTTGTTTGGCAGGCCGCCGAGCAGGTCAAATACGGCCAGCGGGCCGGCAGCGGGGAACAGGTCGCGGAACGCCTCCTCAAAATCGTGCAGTGCCAGAAGCAAGGGCACCAGCAGATCGTTGTGCAGCTCCCACAGCGACTCCACCCGTTCGCGCACAGCGGCGAGGTGGCTGCACAGCTCCGGGACGGACGCGGCGGCCAGATCGAAGCTGCTGAAGGCGGCCAGATGCTCCTGGATCTGGGGGAGCCAGGTCTCCTCCCAGTTGCGGCTCAGCTCCGCATAGCCGTTGCGCACGTTGTCATCGCAGGCCCGCAGAACAGCAGACATGGTTTCCGGATCCAGGTCTGCCGTGACGAGCCGGTTGTAGACGAAGCCGTTGATCAGCTTCGGTTCTGATCCGATCGGCAGCCCAAAGCGACTGTTGGAGCGATTGGTGCCGATCAGGAAGGTTTGCAGGCGCAGCTGGTAGTCGAGCGTGCACACCGGGGTGGGGCAATGGATCTGATCCAGCAACCACATCTCCTCCGCCTCCTCGGGCTTGTCCCAAGTGACTGGAAATCCTGAGGCGCTCTCGCTGTCCATCGGCAGTTCCCCACCCCCGCCAACCTCCATGGTTTCGCAGGCCGCGCACAGCTCCTCCATGGCCCCCTTCAGCGCCTTGGCGAGCTCAGTAATGGCCTCCGGCTCAAAGCGTCGGATGTCGTAGTTGAAGAAGAGGGTCAGCTGGTCGCCCTTGGGCATGGCGCCAACGGCAAGGGGGTAATGGGAGGTGTTGGCCGCGCCCGATCGCATGGTCACCTCAAGGCCAGTGCGTTCGAATAGGGACAGTTCCAGCGGGTAGTTCTCGAACACCACGAAGCTGCGGAAGAGGGGCTGGTCTGCCGGAACAGCGCTGCAGGTTTGGATCTCGCGCAGGCCGAGATGCTGATGGCTGATCGCCTCGGTCCGCGTCGTCTGCACCTCCTGCAGCCAGGTCACCCCATCGCGGCCATCGCGACCGCGCAGCCGCAATGGCAGGAAGTCGATGAAGTGGCCAACAAGGGCGTCAACGCCTGGCACGGGCACATCCCGTCCGGAAACCGTCATGCCAAACACCACATCAGCGCAACCACTGGCCTGTTGCAGCACCGTCGCCCAGGCCCCATCAAGGAGGGTCGCCGGCGTCACCCGGGCAGCCTCGGCCGCGGCCTGGATCCGCGCTGTGGCTGCGGCATCCAGATGGAGGCTGCAGTGTCCGTGGCCAGAATCGGTGATGTCATCGGCATGGACAGGGCGCTCAGCGGGCAGTGGAGTCGCCACTTGGACGTCACGCAAGATCTCGCTCCAGTGGCGACGGGCTGGCTCAAGATCAACAGTGGTTCGCCAGCGCAAATAACGCTCATAGGCTGCCTGCATCGCTGGGCGGGCCTCCCGTCCCTGCCGCAGATCCGCATAGGCCGTGGCGAGGTCGCGCAGGATCACGCCAAGACTCCAGCCGTCCGCCAGCAAGTGGTGCGCATCAAACACCAGCGTGTGCCGCTCCGGGGCCCGGCGCACCAGCACGAGGCGCAGCAAGGGCGCCCGATGGAGAGGCAGCTCAGTCGCCACAAGCTCGGAGCAGAGCCGCGCCAGCGAAGAGGGGTCGTCCTCGCGCGCTGACCAGTCGAGCTCCCGCCAAGGCACCTCCAGATCGCGGCGCACCACCTGAACCGGCTCCCGCAGCCCATTCCAGGCGAAGCAACTGCGCAGCAACGGCTGTCCACAAAGCACCCGCTGCCAAGCCTGGCGCAGCATGGCGGCCTCCAGCGAGCCGGAGATCTCCAGCACAACCTGGGTGCGCCACATCGACGGGGAGCCCGACTGAAGGGTTGCGTCCAGCAGGGCGGGTTGGACGGCAATCAATGGATAGATCGCCTCCACCGCGCCATCCTCAACCTCCACCTGCCTCAGCGCGGCCTCCAGCTGGGCGCGGTTGAGCAGGGCCAATGGGAAATCACTTGGCGTCACGCCACCTGCCCCCGGCGCACTGCAACACTGGATCAATCCCTCCAGTGCCCGCACCATCCCCCCGGCAAGCGCCTCGATGGTGGCCGCGCTGTGGTGGGCGCGGCTGTAAGACAAGCTGATGGCCAGCTGGTCCTCCACGATGCGGGCATTGATCGCCAGCAGGTGCGGGCGCTCGCCCGTTGACGCCAGCGACGACCCCACCGCCTCGCTGGCTCGCCGCAGACCGAGGCCCGCATCGAGCTCATGTTGCGCCTGCCCCAGGTAGTTGAAGCTGATCTCGGGCTGCGGCCAGGCCAGGGTATCGCCGTCGGGGTGGAGATAGCGGAGGAGTCCATAGCCGACGCCCCGCCGCGGCACCCCGCGAAGCGCTTCCTTGACGTCAATCAGCCGTTCGGTCGGATCCGCGGCGGCCAATGGCAGCCGCAGCGGGTAGAGGGAGGTGAACCAGCCAACGGTGCGCGAAACATCAACATCCTCCAGCAGTGACCCGCGGCCATGTCCCTCCATGTCGATCCAGAGCTCGGTGTGCCCTGTCCATGACCCCAGCACCTCGGCAAGGGCGGCGAGCAAGAGCTCCTGGACGCCGACGTTGTAGGGGCGCAGCGCCCGGGTGAGCATCACCTGTGTCGCTTCCCTGCCAAGACGGATGCGATGCTCTGCGGCGGTCTCCAGGCGGTTGGCGCCGCCAGGGTGATCGAGTGGCAGCGGGGTCGGCACCAGATCAGCCAGGGAGGCCCGCTCAGCCGCGAAGGGCTCATGGGCGGCGTACTCCACCAGCATCTCGGCCCAGCGTTGGAACGAAGTGGTCTTGGGCGGCAGTTTCAGAGGCTCGCCAGCGCTCGCCTGGCGGTAGGTCGTGGCCAGGTCGGCGATCAGCACACCCCAGGAAACCGCGTCCACCGCCAGGTGATGGATCACCCAAAACAGCCGGACCGGTTGGTCTGCGCCGAAGCGGAACAGCGCCATGCGCATCATCGGTCCGGCGCTGAGGTCGAGGCTGGTCTGAAGCCGCGCGGTTTCACGCTGGATCACCGCAGCCCGGGCCTGCGGGTCCAACTCGCCAAAGTGGTGCTCCTCGATCGGCGGCGCATCGATCGCCGCTGCGATGTCCAGACACCAGTGGGAACCGCTCCGCAAGACCCGCGCGCGCAGGATGTCGTGGTGGCGGATGACGGCCCGCAACGCTTCCTGCAGAGACGTGCAAGACATGGCCGCAGGCGCCTCCAGCAGCATCGACTGGGTGAAGTGGTCAGGGGTGGGCAGGTCGAGGGAAAAGAACCACTGTTGGATCGGTGTGACCGGTACCGTGCCGACGACCAGGCCCTGAACGGCGGCATTGGGGGTAGGGACGACGACCTCAGCCAGGGTGGCAATCGTTTGATGATCGAACACCTGGCTGGCCTTCAGGGAATACCCCAGGGCCTGAACCTGAGAGACGATCTGGATGCTGGTGATGGAGTCGCCGCCCAGTTGGAAATAGTTGTCATGAATGCCGATCGCCTCGCGCCGCAGCGTGCGCTGCCAGATCTCGCACAGCAGGCGCTCGACCTCGGTTCTCGGCTCAGACGGCAGCTCTGCCCTTGTCAGGTCGGGTTCGGGCAGTGCACGCCGGTCGAGCTTGCCATTCACGGTCAGGGGCAAGGCCTCCAGGGCAACGATGGTCGCTGGCACCAGCGGTTCGGGCAGTTTCTGGCGCAGCGCGTCGCGCAGCCGCCGCAGGTCGGGGGATGGGCCAGCAGGGGTCGGAACGATGTAAGCCACCAGTCGCTTGGAGCGGCCCTCGCCGTGCGTGATCACCGCCGCGTCGCGCACACCGTCGCAGGCGCGAAGCTGCGCCTCGATCTCGCCCAGCTCGATGCGATGGCCGCCGACCTTGACTTGTGAATCGCAGCGGCCCAGAAACTCCAGCACAGGCTCGGCAGAACCCCCGTCCATCCGCCAGCGAACAAGGTCTCCACTGCGGTACACCCGTCCCTCCGCGAACAGATTCGGTAAAAACTTGCTGGCGCTCAGTTCGGGTCGGTTGAGATATCCCCGCGCGACGCCGACACCACCCAGCCACAGCTCACCGGCGGCCCCTGGCGGCGCCAAACGGCCGCGGCGATCCACGACATAAACGCTGATGCCGGGAATCGGGCGACCGATCGGTGGCGTTGAGCCATCCGGTTGGCACGGGGCGTACGTGGCCCAGATCGACATCTCCGTTGGTCCATACAAGTTCCAGAATCGGCGCCCGGGACCCCATCGCCGCACCAGCTCCGCCGGACACGCCTCGCCCGCGACCATCAGCGTTGACAATGCGGGGAGCTCGGCGTCCGGCAGCGCCGCCAGCATGGAAGGCACGAGCAGCAGATGGGTGATGTGTTCCCGGGTCAACAGGTCCAGCAGACCCGCACCGAGGAAGTCGCCCTCCCGGGGCACCAGCACTGCGGTTGCCCCCGCGCAAAGCGGGGTCAGCAGATTGAACAGGCCACCATCGAAGTTGAGCGAGAGCGGATTGGCAAACCGTTCACCGGCGCCGAGCGACAGCAGGGTGGCCGCCGTGGCCAGCACATTGATGATCCCCCGGTGCTCCACCAGAACGCCATTCGGTGTTCCGGTGGTGCCCGACGTAAAGAGCAGATAGGCGAGCGCATTGACGGGCAAGGCCAGCGCAGGCCGTTGCGTAGAGCCGTTCGCGAGCGCCCGGGCCAACGGCAGCACCGGGATCCCAGCGGCGACGGCCGGATCGACAACCTCCGGATCGACGACCAGACAGCTTGGACGCGCGTCCGCGAGCATGGCTGTCAGGCGTGCCGCGGGCAAGTCTGGATCCAGGACGACGAAGGCCGCCCCGGCTTTGAGCACCCCGAAAATGCCCACAACCACATCAAGGCCGCGAGGGAGCAGCAGGGCCACGCGCTCTCCCGGGGCCACGCCGTCCGCCAACAGCGCATTGGCCAACTGGTTGGCCTGGCCGTCCAAGTTGCCAAAGCTGATCAGCTGCCGCTGTTCCCCCGCCAGATCCGGCACGATGACCGCGATGGCCGTCGGATCGCGATCGACGTGCTCTTCGAACAGGCCATGGCTCGTTTGGTTGGAGCTGATGCTGGCGGGGCCACCATCGGCCCAGCGCAACAGCTCCGCCCGCTCCCGCGCGGGGCTGAGGCTGAGGCTCTCCAGCCGCGGCGCTACGGCGTCCAGGAGCTGCTGCGCCAGGTGTTCCAGCTGCCCGCAGAGGCGGGTGATCGCCGCCGGCGCAAAGTGGCAAACGTCGTAGTCGAGGTGAAGCTCCAGCTGCTCTCCCGGCAGGGCGCTGACAACGAGGGGGTAGTGCGTCGGGCTGGAGGCGCTGTGGAACTCCACCTGGATCCCCGCATCAGAAAAGATCTCTTCGTCGATCGGGTAGTTCTCCACAACGACGATGCAGCGAAACAGGTCGAGGCCAGGGGCGACGTCGCCACAGCGCTGAATCTCCGCCAGCGGCAGGTGTTGGTGGTCGCGTCGCTCCGCCTGCTGACTCTGGTGCGCCCGCAGCCAGCTCCAGACCTCCTGCTCCTCGTCAATGCGCAACCGCACCGGCAGGGTGTGGATGAGCAGCCCCGCCATGTGCTCAATGCCAGGGAGATCGATGTCGCGCCCCGAGACGACCATGCCGAAGAGCGCCTCGTCACGGTCGGCATGGCGCGCCATGACCAGCCCCCAGAGCCCCTCGATCAGGCTGGCCAGTGTGACCCGCTCTCGCTCGGCCGCCGCCACCAGACGGGCGGTCAAGGCCGCATCCAAGCGGAGGGTTTCGCGACGGAACACGGACGGGCCGACGGGGGAGTCGTACTCGGCCGGCAGGGGCGTGGGGTCTTCAAAGCCCGCCAGATCCGAACGCCAGAACTCCCGCGCCGCCGCATGATCCACCGCGGCGAGTCGGTTGGCGTAGGCCTCGTAGGAGCCCACCATGGGCAACCGCGGCACCCGGGCGATCGCCTGGGCGCGGTAGAGCTCCATCATGTCTCGCACCAGCACGAACATGCTCCAGCCGTCGAGCAGGACGTGATGGGAATGGAAAGCGAAGGTGTGGCGTCGCTCCGCAACCCGCACCAGGCTGAGGCGACCCACTGGTGCCCTGTCCAGGGCGACAGGTAGCGCCGCGAACAGATCATCCATCGCCGGTGTTGTCTCCCCCCGCAGGTCGCGCTCCTCCCACGGGATCACCACCTGGCGGAGCACCACTTGCACCGGCTGGGGCAGGTCCTCCCAGAGGAAACAGCTGCGCAGCAGGTCATGACGCTCCGCCAGTTGACGCCAGACCCGGCGCAGCAGGTCGACATCGAGATCACCGTGGAGGGTCAGGGCGATGTGGGTGGCATAGGCATCGCTGGCCTCGCCGTACAGGACCCGTGCCAGCAGTCCGCGCTGCAGTCCGGTGAGGGGGTAGATCGCCTCAATCGCGCCGGCACCTCCGAGCCGCTGGGCCAGCCCAGCCAGCGTCGCCCGATCCAGTGGCACCAAAGGCGCATCACTCGGGCTGAGGGCACCGGCTCCGGGCTCCAACGCATGGGACAGCAAGGTCGCGATCCCGGCGAGGATCCCGTCGGCCAGGGCCTGCACCGTCGCCCCATCGTGCACGGCGGCGCTGTATTCCAGGGCGAGCTCCAGCTGCCCGTTCCGTTCACCGGCATTGATGGCCAGCAGGTGGGTGCGCGGTCCCTCCGGCGCCTCGCTTGGACCGATCGGCTCCTCCGCGAATCCGCGCACGAGCGTCCCATGCAGGCCCCCCGGGGCCCGGCCCAGGAAGTTGAAGCTAATCTGAGCGGAGGGCCAGGGCGGGGCGGAGCCCTCGGGGCTCAGGTGGCGCAACAGGCCGAAGCCGATGCCGCGGCGGGGGACCGACCGCAGCTGCTCCTTGACCGCGAGCAGCTCGGCGCCGGGATCCGCACCGAGCGGAAGCTCGAGCCGCACCGGGAACAGAGAGGTGAACCAGCCGACGGTGCGCGACAGGTCGACGCCCGCGTCCGCGAAAAGATCTTCGCGACCGTGCCCTTCCAGGTCGAGCCACACCGCCGCTGCGCCGGTCCAGGCCCGCAGGGCCCGCGCCAATGCCGTCAGCAAGAGTTCTTGGGGCCGCAGGCGGTAGGCGCGCAGTCCCTCGCCAAACAACAGCCGGGTGCTCCCCTCGTCGAGCAGGACGCGACAGATCGCCGCATCGGCCCGATCGTTCGCGCTCTCGGGGTGATCAACGGGGAGGGACATCGTCGCGGGCTGCTCCAGCCGCTCCCGTTCGGCGGTGAAATCAAGCTCCAGGCCGCGGGTGGCCAGCAGGGCGCACCAGCGCCCGAACGCGGTCGTCTTGGCCGGCAGCAGCGGTGTTTCACCGCGGGCCGCCTGGCCGTAGGCCGTTTCCAAGTCTTCAAGCAGCACACGCCAGGACAGGGCATCCACCACCAGGTGATGCACCGCCCAGAGCAGACGAGCGCCCTCTGGCAGGAGGAACAATGTCGCCCGTGTCACGGGCCCTGCGGCCAGGTCGAGGGAGGCTTGCAGCCGGGTCCCGTGCTCCTGGATCACGCTGGGAACCGCCTGTGGATCGAGACGCGACAAATCGACCGTGGCGAGCGGGCAACCGTCGTTGACCTCTCCCTCGCCAAGGCAACGCTGGGTCCAGCCATCCGCCGTGCGCTGGAAGCGATGGCGCAGGGCGGCGTGGTGTCGCACCAGAGCGCCCAACGCCAGCGCCAGCGCCTCCGCGTTGACATCCGCCGGCAGCGTAAGCAGAACCGCCTGGTTGAAGTGCTCGGGCTTCGGCCTGGGATGGTCGAAGAACCAGCGCTGAATCGGGCTCAGAGGGATCTCGCCGATCACCTCCTGTTCACTGGCCGTCGGCATAGCACTCACCATCGCGACCGCCGCCAGTTCCGCGAGCGTCTGCTGCTCGAAGACGTGGCTGGCCCGCAACTTCACGCCGCGAGCCCGGGCCCGCGCCACCACCTGCACGCCGATGATCGAGTCGCCGCCAAGCTCGAAGAAGTTGTCGCCCAGGCCCACCCGCTCCAGGCCGAGCAGCTCGCACCAGATCGCCGCGAGCGCCACCTCAGCGGTGCTCTGGGGGTCTCGGTCGTCCAACTCTGAGGTGCTCTCCGGCGCTGGTGGTGGCAGCTGGGCCAAATCGACCTTGCCATTGATTGTCAGCGGCAGGGCCGGTAGCACGGTGATCGCCGCTGGCACCATGTGGGCCGGCAGTCGCTCCTTGAGCTGCGCACGGATCTCCGCGACGAGCTGTTTCTGACGGGCTCCCTGGAGTGGGTTGTTGGTTGCCGTAAGCGAGGCCCTCTCCGGGCCGGGCATCCGCACGGCACTGGCCTCTCCCGTGCCGATCCAGAAATCAAAGGCACCGCTGGGCTCGCTCCGCGCCCAGCTCAGTCGCACCGTGACGCCGAGTTCAGCGGCGAGGCGATACAGGGCCTCTGGATCGACCGACGCCGCGACGATGGCGCCATCGGGTTCGGATTCCCCGTCCGCAAACGCCCAGTTCTCCAAGGCAGCCGCCTGCAGCAGGCGCCCGTTCGGAACGTTCGTGTAGGCCAGCTCGACTCCCTCCCCGCGATCTCGTGCGGCGAGGATCGCCGCACGCAGGCCTTCCAGACTGCCCTCGGCCTCACGCCAGTCGAGCCATGGCCCCACCTCCGCGCCTGGCCGTGCCCCGTCAACGCGCAGCACGGCGTCATAGCGAAACATCGACAGCTCATTGCGATAAGCCCCTGGCTTGACGTGGATCTCCACCGCGCTCACCCTTGGCGCAGTTGCGGCGAAGGCAAAGAAGAACGACGGATCAACCAGCAGCTCGTTCTCATTGGCCATCATCCGCTCCGTCTGCCGGCGCAGTGCCTCACGGGACAGCTCTTCGCCGGCGCGGGCCGCCTCGACGGCGCAGTGATACATCCGGAATAGGGCATGGTTGCGGACGTCGCCGATGAACAGGGCGCCGGGGCCCTCCAGCCGCGCCAGCGCAGCCGTGAGCACCTCTTCCAAGTAGGCAGCCGATGGGAAATACTGCACGACCGAGTTGAGCACAACCGTGTCGAAGCGTCCGGCCCGCTCAACGGCCTCGTGGGCCGGCGCATGGGCTGCGCTGACGCCAGCCAGGTTCGGCAGCCGCGTCTTGAGGCGTTCGATGTGGGCGATCGCGTCCCGCGAGAGATCACAGCCGTGGTAGCGCGCCACCTTCGGCGCGATGCGACAGAGCAACATGCCCGTGCCGCAACCGATCTCGAGCACCTCCCCCGGCTGGAGCGCCAGGATGCGTTCCACGGTCGCCTCGACCCAGGCGCGCATGTCTTCTGGCGGAATCGCAGCGCCGGTGAAACTGCTGGACCAGCCGCGCAGATCCAAGGTCAGGTCTTCGCCCTCGGCGGTGGCCAGGCTCTCGCCGTGCAGGCGCTCCCACTGGGCAATCCGCTCCTCCTCCCGGAGGCCATCACGACCATCGCTCCGCTCGCTCACGTAGGCGATCAGACGCCTGCCGCTGGCGCCGAGATCTGTTGTGACCACAGCCTCGTGCACCCGCGGCAGCAGGCGCAGGGCGTGCTCCACCTCGGACAATTCAATCCGGTAGCCGCGGATCTTCACCTGCTGGTCCATCCGGCCCAGGAACTCAAGCGGAGGAAGAGCGGCCCCATGCATCCGCCAGCGCACACGGTCGCCGGTGCGATACAGCTTGCCCTCGCCAAACGGATTGGGGATGAACTTCTTGTTGTTGAGTTCTGGTCGGTTGAGATAACCGCGGGCGACTCCCACGCCAGCGAGCACCAACTCGCCGGGTACGCCCGACGGTGCCAGTCGGCCGCGACGATCGAGCACATAGGCGCGCAGGTTGGCGATCGGTCGGCCGATCGGCGGGGCCGTTCCGTCAGGAAGGCAGCGGGCGACCGTGGCGGTGATCGTCACCTCCGTAGGACCGTAGACGTTGAAGAAGCGGCGACCTTGTCCCCAACGCTTGACCAGCTCGGACGACATCACATCCCCCCCGGCACCGACTGTGCGCAACTCGGGCAAGTCCGCCTCCGGAAGCGCCGACAGCATCGCCACGGGCATCACCGCATGGGTGATCCGCTCCGCCTGCAGATGGGCCAGCAACCCCCCACCAAGCGCATCCGCCCCGCGTGGCAGCAAGTGCGTGGTGCCGCCAGCGCATAGCATCATCAACAGATGGGACAGAGCGGCGTCAAAGTTGAAAGACGTCAGGTGCGGGAAGGTGCAGCCGGGACCGGTCTCAAACAGCCGGATGTCTGATTCGATCGAATTGACAAGTGAGCGATGTTCTACCAGCACCCCGTTGGGCGTGCCCGTGGAGCCGGAGGTGTAGACCAAATAGGCCAAATTCCGCGAATCGATGGCAAGGTTCGGCCGATCCTCCGCGTTCAACTCCGGCGGCTGTGCGGGAGCCAACCCTGGCTGACGGTCCTCGGGAGCATCCAGTTGCAGCCACAGCACCTCCACACCCTCCGCCAGCGGTCGCACCGTGGATTCCGTGATCACCAGCGCCAGGCGCGCATCTTCCACCATCATCTGCAGGCGGGCATCCGGATGGTCCGGATCGAGCGTCACGAACGCGCCGCCCGCCTTCAATACAGCGAGCATGGCGACAATCTGCCGTGCTGAGCGGTTGAGAAAAAGGCCGATGCGCTGTTCCCGCTCGACACCGAGACGAAGAAGTTGCTGGGCCAGTCGGTTGGCACGACGCTCCAGCTCGCCATAGGTGATTTCCGTCCGACCGCTGGGATCGCAGTGATCAACAAGGGCCAGGGCATCGGGGATGCGCTCGGCCCAGTCCTCGAAGAGATGATGAATGCAGCGAGCGGCCGAAAATGGAACCACCGACCCGCTGAAGTGCTCCAGGAGATTGTGTCGCTCCTCTGCGGTAATCGGGTCGATCGCGGTGATCGGTCGCTCGGGATCGCGTGCCAATTCGCGCAGGATCTGAACCAGATGGGTGGCCATCCGCGCCACTGTTGGCTGCTCGAACAGATCAGTGTTGTATTCCAACACGACCTCCAGGCCCTGATCGCCTTCGCTGATCATCAGGAGAAGGTCGAGCTTCGCGGTCGTGAAGCGGAAGTGTTCCCTCCGCACCTGCACATCCGGGAAGGCCAGACCGTCGCTCTGGTAGTTCTGCAGGGTCAGGCCCACCTGAGTCAGCGGGTTGCGGCTCAAGGTCCGCTCTGGACGCAACTCCTCAACAATGCGCTCGAACGGTAGATCCTGGTGCTCGGTCGCGGCGAGGTAAGCCGCCTGCACGCGGCGCAACAACTCCCGTACGCTCGGCTCGCCACGTAGATCCACCCGCACGATCCAGGTGTCGACAAAAAAACCGATCAAACCCTCTAGATGCGGATGGTCGCGATTGGCATTGCCCGAGGCCACCGCGATGTCCTCTGCGTCGGCGTAACAGCCAAGCAGCAGGTTGAAGGCGGCGAGCAGCACCCCGTAGAGGGTTGTGGCTTCGGTCCGGGCGAGCTCCCGCAGCGTGTCGGTCAGTGGCCGGTCGATCGTGAAGATGTGGTGCTCGCCGCGGAAGGTCTCCACCGAGGGACGGGGCCGGTCAGTGGGCAGCTCCAGCGGCGTCAGATTGGCGAGCGTGCGCTTCCAAAACGCCAGATCCTCAATTGCTTTCTCGCCCTGAGCCCGTTCCGCCTGCCAGCGGCTGAAGTCGGCATACTGAATCGGCAGTGGCGGCAGCGGGTCCGGCTCGCCACGCAGCGCGGCGGCATAGAGCGCGGAGAGCTCCCGCTCGATCACCCCCAGCGACCAACCATCGGCGACGATGTGATGGATCAAGAGAACCAGCAGATGGCGGTTCTCCCCGATCCTGAGAACATGGGCGCGCAACAGTGGCGCCTGGCTGAGGTCAAAGGGCTCGTGCAGCAGCGCCTCAACCTGCTGGACCACCTCCTGCCGCGAGGGGTCTCCGTCGGGACCGCGCAGGTCGAGGGACCCCATCTCGATCGGTTCCGCCGGGTGGATCACCTGCAGTGGACCCGTCTCCCCCAGACGGAAACTGGTGCGCAGGCTTTCATGGCGTGCGATGAGCCCGTTGATCGCAAGCGACAGGGCATCGATCGCGAGGTGACCGCTCAGCTCCACCACCACCGGCATGGTGTAAGCCACATCAGCTCCGGGCAGTTGGCTCAGGAACCACAGGCGGCGCTGGGAGAGGGATAAGGGCAGCTCGCCGCCGTGGGGCTGCGCTGTCAGTTCAGGCAGGCCGGAACCCATCCTGGAACGTGGCGCCAACGCGTCGATGTGGCGGGCGAGGTCGGCCAGGGTGCTGTGCTCGAACACCGCGCGCAGGGGCAGCTCCACTCCCCACAGGGCCGGCAGGCGCGCCACCAGCTGGGCGGCGATCAAGCTGTGGCCGCCGAGGGCAAAGAAGTCGTCATCGGCGCCAATCTGCGCAAGGCCCAGCAGCTCGCGCCAGAGCGTGGCAAGGCCGATCTCCGTCGGTGTCTCAGCGGCCCGACTCCGCGGGCGACCCGGGTCAGACTCCAGCGGGTCCGGCAGCCGCTGGCGATCAATCTTGCCGTTGCTGTTGAGCGGCAGCGCCGCCAGGCGCACGAAGCTCCCGGGCACCATGAACCGAGGCAGGACATTGAGCAACGCCGTCCGCAGCTCCTCGGGCTCAGCGTCCTCATCTTTTGCGGGGCACCAGTAGGCGACCAGCCGCTGCTCGCTGGCGGTGCCGCGGGTGACGACGACAGCGCGATCAACGGCAGGCAACCGCTCAAGCGCCGCCTCAATTTCGCCGCATTCGATGCGGAAACCGCGCAGCTTGATCTGGTGATCGACACGACCCAGGTAGGCGATCTCGCCGTCGGCGCGAAAGCGCACAAGATCTCCAGTGCGATACAACCGCCCGGGAGCAAAGGGATTGGCGAGGAAGCGCTCGGCACTCAGCTCGGGACGCTGGAAATAGCCCTGTCCCACCCCCGCTCCACCGATGTAGAGCTCACCGGCGACACCGGGTGGCACAGGTTGGCGTTCGCGGTCGAGAATGTAAACGCAGCTGCCTGTGATCGGTCTGCCGATTGTCGGCTCGCCTGCGTTGTCCGCCGCCACGAGACAGCCAGTGGCGTAGACAGTGGTCTCCGTAGGGCCATACAGATTGTAGAGAGAATGGATGGACGAGCGCTGGTAGACCCGCCGCACGAGCTCACCGCTGAGTTTTTCGCCGGCCAGGTTCACGACTCGCACGGAACGGGGAAGCTCCCCGTTCCGAACCAGTTCTGCCATCGCCGAGGGGACGGTGTTGATCAAGGTGACCTGATCTCGCGCTGGCAGGCGCGGCAAAGCCAGGGCATCTTCCGCGAGCACGATCGTGCCGCCGACGGAGAGGGGCAGGAAGATCTCGAAGATCGAAATGTCGAAACACACCGACGTTGACGCCAGCGTGCAGCGCAGGTCGTCGCGGGGATAGGCGCCTTGCGCCCAAGCCAGCAGGGCGAGCAGGTTGCGGTGTTCGATCACCACCGCCTTCGGGCGGCCTGTCGAGCCTGAGGTGAACAGCAGGTAGGCCGCATCGGCCGGCCCTGCAGCTGACGGCAGGGGCCCGTCCTCCGCCTCGATCGCCGCCGCCGCGTGGCTGAGGTCAACGACGCGCAGGCCAACAACCGGCTCGGCAAGCAGCCCAGCGTCGTCCCCATCGCAGGTGAGCAGCAGGCTCGCCTGGGCATCGTCCAGCATCAGACGTCGCCGCTCCAGCGGATAGCGCGGATCGATCGGCACGTAGGCGGCGCCGCTGGCCAACACCGCCAGCAGTGCGACGATCAGGGACGGTCGTCGCTCCAGGGCCACACCGACCCGCACGCCTGGGCCGGCCCCGAGACGTCGCAGGTGGCGGGCGAGCTGGCCGGCACGTCGGCCCAGCTCGGCGTAGGAGAGCGCTTCCTCCTCGTAGAGGATCGCCGTCGCCTCTGGGGTGGCCGCGATCTGGCGCTCGATCAAGTCAGCCACCTGGACCACGGCATCTTCTGGTGCGGGGCCATCGGGATCTGGGCTCGGCACTGCGCCGGATGATGGGCAGATGCCACTCCAGCGATTCAGCAGCTGGTGCCGCTCCTCAGCTGACAGCAGGGGCAGACGCGTCACCGGCCGGGTTGGATCCGCCACCGCAGCGGCCAGCAACACCCGGAAGTGTCCGGCCCAACGCGCCACAGTCTCTGCCGTGAACAGGTCAGTGTTGTACCGGAACGTCATCTGGGCATCGGCGCCGCGCTCATCGATCTCGAGCACCAGATCCATCTCCGCCGTTCGCTGCGGCAGGGGCACCGGGCTCAACCGCAGCCCCGGCAACGCAATCGTTCGGCCCTCCAGCAGGTCGGTGGTGCCATCACCAAGCTCCTGAATCCGCTGGTGGGCCAGCATCACCTGGAAGATGGGGGAGCGGCTGCCATCGCGCTCGCGCACCAGGTCGCGGGTCAGCCAGGCAAAGGGGTAATCCGCCCGGCGCAGCCCTTCGAGCAGGCTGTCGCGGCTGCGGGTCAGGAAGGTCAGGAAATCAGGCGGATCTTCGCTTGAGAGCTTGGAAGCCAGCACGATCGGGCTGACCATGTAGCCAAACGCACTCGCGTCCTCCTGGTCGTCGCGCCCGGCGGTCGGGGTGCCGATGCACAGCTCCTCCTGGCCGCTGAGGCGGTGCATCAGCAGCTGGAAGGCCGCGAGCAGGGTGGCGTAAAGCGTGGCATCGCCGCGGCGGCCCAGGCCCCGGAGTCCCTCCAGGAGCTCGGAACCGATCTCAACACTGTGGGTGGCACCCACAAAGTCCTGGCGCGGGGGGCGGGGGTGATCGGTGGGCAGCTCCAACACCTGGGGCACCCCGTGCAACGCCTCTTGCCAGTAGCGGCCGAGCTCCTCTCCGCGCTCCTCCAGGCTCCGACGACGGGCTTCGATATGGCGGGCGTACGTGCCTTCCAGAGGCCGCAGTGGATTCTCACCGTCACCTGCGCGCAGCAGGGCCAGGAGCTCATCGAGCAGCAGCCGCATCGACCAGCCGTCAACGGCAATGTGATGAAGGCAGAGCAGAAGGATGTGGGAGCCGGAACCGAGGCGCAACAGGTGCGTGCGCAGCGGTGGATCGCGCTCCAGATCGAAGGGGAGCAGATGGAGCTCTGACAGTCGCTCGGCCACCTCCGCCTCCGTCAGCCCCGACGCATCGACGGCAACGAGGTCGACCGTGCTACTGGCCCGCACCTCCAGCTGGGGCTGGCCTGCAACCGCTGGGAAGCGGGCGCGCAGCAGGAGGTGTCGGTTGATCAGCCGCTGCAGGGCGAGCTGAAGTTGGGCAGAGGGGTCTGCGGGCGATTCCAGCCGGAGCGCATAGCCCACGTTGTAGGCGGCGCAGGCCGGACTGCCACGCTGGATCAGCCACAGCGCTTCCTGGCCGGGCGACAGGGGCAGCGAGAAACTGAAGGCAGGCAGCAGCCGCAGGAGCTCCTCCTTGCGCTCTCGCAAGGTCTGCGTGATCTCGGGTTGGAGCAGAGATTTGGGAGCGCGAATGCGCAGTTTCCCGGCTTCGATCCAGAGTTCCGCGCCTCCACACATCAGGTGCTGAAGCAACGTCCCGAGTTCACCCATCCTGTTGCTGGACCTTACGCCGCCGAAGACGCTCCCATGATGCCACCTATCGGCCACAGATCACTGGGCGATGTCACCGCTACGCGACGGTGAGATCGCTTGTCTCCGCGATCACCGGATTGGTCAGGGAGCCAATGCCCTCAATCTCCACGCTCACCGCATCGCCGGGCCGTAACCAGCGGGGCGGGGTGGCCGCCATCCCCACCCCCTCGGGTGTGCCGGTGAAGATCACGGTGCCGGGCAACAGGGTGGTGCTACCGCTTAAAAAAGCGATCAACGCTGGCACATCGAAGATCATGTCGCTGGTGTTGCCGTCCTGCACGGTCGCGCCATTGAGCGTGGTGCGCAGGCGGAGCGCCAGGGGATTGGCAAGCTCTGCGGGCGGCACCAGCACGGGGCCCAAGGGCGCGAAGGTGTCAAAGGTCTTGCCGCGGCACCACTGCCCGCCACCCCATTGTTTCTGCCAGTCGCGGGCGCTGACATCGTTGCCGCAGGTGAAGCCCGCCACGGCGTCGAGGGCCTCGTCACGGCTGACATTGCGGCAGCGGCGCCCGATCACCACCGCCAGCTCTCCTTCGTAATCCACCTGGCCGCTCGCCAGTGCCCTGGGTAGGAGGATCGGCGCTCCAGGATCCTGCACCGCGCCGGGAGATTTCATGAACAACACCGGCCACTCCGGCAACGCCGCGCCGGTTTCAGCGGCATGGCGACGGTAGTTGAGACCAATGCAGAAGATTGCCGAAGGTTGCAGGGGCGCCAACACTCGGGCGATCCGGGCCTCCTCCTCCGCGGGCGTCAGGCCAGACAAGAGTTCCGCCGCCAGCCCCTGGCCAGCGCCGAAGAACTGCCCTCGCCGCCTCTGGCCCATGCCAGGCCCTTGGCTCCCAACGCCCTCACCAACGCCGCATCCCTCCTCCCGCAGCCGCTGCCAGCGACCTGCTCCATCTCCCTTGGCAAGGTGCACGCGCCCTTCGGGATCGACGTACCGCATCAACGCCATGGCGCAAACCTCAGCCAAACCGCCCCCCGATCCTCCTCCCCCTCCATCCCTCGGCCGTCGTCTGGTCCGCTTGCCCAAAGGCCTCCACGGTTGCCTGCTCCGTCCGCCGCACAGCCCCGCCCACTCGTTATCCCTTCACCGCCCCATCGCCACAACCAGCCTTGCCAGTCCCGTCGCCGCCGGCGTTGTCACAGCCAGCTGCCTCGCCGCGGCGTCCTGGCGTTCCCCTCGGCTCAGCGCTCCACCGCCGCTGCCTTCACCTTGGTGCCCAGGGCGGTGGTGAGGTTGCGCAGGGCATCGGAGGCATCTCGGGGATCCAACGCCACACTCACGAGCGTTGGCCCCGCGTTCTGCTGTGCGAAGGCTTGCAGAGCGTCCCAGAGGTCCCCTTCCCGCTCCACCCGGCGAGCGGCCTGGAAACCCATGGCCAATGCCAGGCCCACATGGTCGACGGGTGCCACATCGTTGAAGGGGCCATCCAGCATGGGCCGCTCCGTGCCATAGCCGGCGTTGTCCATCACCACCACGAGGGCGGGGATGCGGTAGCGGGCCAGGGTGGCCAGCTCGATGGCGCTCATCAGCAGGGCGCCATCGCCAACGAGCACCAGGGGCCGCTGGTGAGGATTGGCTCCCCAGGCGCCTACGGCCGCCGGCAACGCGAACCCCAGGGAAGCCCAGTTGCCGCTGTTGATATAGTCGTTGGCCTCCTTCAGGTGCAGGGCGAGGGAGGCGAACGTCGCGTCGCCGGTGTCCGCCAACACCACCGTGTTGTCAGTCAAAACAGCGTCCACGGCCAACAACAGGCGCCGCACCGTCAGCGGTTGCTCCGTCACCGGCACAAAGGGCTCCACCGGCAGCGGATTCACCTGTGGCCGGTAGGCCGTGGGACGCTCCGGCGGTTCCGCCTCGCTCCACACCTGCAGCAGGGTCACCGGATCGAGGGTGTCCTGATCCCCCTGCTGCCAGCGCAAGCCCTGCTCCATCTCCACCCGCAGGCAGGTTTCGGCCTTGAGCCGCATCGTGAACACGCCGGTGTCGAGGTCGCTGAGCGGCATGCCCAAAATCAACAGACCGTCGCTTCCCTCCACCACCTCCCGCACCGCCGCTTCCCCCATCGCCCCCTCGTAGACCCCCAGATACTGGGGATGCCGCTCGCTGAGCAGGGATTTGCCGCTCAGGCTGGTGGCGAAGGGCCAGCCCTCCCGTTCGAGCACCACCTGCAAGGGCCGCACCAATCCGAAGCGGTGGACCTCCACCCCGGCCAGCACCACCGGCCGCTGCCGGCTACGCATCCAGGCCAAAAGGGCCAGGCCCGCGCGGCGCTGGAGCTCGGCCACCCGGGCCACGGTTGGCAAGGGGAGGGGCGGGATGGGGCGGGGCACCGGCCGGGTGAGCGAATCGCGGGGCAACTCCAGATAACCGGGACGTGACTCGCGGCGCATCGCCTCCAGCACCCGCAGAATCTTGTCGATGGCCGTGCGGCCCGAATCCAGGCAGGCGGTCTGGGCACAGATCTCCTTGAAAAACCGCTCCTGGGTGTCGCTGGCCCGAATGCGGTGATGGAGCAAGGCATGTTCATCCGATTCCCGCAGGCCCGGCGCGCCGCTGATCACCAGCAGGGGCGAGCGTTCCGCGTAAGCCCCCGCCACCGGGTTGAGCAACTTCAAGGCGCCCACGCCGTAGGTCACCACCGCCACGCCCAAGCCTTGGAGGCGGGCGTGCGCGTCGGCGGCAAAGCCAGCCCCTTCCTCTCCCGCCATGCAGATCACATCGATGGGGGAATGTTCCAGGCGGTCAAACAATCCCAGCACGTAATCACCGGGCACCCCATACACCCGTCGGACGCCGCGTTGCAGCAGGGCTTCAATCAGTTGAGACGTGATGTCCATGGGCGGCGCGCGAAAAACCCAGCGGAGCAGGATGGAGATTACTGCCGCTGTCCATGGCGGCTTCCTGGCAGGAGCTGCGGGGCTGGCGTTGTCCGCCGAGCTGGCTTCAGCGGGATCGGGCCATGGCCCGACGCAACTGGCCGCAGGCCGCATCCTGATCCAGGCCCCGGCTGGCCCGCACGCTCACGGCGATGGACTGCTCCACCAACACTTGCCGAAAGCGGTTGACGCTCTGCTGGGAGGGCCGCTCAAACTCCTCCTCGTCGATTGGGTTGTAAGGGATCAAATTGACGTGACTCTGGAATCCCCGCAACAGATGGGCCAAGGCTTGCGCCTGGGCAGGGGCATCATTGACGCCGGCCAGGAGAATGTATTCAAAGCTCACTCGCCGCGAGGTCTGCCGGGCGTAGCGGCGGCAGTCATCCAGCAGTTGATCGAGTGGATAGGCCCGGGCCGTGGGGATCAAGGCCTGTCGCAACCGCTGATCCGGTGCATGCAAACTCACCGCCAGGGTGAACTGGGCCCGCCCCAGCGCCTGATGGGCCCGCTCCGCCAAGGTGGGCAATGTGCCCGGCACGCCCACCGTGCTCACGGTGATCTGCCGCTGGGCCATGCCCAGGTCGCGGCACAACACCGCGATAGCCTCCAACACCACCTCCGTGTTGAGCAGGGGCTCCCCCATGCCCATGAACACCACATGGGTGGGGCGTCGCTCCATGGCCTCCCGCACGCTGAGCACCTGATCCACAATCTCGTGCAGGGCCAGCGAGCGGGCCAGGCCCTCCTTCCCCGTCGCACAGAAGCGACAAGCCATGGGGCACCCCACCTGGGAGCTCACGCAGACGGTGAGGCGATCCTCACTGGGAATGCCCACGGTTTCCAGGCGCAGGCCATCGCTGGTGCCCAACAGCAGCTTTGTGGTGCCATCAGCCGCCACACGGCGGTGCTCTTCCACCAGCCGGCCGATCAGGGATTCGCCCTCGATCTCTTGCCGCTCCCGCAACCGATCGCGCCAGGCTTGCGGCCACACGCTGATGGCCGCGATGTCATGGACGCCCCGGCGATAGAGCCATTCGTGGAGCTGGCGGCCGCGAAACGAGGGTTGGCCTTCCGCCACCGCCCAGGATTCCAACGCCGCCAGGCTCTGGCCCAGCAGGGGTGCGCTCACCGGTGCGCGAGAAGTCCGTGGCCCAGCTTCCATTCCACGATCACAAGAGCAACAAACCCCAACATTGCCAAACGACCGTTGAGCAACTCGTTATGGGGATGGAATCCCCAGCGCGGCAGACGCCGCCGGGGAACGGCTGTACCGAGGTCGGTGGTTTCAATCTTCACTGAGCAATCCCTCCTCTTGGAGATCTTCCAGGGCATTGGGATCAGGGAACTGATCCTCCGTCACCCCTTCCTCCAGGCTGGGCCGGAGGAAGGCCGCGAAGCTGCTGGAGGAGGCCTCGATGCCGTGGCGACTGCGGCTGGCTTCCAGATCCTCGTCGGAAGGATCCTCGAGCACCGCCGCGTTGACGGGCGGCGCTGGCAGTTCCACGGTGTAATCGGGGCGCAGATTCTGCATGCGGCGGTAGCTCGCTGCCTCCTCCTCCAAGATATCGGGATGCGGTCCGGCCTCGGAGCGCAGTTCCTCTTCAAAGCCACTGAACCCCGTGCCGGCGGGGATCAGGCGACCGATGATCACGTTTTCCTTGAGGCCTCGCAGCCAGTCGCTCTTGCCTTCAATCGCCGCTTCGGTGAGCACGCGGGTGGTCTCCTGGAAGCTGGCCGCCGAGATGAAGCTGTCTGTGTTGAGGGAGGCCTTGGTGATGCCCAGCAACACAGGCGTGAATTCCGCCGGTGCGCCGCCGGTGATCGCCATGGCGGAATTCACCTGCTCCACCTGACGCAACTCAATGAGTTCTCCTGGTAGCAGGATGGTGTCACCCGCATCCTCAATCCTGACTTTGCTCGTCATCTGACGCACAATCACTTCAATGTGTTTGTCGTCAATCGAAACGCCTTGGGATTTGTAGACGTTTTGCACCTCTTGAACCATACGGAATTGCAGCTTGGAAATGGCCTCCTGGGCCGCCTCCATCGTGGGCTTCACGCTGCGCAAATCCTCGAAGAAACAGTCCAGCAACTCGTGGGGATTGATGGGACCGTCCGTCAGCAGTTCGCCCGCATTCACCTGCTGGCCATCGCTGACCATCACCGTGCGGCCGAGGAGGATGGGGTAATCGGTAAGGGCGTCATCGGCTTCGATCACAGAAACCGTGATCGAATCGTCATCTTCCCCCTGCTTAATTTGAACCGTTCCACTCTTGCGGCAAAGGATGGCGGAATCCCGGGGCCGGCGCGCTTCAAGAAGCTCTTCAATTCGGGGTAGACCCTGCACGATGTCACCGGTCTTCTGCCGCTCAAACACCAGCAGGGCCAGTCCATCCCCGCGTTGCACCAATTCACCGTCGCGCACATGCAGCACCGAATCCGGTGACACCATGTAGGGACGTCCCAGGCGAATCGTCATCGTGTCGGACTCAATCGTTTCCACCTGACCACAACAGGGGGCGATCAAGCCCTCGCCGATGACATCTCCCTCCACAACCCGATCGGCTAGGCCAACGGTGGGTTGGATGCCATGAAGGTTGATGCTGCGGGTGTCGCCCGAGCGTTCAACGATCAAGCGGCGGATGGGTTCATCCTCCGTGGCGTCTGGCAATTGCACCACCCCATTCTCTTTGCAGAGAATTTGGGTGGTGGCCACCACATCGCCCCGCTTCACCGCTACACCATCCTCCACCTGCAGTTCGGTGTGGGTGGAACCGTGGCTGGCATCGGAGAGGGTGTCCCGACGCACCAGCAGAGTCTCAAGAATCACCAGTTGCAGGCGATCAAGGGTCTTGGCGCGCGTGTCGGCGATGGCTTCCACGTCCACCGTCATTTGCGGGGTCGTGTCAAAGGTGTCCAGGATCAACTGGGTCCGCAGCAGTTCCACGCCCTCCACGGACTTCACCAGCTCGCCATCTTTGAAGGTAAGCCGTTGGGATGCCCGCAAGCCCAGAGAGGGTCCGCCGGGCTGCTTGATGGTGACGGATTCCGGTAGGTGGGCCTCATCAGGGATGAAGTATTCCTCCACAGATCGCAGCAACAAGGCGCCTCCTTGAGTGGTGTCGACCGCTTCGACAAACACCATGCTCTCCGCTGTGATCCCGGGAGCAATTTCATCACCAGGATTGACCATCAAACCATCTTGGTAGCGGCTGAGCACCTTGCTATCGGAGAGCAGATGCAAGCTGCCAGATCGCACAATGATTTCCCTCAGGATGTCATTCTTCTGGGTGACGGTGACAATGCCTGCCGTCTGACTGAAGATGTCTTTGACAACTTCTGTTCCAGCTTCAATCCACTGTCCATCTTCAATCATCAGCAAGGAGATGTCCTTGTTGATCTCATGGGTTTCCTGCGGAATCCACAATAAGGTGCCGCCCTTGTTCACTTCAAAACCGTGCTTGGCTGAACGGGCTTTCTTGATCGACAGGCCAGGGGAGAATTTGACCATGCCACCGGTTTTGGTGCGGAAGCGATCATCGGCCAGTTCCGCGATCACCTCTCCTGAGCTGATCTTGCTGCCAGGTGCGGTGCGTAACAAATACTTCGCACCTTCTTTGTCTTCAAGGTGCCAGATCTCACCGGAATGGGTGGATTCATGCACTAATTTACATTCTTTCAGGGTCAGACTGGTTGTGACAATCTGAACCTCGCGCGAATCGCCTGCCGATTCGCGCAGACGCACAGCACCGCCGTACTCACTCACCAGACGGCTTTCCGCCAGCACCTCTCCAGTCTCGACCTCCTTGCCTCCAGCCACCACAGGCTGAGCATTGGGAGGCAGGTTGTAGACGTCACCACTGAACACCCAAAGCCTACCGAGACGCTGCGCTTTGTGGGTAATGTTTCCCTGCCGATCCGTGACCTCTCGGGGTTGAATGACATCTTCAAAACGCACCTGACCAGCGAGATCGCAAATCACATCCTTTGTTGCCTTCTCCACACTCTTTTTCACCTGAGCGCCGGAGGAGATTTGGGCGAGGATGGTGTCAGCGATTACTTCCTGTCCATCATTCACAAACAGAATCGAACCCGTGGTGATATCGAGCTTTTGTATCTTGCCTTTATCCGTCGGTTTGAGCTGGAGCGGAAAATCGATCTCGGCCAAATGGGCCTCTACCCCATGGGGGGTCCGGTGCGGGCGAACACGGGCCTTGGGGCCAAACTCCACAATCCCGGCGATCAGCGAGCGCACCACGCCCGTTTCGGCCGTAGACACACCTCCGGTATGAAACGTGCGCATGGTGAGCTGGGTGCCCGGCTCACCGATGGACTGGGCGGCAATGATTCCGACTGCTTCCCCTAGATCTACCAGCTGGTTGTGGGCCAGGGCCCAGCCATAGCACTTGCGGCAGACAGAGCGCGAGGCTTCACAGGTCAGAGGGGAACGCACCAGCACGCGGCGAATGCCAGCCTTCTCAATCCGGCGGCTCAAAGCTGCATCAATTTCGGTGTCGCGTGCGGCAATTTCATTGCGCTCCGGATCCAGGATCGGCTCGGCCGATAAGCGACCAATTAGTTTGCTATAGAAGCGTCCTTTTTCATCGGCGTCAATCACGATGCCGCGGGTGGTGCCACAATCTTCTTCACGCACAATCACATCCTGGGCCACGTCCACCAGACGACGGGTCAGATAGCCAGAATCTGCTGTACGCAGAGCGGTGTCAACAAGACCTTTGCGGGCTCCATAGGAAGAGATCACGTATTCAGTGACAGTCAAGCCCTCTCGGAAATTCGTTCGGATGGGCAAGTCAATGATTTCCCCCTGCGGATTAGCCATCAACCCCCGCATCCCCACCAACTGACGGACCTGCGACATGTTGCCGCGGGCGCCAGAATTAGCCATCATCCAGACAGAATTTAAGGGATCGTTATCATTGAAGTTGCGCTTGACTTCTTCAACGAGACGCTCGTTGGTTTCCGTCCAGGTATCGATCACCTTGGTGTGACGCTCGACCTCGGTGATTTCACCGAGTCGATAGCGCTCTTCGGTGTTGGTAATTTCTTCCTCCGCCTCCTGCAATAAGCGAGCTTTTTCTGAGGGGATGCGCAAGTCATCCACTGAAATGGAAACCGCTGCCTGGGTGGCGTAATGGAAACCAAGATTTTTTAACTCATCTGCCATGGAAGCCGTGGCAGCAGTCCCATGATGCTTGTACGCCCAAGCAACAAGATTACGGAGGGCTTTTTTGTCAATAATACGGTTGCGAAATGGAGGTGCTGCCTGACCCAACGGGGCTGCCGCAACCGGTGCGGGAGCTGGGTTTTTTTTGGAATTTTTCTTCTTTGCGGGAGATGTGGTCATGGTCAGTGCGCGGGATCAAGAAACAACGAGGTGAGGCCGAAGAATGAAGCGCTTACTTGGCTGCAACGGCATCGATAATGGTCTGATTAATCACAACGCGGCCCACAGTGGTTAAGAGATAACGACTGATCAGGGCGCCATCTTCATCAAAACGATCGCGGCGAAAACGCCACTGCTCAACTCTGGTTCCATCAGAAAGAGTATCCATGGAGAGGGGGGCATCGGCCTCTTCATCCGCTTCCACATCACCGTGGAATCGCACCCAAACCCAATCGTGCAAATGGAGGTGTTTCTCCTCAAAGGCTGCGATCACATCTTCGAGACTGGCATAGGTTAAGGAACGATTGCCAAACTCAGGCTTCGCTTTCGCGCGATTAACGGCGGTGAGGTAATAAGCTCCAAGGACCATGTCTTGAGATGGTGTAATGATTGGCTCGCCAGTGGCTGGAGAAAGAATGTTGTTACTCGCCAACATCAACATCCGAGCCTCTGTCTGCGCTTCAATTCCCAAGGGAACATGGACAGCCATTTGGTCACCATCAAAGTCAGCGTTGAATGCTGGGCAAACCAAAGGGTGGAGCTGAATGGCACGACCGTCGACCAACTTGGGCTCGAAAGCCTGAATGCCCAGGCGGTGCAGAGTGGGGGCACGGTTGAGGAGGATGGGGTGACCTTCAATCACTTCCTGCAACACCTGCATCACCTCATCATCAGCCTTTTGAATTAGTTTTTTCGCAGCTTTAATGTTATTGACGATATTTTGGCGAATCAGGCGATGGATGACAAAAGGCTGAAACAGCTCAATGGCCATTTCCTTAGGCAGGCCACATTGATGCATTTTTAATTTGGGTCCGACCACAATGACGGAACGACCCGAATAATCAACCCGTTTCCCCAACAGATTCTGACGGAAGCGTCCCTGCTTGCCTTCAATGATGTCACTCAGGGATTTCAGGGCACGATTATTTGCCCCGACCACGGTTCGACCCCGTCGACCGTTATCAATCAAGGCATCAACCGCCTCCTGGAGCATGCGCTTTTCATTGCGCACAATGATTTCAGGAGCCAGAATTTCCTGCAGACGGGCGAGGCGATTATTACGGTTGATAACCCGGCGATAGAGATCATTCAGATCACTGGTCGCAAAACGCCCACCATCCAACTGCACCATCGGGCGCAGATCAGGAGGAATGACTGGAATCACATCCAATACCATCCACTCAGGCCTGGCATCAGTGGCAATGAAGTTATCAATCACCCGTAGCCGTTTAATGAGCTTGGCTCGTTTTTGCCCCTTGCTACCGCTAATTTCTTCGCGAAGTTGTTCGGCGATTTCATTGAGTTCCAGATCGGAAAGCAGTTGCTTCAGCGCCTCGGCACCAATCCCGACAATGGGTTCATTTTCAATGTCTGAATCTTCGGCAAAAATCTGATCTTCAATCTCCAGCCATTCATCTTCTGTAAGAAGCTGCTTGTAAACAAGATCCTTATGATCACCAGGATCCAGGACAACGTAGCAGTTAAAATAAACAATCTGTTCCACATCGCGCAGGGGCATGTCCAGAAGGATTGCCACATAGCTGGGAATCCCCTTCAGATACCAGACATGGGAGACCGGTGCGGCCAGCTTGATGAAGCCCATGCGATGCCGCCGCACACGACTTTCCGTGACCTCCACGCCACAGCGCTCACAAACAATGCCGCGATGGCGAACGCGCTTATATTTACCGCAATGACATTCCCAATCTTTAGAGGGACCAAAGATCTTTTCACAAAACAGACCATCCATCTCCGGCTTGAGTGTGCGGTAGTTGATGGTCTCCGGCTTGGTTACTTCACCAACCACCTGCCCATTGGGGAGCGTGCGCTGCCCCCACTGCATGATGCGTTCCGGGGAGGCGAGGGTGATTTTGACGTAATCGAAATAATTTTCGCTGCGTTGATTGCTGTTAGACATGGCTGGAAAAATGTAAAGAGGGACTAAGAAATCAGAAGGTCAATCCTCGTCATAATCAGCAACGCCAAGCGATTCATAAGTGGGACGACTAGGGGTGCTGCGGCGTGGATTGACGTCTTGCATCAGATCGACTTCTTCACCAGCATCGGTGTAGACAGCAATGTCGAGACCGAGGGACTGCAATTCCCGCATCAACACTTTGAATGACTCCGGGGTGCCAGGGCGTGGAATTGGTTTGCCTTTGACAATGGCATTGAGAGCTTCATTGCGTCCCTGCATGTCATCAGATTTCACCGTTAGCAATTCTTGCAAGGTATAGGCCGCTCCATAGGCCTCAAGTGCCCACACTTCCATTTCTCCAAGCCGCTGTCCACCCTGTTGGGCTTTGCCACCTAGAGGCTGTTGCGTCACCAGGGAGTAGGGACCCGTGGAACGAGCGTGAATCTTGTCATCCACCAAGTGGACAAGCTTGAGAATGTGTGCATATCCCACGGTGACTGGCTGATCAAATGGTTCGCCCGTGCGGCCATCAATCAACTGGATCTTGCCAGGGTTATCCGGGTTGTAGACCCACTCTTTGCCTGGTTGCTTGGCAGCTTCTTCCAAGTAGGCCTGAACGGTTTGCTTGGATTTTTCCGCACCATGCATTTCGTCAAACGGAATCACCTTCACCCGGCAGCCCAGGTGGGCGGAAGCCCAACCCATCAAGCACTCGAACACCTGGCCCACATTCATTCGACTTGGCACGCCAAGGGGGTTCAAGACGATGTCGACGGGGGTGCCATCCGGCAAGTAGGGCATGTCTTCTCGGGGAAGGATGCGGCTGATGATTCCTTTGTTGCCATGACGGCCCGCCATCTTGTCCCCCACCTGAATCTTGCGACGCTGGGCGACATAGACCCGCACAACCATGTTGGCGCCCGGTGGCAGCTCATCCCCTTGCTCACGCGTGTAGATCCGTACGTCTACAACGCGCCCGCGTTCTGTGCTGGGAACCCGCAAAGAGTTGTCGCGTACATCTCGGGCCTTTTCACCAAAGATGGCGCGCAGGAGTTTTTCCTCCGGGGGCTGGTCAGATTCCCCTTTGGGAGTTACCTTGCCAACGAGAATATCACCACTCTCAACATAAGCACCAATTCGAATGATGCCCATTTCATCGAGGTTTCTCAGGCTTTCTTCGGCAACGTTTGGAATTTCCCTCGTAATCTCTTCCGGTCCAAGCTTGGTCTGTCGGGCTTCTATCTCATATTTTTCAATGTGGACTGAGGTGTAAAGATCATCGTGGACAAGTCGCTCGCTAACCAAGATGGCATCTTCGTAGTTGTAGCCCTCCCAAGGCATGTAAGCAATCATCACATTTTGTCCAAGGGCAATTTCTCCCCCCTCACAAGCGGAGCCATTGGCCAGTACCTGGCCAGCAATCACCTGGTCGCCCTGTTTGACAATAGGTCGCTGGTTGAGGCAGGTGTCTTGATTAGAACGCTGATATTTTTGCAGGTAATGCGTGTATTCAGTTCCCTGATCATCGCGAATCACAATGGCGGTGGCATCGACAAAGGTCACCGTGCCATTCACCCGTGTGATCGGCACCATGCCCGAATCCCTTGCCACCTGGGTTTCCAACCCCGTTCCCACCAGCGGCCGCTCCGGCCGCAACAAGGGAACCGCCTGCCGCTGCATGTTGGATCCCATCAGAGCACGGTTGGCATCATCGTGCTCCAGGAAAGGAATCAAGGAGGTGGCGACAGAAATCACCTGTACAGGAGAAAGCTGCACATAATCCACCTGCTGGGGAGGCACTTTTTCAAAATCTTGCCGGTATCGCACAGGCACAAGATCTGAGGTGATCAACCCTTCAGAGTCTGTGGAGATATCCCCAGGAGCGATGCGGCATTCATCCTCCAAATCGGCAGAAAGATAGATTGGCTTACCGCTTTTGATCACCACGCCGTTTTCTACTTTCCAGAAAGGAGTTTCGATGAAACCGTACTCATTGACCCGGGCGTGGGTGGCAAGGGATCCGATCAAACCGGCATTGGGGCCTTCTGGTGTTTCAATCGGGCAGATGCGCCCGTAGTGGGACGGGTGAATATCCCGCACTGCGAAACCCGCCCGCTCCCGGGTCAGTCCCCCTGGGCCAAGGGCACTGATCCTGCGCTTGTGGGTGAGCTCTGCGAGAGGATTGGTTTGATCCATGAATTGGCTCAGCTGGCTGGAGCCAAAAAACTCCTTGATCGCGGCAACCAAGGGTTTTGGATTCACCAGTTGGGCGGGCGTCAGCGAATCCGTTTCGCCAACGGTCATCCGTTCCTTGATGATGCGCTCAAGACGATTCAAGCCCACGCGCACCTGATTTTGCAGCAATTCTCCGACAGAACGCACGCGGCGATTGCCCAAATGATCGATGTCATCCAGGCTGGCTCCGCCAACATCCAGCTCCAGATTGATCAAATAGTCGATGGTGGAGAGCACATCTTCTGGCGTAAGCGTGCGCACCGCATCAGGAATAGTGAGGCGTAGTTTTTTATTGATTTTGTAGCGGCCAACGCGCCCCAGGTCGTAACGTTTGGGATCAAAGAAACGACTGTGCAACAGTTGCTGGCCGCCACTGACAGAGGGCGGCTCGCCGGGACGCAGTTTTTTGTAAAGCTCAAGCAGAGCCTGATCTTCCGAGGAGATTCCCTCGTCGTTAGCCGCAGCAATAGACTTTTGATAATATTCCGGGTGACGTAGCTTGTCGAGCACGTCATTGTCGGAAAGACCGATTGCCCGCATTAGAACGTGGGCGTTGATCTTTCTGGTTTTATCTACTCTGACGTGGAGCAGATCATTCTTGTCTGTTTCGAATTTTAACCAAGCGCCGCGATTGGGGATCAGGCTGGCGTTAAAGGTCTTGCGGCGGTTTTTATATTGTTCATCCTTGAAATAAACGCCCGGGGAGCGTACAATTTGGTTGACAATGACCCGTTCGGCTCCATTGATGATGAAGGTGCCGCGTTCTGTCATCAGTGGCAATTCGCCAATGAAGACTTCTTGTTCTTTGATCTCCCCGGTTTCCTTGTTGACAAGTCGGCAGGTGACATACATCTGAGAGGCAAAGGTCGCGTCTCTTCGCTTCGCCTCTTCCACGTCATGGCGGGGACGCTTCAAACGGTACTCATCACCAATGAAGTGGAGTTCCAGCTTGCCTGTGTAATCGGTGATCGGCGAAAAGCTGTCAAGCTCCTCGATCAGACCTTTTTCCAGAAACCACTTGAAACTCGCCCGCTGCACCTCCACCAGATCGGGAAGGTAGGTCACGGTCTTGGCGACCTGAATCGCGCTGCTCATGCGGGAAACCTGAAGGACAGGAGGATGGAGAGAAGGCAGACTGGGGACGGATCCGCCCCGCAGTGTGCGGGCTGAGGCCTCAACGCCCCGGAGGGGAAAGCCCTCCAGTGGACCTCCTCAAGGAGGCGCAGCCCAAACGCAAGAAACCCCACAGCAAGCAAGGGTCCCCAGCATCGGGGCCAACACCATGGAAGGGATCGCCAAGGGAGCCGACACCAAAGAACAGAGGGCCCTGCCGCTGCTAGGCCAATGGGCTATCATACAGTGTCAAGGGGCAAATGAAACAGTTTTGAAGCATTGCGTGTGCTGGTGCGGGCCACCTGCTCCAGTGGCTCCCTGCGCAGCTCGGCCAGCTTGGCCGCCACAACAGCCACATTGGCGGGCTCGTTGCGCTTTCCCCTGCGGGGCGCCGGCGAGAGGAAGGGGCAATCGGTCTCGACCAGGTAGCGATCGGCGGGCACCTGGCGTGCACAGGCCTGGATGCTCTCCGCCTTGGCGAAGGTGACTGTGCCGCTGAAGCTGATGTGAAACCCAAGCTCGAGAAAAGCCTCCATCTCCTCGGGCGTGCCCCCCCAGCAGTGCATCACCCCGGGCGGGCAGAGCCCCTGATCATGGCGGTGCCGGAAGAGCTCCAACATCGGCGCGGCCGCATCACGGCAATGGACGATGACAGGCAATCCCAGCTCGCAGGCCAGGTCAAGCTGGGGCTCCAACACCGCCAGTTGCTCGTCCAAGTTGTGCTGGCGATAGAGATCCAGACCCAGTTCCCCTACAGCCACCACCCGTTGGTCCGCGATGGCGGCCTCCCGCAGCAGAGCCACTGTGCTCGGCTCCCACCTGTGCCCATCCAGGGGATGGACCCCCACGGCATAGCGCAGTTCCGGAACACGGTCGGCCAACGCGCGCATGGCCGGAATCTCCGACGGCTCCACACAGGCATGGACCAAGGCGCAGACCCCGGCTTCGCGCCAGCGCGCCACCACCTCGGTGAGATCGTCGTCAAATTGCCGGAAGACAAGATGACAATGGCTGTCGACCAACATGGTCGTTGAGGCGGGGGAGGCGAGGGGGACGGACAAGGGAGCGGCGAGGCCCTCAGGGGTTGGCGGCGGTGACAGGGGCCGGCTCCAGGGCTTTTTTGACCGCCGCACTCAGGCGAGATTTTTTGTGGGCACCACCATTTTTGTGCAGCACACCCACCTTCACCGCCTTGTCGATTTTGCTGAAGGCCGCGTTGAGGCTCTTTTCAATGGCCTCGCGAGAGGCCTCTGCCTCGCCCCCCCCGTCGTAACCGCTGCAGGCCGTGAGGCAGCGCTTCATCAAGGTGCGCAAGGCAGATTTGTAGCTGCGGTTGCGCAGGCGGTTGCGCTCGGCAATCTCAATGCGCTTCTTGGCTGATCTGTTATTGGCCACTGGAAACCGGCAGCATTCGAACAATCAACCATCTTACCCCCAGGGCTTCCCCCCTGCGCTCCCACCGCCAGGGACACGCCTTAGCCTGCCCACAGCGTGCGCATTGCCTGTGGTCGCCTCCCATCCCGCTCCCCAGGTCCCCTCGGAGACGCCCCTCCTCCCCTGCCTGCGGGACGTTGACACGGCCGCAGTGCGCTTGGAGCAGATCGCACGCCGCACCGAAGGCAATCAACTCCGTCAAGAAGAGGCGAAGGTGGCCCAGCTGCTGGAGCGGGTGCGCCTGGAGGGGGACGCCGCCCTTCTCAGCCTCAGCGAAGCCTTCGACGGCGTTCGTCCCGATCCCCTGCGGATTCCTGAAGCGCGGCTGCAGCAGGCCTGGGAAGAGCTGCCCTCGCCCCTGCGCCATGCCCTGGAGCTGGCCCACGCGCGCATCCTGCGCTTCCATGAAGCACAGCGGCCCGCCGATCTGAGCCTGCGAGGGCCCCATGGCGAAGCGCTGGGCCGGCGCTGGCGGCCGGTGGAGCGGGCAGGCCTCTACGTGCCCGGCGGGCGCGCCGCCTATCCGAGCACCGTGCTGATGAACGCCATCCCCGCCCAGGTGGCCGGTGTGGAGCGCATCGTCATCGTCACTCCCCCCGGACGGGATGGGGAACCGAACGCAACGGTGCTTGCCGCAGCCCACCTGGCGGGGGCCCGCGAGGTCTATCGGGTGGGTGGAGCCCAGGCAATCGCCGCTTTGGCCTGGGGCACCGAAACAATTCCGCGGGTCGATGTGATCAGCGGACCGGGCAACCTCTGGGTCACCCTGGCGAAGAAAGCGGTTTATGGGCGGGTGGGAATCGATTCCCTGGCCGGTCCCAGCGAGGTGCTTGTGATCGCCGATCACACCGCCCGAGCTGAGCAGGTGGCAGCTGATCTGATGGCTCAAGCGGAGCATGACCCTCTGGCGGCGGCGATTCTGCTCACCACCAGCGAAGCGCTGGCGGCGGCGGTGCCCCGGGCCGTTGCCGATCAACTGGTCGACCACCCCAGGGCGCCGATCGTGCGCCAGTCCCTCTCCGACTGGGGCCTGATCGTGGTGTGTCGGGATCTGGGCGAGGCGGCGCGCCTGAGCGACGGCTTCGCCCCGGAGCACCTTGAACTGCTGGTTGAGGAGCCGGAGCCCCTCGCCGAGCGGATCCGCCACGCCGGAGCGATCTTCCTGGGCCCCTTCAGCCCGGAGGCGGTGGGCGACTACCTGGCGGGCCCCAATCACACCCTGCCCACGGGCGGCACGGCTCGCTTCGCGGGCGCCCTGAGCGTGGAAACCTTCCTGCGGCACACCAGCCTGATCCGCTTCAACCGCGAGGCTCTGGAGGCCACCGGCGAGGCGGTGATGGAGCTGGCCCGCAGCGAGGGGTTGCACAGCCATGCCGAATCTGTGCGGCGGCGGCTGGCCTGCGGTGGTGGGGAGGAGGCGCTGGGAGCCCGGGGGGTCAGCCCGGCGTCAGCTCCCTGACGGAGACCAGGCCCGCCTCAATCTCTCCAACAAGCACTTGATCGGTGAGATTGACAAACAGGCCGTTTTCCAACACGCCGGGAAGGTTGTTGATGGCCTGTTCCAGGTGTTGCGGATCGCTGATGCCGCCGGCGAACGCCACGTCCAACACCAGATTCCCTTGATCGGTCACCACAGGGCCGGCTTTGCGCACCGCCATGCGCAACTGGGCCTCTCCCCCCATCTCTGCCAGCTGGCCCTTCACCTGCCGCCAGGCGCCAGGCAGGACCTCCACCGGTAGCAGAAAGCCCAGATTGAGCCTGTCAACGAGTTTGCTGCCATCCACAACGACCACAAAGCGATCGGCGCGGCAGGCCACGAGTTTCTCCTGCACGTGGCAGGCGCCACCGCCTTTGATCAGCTGCAGCGCTGGATCCACCTCATCGGCGCCATCGATGGCCAGATCGATGCGATTCACGGCATTCAGGCTCTGCAAGGGGATGCCCAACTCAGCCGCCAGCACCTCCCCCTGAAAGGAGGTGGTGACAGCGACGATGTCCTTGAGTTCACCGCGCCGCAATTTCGCCCCCAGCTCCTGGATCATCAAGGCCGCGGTGGAGCCCGACCCCAGACCCAACACCATGCCGTCTTGGATCTGGGTGACGGCGGCGGTGGCCACGGCCTGCTTCATCTGGGTCTGCAGATCCGTCATGGCAGGGGGCGGTAAGGAAGAGGGCGGCGCGAACGTAGCAAACCGCCCGTGTCAGCCCGTTGGCGCCGGCAGCGCCGCGGGCTTGATGGACAACCGCAGCTCCCGCTGGGCGCGCACCACTGTCAAGGGGAGGGGTTGTCCCACCTGGGCCTTCTCCACCTCCTGCAGCAGGGCGGAGGGGGTGCGCACAGGTTGGCCGGCGATGTCCACCACCAGATCCCCTCGCTTGAGCCCGGCCTGCTCCGCCGGACTCTCGGGAAGGACCTTCTGCACCAGGGCCCCATCCCGCTCCGGAAGCTTCACCAGAGCATCCGGGTCGCGGTTGTTGTCGCGGGCGACCCTGGCGGTGAGGGGCACAAGCTGGAGGCCCAAGTAGGGATGCACCACGGTGCCCCCCGTGGCGAGCTGCTCGGCCACCCGCCGGGCCAGGTTGATCGGGATGGCGAAACCCAGGCCCGCGCCCGGACCGGAGCGGACCAAGGTGTTGATGCCGATCACCTCCCCGTTGGCATTGATCAGGGGACCGCCGGAATTGCCGGGATTGATGGCGGCATCGGTCTGAATCAGGTCGAGCCGTTTGTCGGCGAAGCCCAGGCTGTTGATGTCGCGGTGGAGGCTGCTGACGATGCCCAGGGTCACGGTGCGCTCCAGTCCGTAGGGACTGCCAAGGGCGATGGCCCAGTCGCCCACGTCCAGGGCCTCCGAATCCCCCAGTCGGGCCGCGCTGAGCTCGCCTTTGCCAGGGATCCGCACCAGAGCCAGGTCGGTGACGCGATCGCTGCCCACCACGCTCCCATCCAGCTGGCGGCCATCCGCCAGGGTCACCTCCACGGAGTCGACGGCATCCACCACATGGGCGTTGGTGAGCACCAGCCCCTTGGCGGCGTCGATCACCACGCCAGAGCCCTGGCCCCGCTCCCGCATGCTGCCGGAGGGATCGCCGAAGAGATCCCGCAGCAGCGGATCGAGCAGGGCCGGGTCAAAGGCCTGACGGGCCACATTGCGCTCGGTGTCAATCCTTACCACCGCTGGTCCGGCACGGCGCACGGCCTCGGCGACGAAACTGCGGGGATGGGCCGCCGTGGCGTCCAGGGCAGCCCGGCCGCCACCCTCTGGCACGGGGGGACGGGCCATGCCGGAGGGCGCCAGAGCACTGGAATCAACGGCGGGGGGGAGGGGGCCGGGCGCCGTGGCGGCCATGGCGCGCCCGGGTTGCAACCAGAGGATCGGCGCCAGAAACAGGGCGAGCAGCAGGGAAGCCAGCCGGTGGACAAGGCGTTTCAGGGGTGGAAGGCCTCCAGTCGCGTTCCCCCGAAGCTAGTTGGATTCTGACGGGGGCCAGCGCAACAGCCGCTGCCGGATTTCCCCATCCGCGCCCAACTGCAGCAACCGGCCACCGGGCCAGTGCGGCCGTCCCAGGGGACAGGGCTGGGTCGGGCCGAAGGCCCGCAAGGTGGAGGGGCAGGCCAGCAACGGCACCCGCGGGCGACCTGGCAAGACACCCTGCCAGTGCTGATGCACATGGCCAAAGACCAGGGCCTTCACGTGCGAGAAGCGGTCCAAAAGCTGGAGAAGCGCCGGGCCGTCCTGGAGGCCCATCCGATCGAAGCCGGGATCACCGATCGGCAGGGGGGGATGGTGCAGCGCCAGCAGCACCGGGTCTGGAGCGGCGGCCTGGAGCTGCTCCGCCAACCAGTGGAGCTGGTGGGGGCCCAGCCAGCCGTCCGGGCCGCCCGGTCGGTGGCTGTGGAGCAGGAGCAGAACCCAGGGGCCGAGAACCACCGCCGCCGGGGCGACCCGGGCCCGGCGGCCCAACCCCGCCCGCAGCAGGGTCGGATGGTCGTGGTTGCCGGCCAGAAGGTCCAGGGGACCCGACCAGGGAGCCAGCGCCTTGCGCAGGGCCACGTAGCCCCCCCAGCTCTCGTCATCGCAGAGATCGCCGCTGAGCAGCAGGCGATCCACGCTGACCCCCTCCGCCTCCAGCTGGCTGAGCGCTCGCCGCAGCCCCTCCGCCAAGGCCAGGGAGGGGTGACGGCCGGCGATCCTGACGGCGGGGTTGGCCAGGAGGTGCGGGTCGCTGAGTTGAAGGATGTTCATCAAATCCGACGCGCTCGGCTTGTGCCAGCCTCAACTCACCTTAAGTTTCTGCGAGCGATTCCCGGCTCATGTCTTCGATCCCTCCCGGCACGCGGCGGCGCTGCAACCTTTGCTCGGTCGAGATTCAGGGCCTGGCCGGGGGAGGGGATCTGGTGCATTTCAGCCAGGGTGCCCCCGGCACGCGCGCCAAGCTCTGGGCCCGCGTTTGTCAATACCTGCGCACGCCGGAGCAATGCGCCCAGTGCATTAACCAAGACCTCAGCATGCGCGGTGAGGTGAGCGGCAGCGATTACTACGCGGAGGCCCCCAGCTTCGATTTTTCCGCCATGCCGTCCAGCGCCGAGGGGCAGGAGACGATCCCGTAATCTGGGCGTCGGGCCCGCCGGGCCTTCCCCTTGGTCACGGGCGCTCCTGTGAGCCTCCCGCCCGGGATGTCTCGTCCAGCGTGGCCATGGCCCGCCCCTGGACCCGCTTCCCGGGCGCGAGCCGAGACAAGGGCAGTTTCACCACTGCGTCCCGGCGACCACCCCATCGCCGAGGCGCCCTTGTCCCATCCCCTGATCCCACCCCTCACCGACCTGGCCCGCAGGGTGGCGGAGCCCGCTGGGCTGACCGTGAGGCAGGTGCAGCTGTTGACCCACCACATCCCGCAGACGGTGCAGGTGGTGGTGGAGCGCAGCGACGGGGGGGATGTCACCCTGGAGGCCTGCGCGGCCCTCAGCGGGCCTCTCGGGGAAGCCCTGGAGGAGGCCGGGCTGATCGATTCGGCCTACGTGCTGGAGGTGAGCAGCCCGGGGCTGGGGGATGTTCTGGAGACCGACCGTGACTTCACCAGCTTCCGCGGCTTCCCCGTGGAGGTGAGGCTCCGCCCCGACGGAGGGAGCCCCGCGAGCAGAACCGGCCTGCTGCTCGGTCGTTCCGAGGACAGCCTCACGATCAACGTTCGCGGTCGCACCGTGCGACTTCCCTGGGGCGCGGTGCTGGAGGTGCGCCTGACCCACAGCCAGGATCCCTGATCCGGCCATCCCCGCTTTGTTTCACCCTTTCCCATCCATGCCATGGCCCTTGTCCTGCTTCCCGGCCTAAACGCGCTGATTGAAGACATCAGCGAGGAGAAGAAACTGCCCCCGCAAGTGGTTGAATCCGCCCTGCGCGAAGCCCTGCTGAAAGGCTACGAACGCTATCGACGCACCCTTTATCTCGGCATCAGCAACGATCCATTTGACGAGGATTACTTCTCTAACTTCGATGTCGCTCTCGACCTGGAGGAGGAGGGCTATCGCGTACTGGCGAGCAAAATCATTGTTGAAGAGGTCGAAAGCGAAGATCATCAAATTGCGATTGAGGAGGTCTTGCAAGTCGCTGAAGACGCTCAGATTGGTGACACCGTGGTGCTTGATGTCACTCCGGAAAAAGAAGATTTTGGTCGCATGGCTGCCGCCACCACCAAGCAGGTGTTGGCCCAGAAGCTGCGTGATCAGCAGCGGCGCATGATCCAAGAGGAGTTTGCCGACCTCGAGGATCCGGTGTTGACGGCCCGGGTGATTCGCTTTGAACGGCAGAGCGTGATCATGGCTGTGAGCAGCGGCCTCGGGCGACCGGAAGTAGAGGCGGAGCTGCCGCGTCGCGATCAGCTGCCCAACGACAACTATCGAGCCAATGCCACCTTCAAGGTGTTTCTCCAGGAAGTCAGCGACATCCCAAGGCGGGGGCCCCCGCTGTTCGTCAGCCGCGCCAACGCGGGTTTGGTGGTGTATCTCTTTGAAAATGAGGTGCCGGAGATCCAAGAAGGCTCCGTGCGCATCGTGGCCGTGGCGCGGGAGGCCAATCCACCGAGTCGATCCGTAGGTCCGCGCACCAAGGTGGCCGTCGACAGTGTGGAGCGAGAGGTGGACCCGGTTGGTGCCTGCATCGGCGCTCGAGGCTCCCGGATTCAGCAGGTGGTCAATGAACTGCGTGGCGAGAAGATTGATGTGATCCGCTGGTCATCGGATCCTGGCCAATACATTGCCAACTCCTTGAGCCCGGCACGGGTGGAGATGGTGCGTCTGGTGGACAGCGAGGGCCACCACGCCCATGTGTTGGTTCCCCCAGATCAACTCAGCCTGGCCATTGGCAGGGAGGGACAGAACGTGCGCCTGGCGGCGCGCCTGACCGGTTGGAAGATCGACATCAAAAACTCTCACGAGTACGACCAGGGCAAAGAAGACGAGATCGTGGCCGTGCAGATCGCTCAGCGCCAACGGGAGGAGGCCCAGCAAGCCGAGGCCGAGGCCCGTCTGGCGGCGGAGCAGGCCGCCCGGGCGGAGGAAGATGCCAGGCTGCGGGAGTTGTATCCCCTGCCCGAGGATGGGGAGGACGAGGCTCCAGGCGCGGCTCCGGAGTCTGACGGGGCAGACGCAGAGGCTGCCGCCCCCGGTCTCCACGACGAGCCGCCATCGACCGGAGAGGCCTGATGCCCGCCGGGGGACGACCTGTGCTGCGCCGCTGCGTGGCCTGCCGCCAACTCAAAGACCGCACCGATCTCTGGCGGCTGGTGCGGCTGGCTGGTGGGGGCCTGGCCCTTGACGAGGGAATGGGGCGCTCGGCCTACCTCTGTCCGGACCCCGACTGTCTCAACGAGGCCCGGCGACGCCGTCGGCTGCAGCGCAGCCTGCGTTGCGCCGTGGAGGACACAATGTTCCATGCCTTGGAGCGGCGCCTTCCCAGCGGGCACCCACTGAGGCAAGATGACCAATGGCCCCAGCCTGGCTGCGGCCCGGTGGCATCCGTTGCCCCCGCCCGATCGGAGACCTGAATGACCAGCAGCGGCAAAGTGAGAATTTATGAGTTGTCTCGGGACCTGGGCCTGGACAACAAGGACGTGCTTGACGCCGCCGAGAAGCTCGCGATCGCCGCGCGCAGCCACAGCAGCTCCATCAGTGATGAGGAGGCCGCTCGCATTCGTGCCCTGATCCGAGGGGGCGGCGCGGCGGCCACCAATTCTCCCGTGACTCCACCGGCCAAGACCATTCTTTCCGTCAACAAAGCGCCCACTCCGCCAGCCGCTCCCCCTGCGGCCAGCCGCCCGCCGGCGCCAGGGCCAGGGCCAGGGCCAGGGCCATCTTCGGCTCCGGCTCCGGCAGGCGAAGCCAGGCCCCCCGCCGCGCCGCGGCCGCCTGCCCCGGGCCCCAGTCGCCCCGTCGTTCCCCCCGTGGCGCGCATGGCCCAGCCCGCGGCGGCGCCCCCGCCCTCCCGGGGCGAGACGGCAGCCCCCCCTGCGCCGCCTCGTCCAGTGCGCCCCGCCCCACCTGAGCCCGCGGCGCCACGGCCCCCCGCCATCGTTTCCCCCTCCCCCCGCGCAATGCCGCCGGTGTCCCGAGCGGTCAACGGTCCGCCTGTCGTCCGTCCAGCGGCGGGTCCCAAGCCGAGCGCTCCGAGTCGGCAAGCGCCGCTGAACGCCCCCCCCCAGGGCAGCCGGCCTGCACCGCCGACCGCGACACCGCCAGCGCCTCCCGCTGCAGCTCCACCGTTGCCACCATCTCCAGCCAAGCCCCTGGCGCCAGGGGAGCTGATGCAGCGACAGAAGCCAAGGGGACGCCCGACAGCCGCGCCTCCCACGCGACCGGAGCGGCCTGGGGACACCACCACGGCTGGGGGAGAACAGGATGTGGCGACGCCTACGGCCACCCCGCCCTCTCCCCCGCGCCGGCCTGGCTTCAAACCACCCCAACCGGCTGGGCCCACCCGTGCCCGTCGCCCTGACTGGGAC
>JBKDSV010000062.1:0-16729 GCA_046340795.1 Cyanobacteriota bacterium | reverse complement strand
TCACTTGTGGCCTGCCGCGACTGGCCAGCGCGAGCGAGGTCAGTGACAGCAAGGGATTTCACTCCGGGAGGCGAGGAGGAGGCGAAATTTTTCGAGGTGCCCTCAGAAAGCTCCGCTGGTGCTCTGGAGCAACTCCAAGTTAAGGCTGGGCTTGCCTTCTGTTCCTGCCCGAGTGGCTCGGTTTGGGATTGGCGGAGCTTGCTGCCTAATCAAGATCAAGAAAGAGTTCTGGAGGCTTGGATTGGACGACTTCGGACGGCCAGAGGTCGTATGGGCACTGCCGGTAGCGTCCCCATGCCGGTCAGACGCTATATCCGTCCCCGGAACGCTTACAATCCCTCAGGCTGGCACGCGATTTTCTGAGCGGGTTGCTTTCAGCAATTCAGTATTAACACCAGACGCACGTTCAAGCGCCACCTTGCCGGTGCGGGCAATTTCCAGAATGCCGTAATGGGTCAACAGCCGTTCCAGTGCCACAAGCTTTCCGGGGTCTCCGACGACTTCAAGGGTCATGGCCTCGTCAGCAACATCTACCACCTTGGCTCGGAACACCTGCACCAAATCAATGATCGCGGCCCTATTTTCTTCTGTTGAGGCCACTTTCAGCAGCATCAACTCTCTCTCAACGGCGGGAATGGTACTGAGATCGATGACGCCAAGAACATTGACCAGCTTGTTAAGTTGCTTGCTCATCTGTTGGAGGGTTTGATCGTCTCCCTCCACCACCATGGTGAGCCTGGACATGCCCCGTTGTTCCGCAGGTCCAACCGCCAAGCTTTCAATGTTGAAACCTCGACGGGCAAAGAGCCCCGCAATCCGGCTGAGAGCGCCTGATTCATCTTCGACCAGCACCGATAGGGTGTGCTTCATCTGTTGTCCGGGAGCCAAGCACCCTTTCACGGTACGCGTTCGCGCGGCCCCTGGCCACCGCCGTGCGAAGGGGTGGGCGGGATGGAAAGCTGGCCCAGCCAGCTGACCAGCACCTCGTTGAACAGGGCGGCTTTCTCATCATGGGGGCAGTGCCCTGCCCCTGGAATCACCGAGATGGCCAACTCCCCCTGGAAGCGCTGGCACTGCCAAGCCACCTCCAGGGGGACCAGGGCGTCCTTTTCCCCCCAGATCACGAGCATCGGATGACGCAGGCGTCGGAGCAGGCTTGGCGCTGTTGCTCGCAGAGGTCTCAAGGCCATGGCCATGCTCATCGCCCGCAGCGCCCGCACAGCGCCTGCTTGCCGCGCCGGGCGGGCGATGAGCCGATGCAGCTCCGCATCTCCGATGACCGGAGTTCTGTAGGCCGTCTGAATGGCGAGATTCAACAGCGGTGAACGGGCGAGGAGCGGCACAAACACCTCCAACGGCAGAAGCCGGCAAAGCACCACCACCAACCATCGCTTCAACCTGCGTCGCCAAGGAGGCCGTCGAGATCGAGCCAGCGCCAGCCCCCCCGCAGAGACCGTCAGCAGGGTTGGATCGGGCAGCGGCGCGGCGATCAGCGCCAACACGGACCGGGGGAAAAATACACTGCAGCTCAGGGCGACCAGCCCTCCCAGGGAGTGACCCACCAACACGGCCGGTTCCTGAACCACCTCTTGCAAAAAACCGTGCAGCTGCCGCGACCAGAGACGATTGTCGAATCGGAGGGATGGTTGGCTGGACGAGCCAAACCCCAGCAGGTCCAGTCCGTAGACGCTCCAGCCGGCGGCAGCCAGGGCCGCGGCGTTGCGTCGCCAGTGTCCAGAGCCCGTGGCGAAGCCATGGATCAGCACCAGAGCCGGGTGCTTCGCGTCACCCAGATGGCGCCAGTGGCAACGATGCCCGCGCCAGTGCCATTCCCGATGCACGCCCCAATCGGCATGTTCCCCGCTGTTGTCTGTTGTCATCGGATCGATCGTTGATGGAGCAGGCCAGCCAGCCTCGAAGCGAGGGCGCGGCCTCGTTTCATGTGGGCCAGGGTTTTTTCAATCCTGGAGCTCGACCCTCCCGCGACCTGGGCGTGCTTCTGGTCCGCACCATCCGCCGACAACGGCCACCGCGGGTGTTGGATCTGATGGCAGGCTGCGGTTTGCGCAGCCTGCGCTACGGGCTGGAGGGCCAGGTTCGCTGTCTCTGGGCGAATGACGCTGATCCACATCGGCTCCCTTTGCTGCGCACGAACCTTGGCGTGCTGGCAGAGCGCTGCCTGTTGCGACAGACAACGCAGACCGCCCATCGGCTCCTGGCGGATTGTCTTCTGCGTGGCGAGCATTTTGACCTGGTGGATCTCGATGCGTTCGGTTCCCCCCATGCCCTTGTCCCCCTGGCGCTGGAGGCCGTGGCTCTTGAGGGATGTCTCTACCTTGCCAGTACGGATGGCAGAGGTCCCACAGGGCATGACAGACGGGCGGCGGTGCGCCGCCTGGGGGCCTCCGGACGCTCCCACCCCGCCAGTTGGGAGCAGGCCTTGCGATTGCAGATCGGCGTGCTCGCTCGCTGTGCATGGTCCCAGGGGCGAGGGCTCGAACCTGTGGTGTCCTTCAGCGATGGTCGCACGTTTCGAACAGCTGTGCGCTTGCGACGCCATCCCCGCGCTGATGAGGAAGCGGCGCTTGGCTTGCTGGCCATCTGCCATGGCTGTGGTGATCAACAGGTGCAATCACTGCTCAACCTGAGGGGCTGGCGAGCCTGTGCCTGTTCCCCGGCGGGGCGGTCAGCCCTGGCGGTGAGTGGACCCCTCTGGACGGGTCCCTTGCAGCATTTGCCGACCCTGGAGGCCATGGCTGTCGAGGCGGCCGCGGTGCCCATGACCCTCTCCCGCGAGGGAGGAGCTCTCCTGGAGCGTCTGCGGGGGGATAGGGGCTGGCCTGCGCGCTCCTGGCCCCATGCTCTGTTGGCACGTCAGCTGGGATCGCCACCACCTCCCTTGAGAGCAGTGGTGGCTCGACTTCGCCAGGAGGGATTTCTGGCGGTTTCCAGTGGGGTGATGCCCGGTCAGCTCCGGAGCGACGCCCCGTGGCCCACGATTCTGGCCTTGGCTGCGGATCTGGTGAAGGGACCTGTTAAATAGGGAGCGTCTTTCCCCCGTCCGCTCCATGGCCTCGGAGATCTTCGGCACTGCAGCCCTGTTTTGGGTGTTGATCCCTGTTGGGCTTTTGGGAGGCAGTCTGTTGCTGAAGGTGCTGAAGGATTGAGATCCTGCCCTGCCGGCGCACGTCGCCGCCCTGGGCCTGCCTAAGCTCAGCCCGCCGAGGAGGAGCGTTCATGCGGGTTCTGGTGGTGGGTGGCACAGGGACGCTGGGGCGACAGATCGCCAAACGGTCGTTGCAGGAGGGCCACACCGTGCGTTGCATGGTTCGCTCGCCGAGGAAGGCTGCCTTCCTGCAGGAGTGGGGCTGTGAGCTCACCCGAGGAGATCTCCTCGAACCTGACAGCCTGGATTACGCCCTGGAAGGCCAGGAGGCGGTCATTGACGCCGCCACAGCCAGGGCCACGGATCCAGGCTCCTGCTACCCCGTGGATTGGACAGGTCAACAGAACCTGTTTCACGCCGCCCAAAACGCTGGCTGCCGGCGCGTTGTCTTTTTCTCCCTGCTGCATGCGGATCAACATCCTGACGTGCCCTTGATGGAGATCAAAGCTCGTTCTGAAGAGTGGTTGATGGCATCCAACCTCGACTACACGATTCTTCGCTGTGCCGCGTTCATGCAGGGGCTGATCAGTCAGTTTGCCATTCCAGTTCTTGAGGGTCAAACCGTTTGGGTGAGCGGGGTGCCAACACCAATTGCATATATGAATACCCAGGACTTGGCGCGATTTGCGGTGGCCGCCCTGACCAGGGAGCAGACTGTTCGCCAGGCTTTCCCGGTGGTTGGACCCCACGCGTGGACCACAGGTGAGATTACGCAACTCTGTGAGAAATATGCCGGGAAAGAGGCACGAATCGCCCGGGTCCCTCCCTTTTTCTTGCGGCTGATGCGATCGGTTGCCAGTTTCTTTGATGCAAGCGTCAATGTGGCTGAACGACTTTCCTTTGAGCAGGTGACGGGGGGAGGGCAGCCTCTGGATGCTCCCATGGATCAGAGCTATGCAGCCTTTGGCTTGGAGGCCTCGGAAACCACCTCGTTGGAGCAGTATCTGCAGGAGTATTACCAGACAATTCTCAAGCGTCTCAAGGACATGGAAGCCGACTTGGACAAGGATGCGAAGAAGAAGCTGCCCTTCTGATGCCTTGTCCCCTGGTTCGTGTGTACTAGGCTGCGTCTTTCGTCTCGCTCCGACCGTGTCCATCGCTCAGATCAAAAACCTGCAGCGCCGCCTGACTGTGCTGGAGCAGGAGGCCTGCACGGAAGTCACCCGCGCTTGTGGCCATGAGCTCTGGCAGAGCTTGGGTTTCGACGCCCTTGATGCGATTGAGGATGGTGAGCGCCGGGCCAGGGCCAACTTCTACTTTGGTCAGCTGCAGACCGCCCGGCAATTGATGGCTGTGCTGGGCTGACGCAGAAGCTGCTCCAAGCGGCGGTTCTCCCGGGCATCCACAGGTCGCCACTCCCCCGGGGCCAGGCCCGCAAGGCTGAGGGGAGGGCCGCCGTCCTGGAGTTCAATGGCAACACGGATCAAGCGCAGGGTGGGCAGGCCCACAGCCGCCGTCATGCGCCGCACCTGTCTGTTGCGTCCCTCCCGCAGGCTGAGCTCCAGCCAGCTTGTGGGAACAGAGAGACGAGTGCGGATCGGTGGCAGCCTGGGGCTCCAGGGAACCTCGCTCAGGCGAGCCACTCTTGCCCCGCTGGTTTGCCGCTGCTGGATGCGGAGGCCTTGCCGGAGTTGCTCGAGCTGGGCCTCCTTGACCTCCCCTTCCACTTGCACGTGGTAGGTGCGCCAGTGAGCCCAGCGGGGCTGACTCAGCCGTGCCTGCAGGGGGCCATGGGAGGTGAGAACCAGCAGCCCCTCGCTGTCAGCGTCCAGGCGGCCTGTGGCGTACACACCAGGGATGGGTAGGAGTTCCGAGAGCGTGCCCCAGCGGCAGTTGGGCTCGGGGGTGAACTGACTGAGCACGCCGTAGGGTTTGTGGAGCAGAAGGGTCTTCAGGGGCGGACGGGATGGAGGCGGTCACAGAGCTTTAGAATAGGCAGCGTACGAAATCAGGTTTTCATTTCCGCATGATCGAAACGTCGGGTGTGATTGAAAAAGAGCAGGGAAATGGGTTTTACCTCGTTACCCTTGAACAGCCTGCGGGCCACCAGTGTTTGTGCCGAGCTGCGGGAAAGCTGACGAAGTTTCGCATTAAACTGCTAGCAGGTGACAAGGTGCTGGTGGAAATCAGCCCCTACGACCTCACCCGCGGTCGCATCACCTATAGGGAACGCAATGCCGGTGCCGCCAACCCACGCCCGGCAGGCAACCGCCCCGGAGGCCCGAGGCGGCGGTGAACCAAGGGGTCGCCTCAAGTCAGCAGAGTCTCAATGGCCTGGCGAAATTCACTTCTCTGTTTTACGCCGCGCCAAGTATTCTTTAGTTCTTTACGCATGAAGAGCTGCACCGTCGGTGTGCCAGTGATTCCCGCTTGAGCCGCAATATCTTGATCAGCCTCGATGTCAATTTCTACGCCCTGAGCGGCTCCCTCAAGTTCATTGAGAATCCGTTTCAGCTGGGGTTTGAGCACGTGGCATGGTCCGCAGGTCGGAGAGGTGTAAACCACCAATAAGGGTTTGGTGCTTTCGTGGTATAAGCGTCGCAAAGCGTAGGACCCCTTTTGCCAACGGGCATCCGCCAGGTAATTGCCTTCATCGCTTGTCGCTGTCCGTTGTGGCGTGCCGGACGGTTCTGGATCGATGGAATCCCGTGCCACCGTCACCGCCAATTGATGGTGGCTGAGCCAGCGTTCGGCGGCCAGGGCAGCTTGACAGCCACTCCCTGCGGCTGTGATTCCCTGACGCCATTCCGCATCGGCCACATCCCCGGCGGCAAAGACCCCTTCGCGGGAAGTTTCCGGCCTGCCGGGTTGCGTGACGATGTAACCCTTCGGATCAAGATCCAGTTGACCCTGCAGTAGATCGGTGTTCGGAGTATGGCCGATGGCATAAAAAAGTCCACGCACAGCAAGTTGCCTGACTGCATCTGTCACACGATCCCGCAAGATCAATCCCTCCAACCAATCCTTCCCCTGCACGTCCACCAGCTCTGTGTTCCAGTGCACAGTGATCGCTGCATTAGCCAGTACGCGATCAGCCATGGCTGCGCTTGCGCGCAACTTGTCACTGCGGACAATGAGATGCACATGGCTACCGTATTTTGTCAGATAGACGGCTTCTTCGCAGGCGGAATCTCCACCGCCAACCACGGCGAGCTGTTCTTGGCGGAATTGGGGTGTAGCTCCGTCACAGATGGCGCAGGCACTGATGCCTCGGCTCCAAAACTCTTCTTCTCGGGGAAGCTGCAAGCGGTTTGCGCTCGCACCGGTGGCCAGGATCAAAGCCTGTGTTCGGATTGTCTCTGCTTCAGAGGTAACGATTGAGAAGGGGCGTTGCTTCAGCTCAATGCTCAATGCATCGACTTCCAGCAACTGGGTGCCCCAACGCAGGGCCTGTGCCTTGCAGCGATCCATCAGCTCGGGCCCGAGGATTCCGTCGGGAAAGCCAGGGTAATTTTCCACATGGGTGGTGGTCATTAATTGACCGCCTGGAATGCCACCTTTTTGAAAGCCAGTGATCAGAAGCGGTGACAGATTGGCTCGTGCGGCATAAATGGCTGCGGTGTAGCCCGCAGGGCCTGAGCCGATGATCACAACATTTTGAAGGGGATGATGGGCACCTTCCTCCAGAGAATGGACTCCAGGGCCTCCCGGCGATGTCATGGACTAACACGGATTGACTACGCGTAAGCCTAGGGACGGCGCAAGCCCCCTGCCGAAGGATGACCAATCATGAAGAGCTGGCAAAGGGCGGGGCAAAACTTAAGGATTGCTTTAGAGTTCCAGCAGGCCGTCGGTCTCAGGCCGATGCTCGGAGCGGAGATGAATGGGCACCATCAGAGCGTTTTCCTTCAACAACTCAGGATGGGTTTCCAGGGTGACCAACCATTCGCGAAACTCCTCGGTGAGCGCGTAGCTGTCTTCAAAGCGCTCCAAGCCATCTAGGGCGGCCCGTCTCGCCAGGGCCCAGCAAACGGCGACTGTGACCCTGCGATGCACCGAGGCGTCCATTTCCTGCGTCCGGCTAGCTCGAATTTTGCCAGACGGGCGATGGATTCTTGGTGTTTTTTGACACAGCGATGCTTTTGCTCAGCTCGACTGTTGGCTGGTGCTGGCTGGCCTTTGCCCGTGCCCAGGTTCCCGGGCAGGTACGGACCAGGGAGGCAGGGGTGTCAGGACTCTTCCCTTCCACCCCTGGTTCTGACCGTCACGCCTCAGCTGTTGGCCTCAGCGTGATTCAACAGCAGCTCCTCCACCTCCCGAATTCCAGCGCTGGCCTGGGCGCGCGCACGACCGAAGTCCCCTTGGGCCTCGTCCCGCAAGGCTTCACCGATTCGATCCAGCAACGCCTCTTTCTGCTCGGTGAGCATGACCAGAATTTCTTTTTCGATGAGATGGCGGATGGCTACGCTCCGCAAACGATTTTGACTGGCCTCGGCAAAGGTGCCCTGGACAACTTCTTCTACAAAAAGACGCTGGACTTCACGGCTACGAAAAAAACTCTCCAAGGCGTTGATCGTGCCATCGACGAGAGTCCGTTCCACCTCTGCTGGCTCATTAGTGAGCTTGAATTCCCATTCTAGGTGTCGACGTTGCCAGCCTTGCTGATGAAGGGTAGGCATAACCATCTGAGAAAAACTATCAACAGCAATTTCATAAGTACGCTCAGCCACTTTTTCGCACCACGATTCACCATGGCTGGAGAGCTGTTGCTCCACCTGTTCACGATTCACGTGATGTCCGCCATGGTGGCTGTGACAAAAGCCATCGGGGCAGTCAAGGGCGGACAGTGCCATCGGATAAAGAGCAGATCAACTTTACATAGCTAACCATGCTTTACGCGAACAACTCCAGTCTTCATAAATTCTCCCACTTCCCCGCTCAACGTGGTGGACTCCAGACAATTCGATCCGGGGTGTTGCCTTCTCCCGCAAGCCAGATCTAATTAGTTGATGATCGGCTGATTGAACACGCTGGATGAAATTGCTCATACCTCGGGAGGTCGCTCCTGGCGAGAAGCGGGTTGCCGTCACTCCTGAAACCATTCGTCGCCTGCAAGGCAGAGGAATCGACGTCCAAGTGGAGACCGGCGCCGGCGACGCCGCCGGCTTTCCAGACGGCCTCTACAAGGCCATCGGCGCCACGGTGCTTCCCCCGGATGGCCTCAACTGGGAGGGGGTGGATGGGGTGTTGTGCGTTCAGCCCCCGACCCGAGAGGCGATCGCCCGCATGCGGGCCGGCGCGCTCCTTGTGGGCTTGCTGGCCCCCCATGGCGCGACGGAGCTGACCAACCTGCTCAACGCCCGCGCGATCTCGGCCATCGCTCTGGAGCTGCTCCCGCGCATCAGCCGGGCCCAGTCGATGGATGTGCTGTCATCGCAGGCCAACATCGCCGGCTACAAAGCCGTGCTGTTGGCGGCGGCCGCGCTGGATCGCTATGTGCCGATGTTGATGACCGCCGCCGGCACCATCCAGCCGGCCAGGGCCCTGATTCTTGGCGCGGGGGTCGCCGGATTGCAGGCCCTGGCCACGGCTCGGCGGCTGGGCGCTGTGGTCTATGTGTCGGATGTGCGTCCCGCCGCCAAAGAGCAGGTGGAATCCCTTGGGGGCCGCTTCCTCGAACCTCCCGTCGAACAGGAGCGTCCCTCTGAGAAAGGCGGCTACGCCACCCAGGCTTCGGAGGCCTTTCTCACGGCACAAAGGGCACAGCTCGCCGAGCAACTAGCCCTGGCGGACATGGTGATCTGCACAGCACAGGTCCCCGGACGTCGCGCCCCCAGGCTGTTGAGCGAGGAGATGCTGGATCGTCTGCGGCCCGGCTCCGTGGTGGTGGATTTGGCTGTTGCCCAGGGGGGCAATTGCGCGGGCACCGTGCCGGGAGAGACGGTGATCCGTTCCGGGGTGAGTCTGATTGGAGCGGATGCCCTCCCCAGTTCCGTGCCCAATCACGCCAGTGCTCTCTATGCCCGCAATGTCTCCGCTTTGATCGAACACCTCGTCCACGAGGTCGAGGGACTCCGCTTGGATCTCCAAGATCCCATCGTGGAGTCCTGCCTTCTGACCCACGCTGGAGTCTGTCGCCGCGATGACGTGGTGAAGACCGAAGCACCTCTTGTCGCCACGGGATCCCCTTCATGACCTCTCTGACCCAATCGCTCTGGGTGCTCCTTTTGGGCAGCCTGCTCGGCTTTGAATTGATTGGCAAAGTGCCCCCGACCCTGCACACGCCGCTGATGTCCGGGGCCAATGCGATCAGCGGAATCACGATGCTCGCTTCGCTCACCCTGATTCAGCAGGCTGGTGGCAACACAGCGCTGCAAATCATCGGAGCGCTTTCTCTCGGCTTCGCCCTGTTCAATGTGATCGGCGGCTTTCTCGTGACCGATCGCATGCTTGCCATGTTTCGCCGCAAAGGTAATTCCTGATGGATCTCACCCTCGCCCATTTGCCCGAGGTCATGGACCTGGTGGCCGTTCTCCTTCTCTCTTTGGGAATCAAAGGACTCTCGAAAGTGCGCTCCGCCAGGGCCGCCAATGGCCTCGCTGCTTTGGCAATGGCCCTGGCTGTGGTGGGACTCCTCGTTCAATCCCACCCCTCTCCAGCCACCTGGCTTTGGATTGCTGTCGGACTGGCCCTGGGCGGTCTGGCCGGGGTGATCACCGCGATGAAGGTGCCGATGACAGCCATGCCCGAAACCGTTGCGTTGTTTAACGGCTGCGGCGGGTTGGCCTCGCTGATGGTGGCCCTCGGTGTGGCCCTCTTCCAGGGGGCGGGAGCCGGGCAGGTGGAGCGGATCTCCATCGCCATCTCCCTCTTTGTGGGTGCCATCACCTTCAGCGGTTCGATCGTGGCGATGGCCAAGCTTCAAGGCTGGCTGGAAACTCCCGCTTGGACGCAGAGCTCACTGCGCCATGTTGTCAATCTCGCCCTGGCCCTGATCTGCCTTGGGGCGGCCGTGGTGTTGGCCAGCCATCCGGATGGCCCCGCCCTCTGGGTGGAAGTGGTGGCGGCAAGCCTTCTGGGCATTGGAGTCACCTTGTCCATTGGCGGCGCCGACATGCCGGTGGTGATTTCCCTGCTCAACTCCTATTCCGGCGTGGCCGCCGCCGCCGCTGGATTTGTTGTCGGCAGTCAGCTCTTGATCGTGGCGGGGGCCATGGTCGGAGCCGCCGGCTTGATCTTGACCCAGGTCATGTGCACGGCCATGAACCGCTCCTTGCTGTCGGTGCTCTTTGGCGGCGCCTTGGGGGGAGCCGCCACCAGCAGCGTGGGGGGCGGAGGAAGCGAAGCGGGCTACACGCGCATCACCAGTTGCAGTCCCGAGGAGTGCGCCATGGCCCTGGAGCAAGCCGAGCGCGTGGTGTTCGTCCCCGGCTACGGCCTGGCCGTCGCCCAGGCTCAGCATTCTCTTCGGGAGTTGTCCAAGCTTCTGGAAGCCCACGGGGTGGAGGTCAGCTACGCGATCCACCCCGTGGCGGGTCGCATGCCCGGGCACATGAATGTGCTGTTGGCGGAGGCAGATGTGCCTTACGAGCAGTTGCTGGAGATGGAGGTCATCAATCCGGAGTTTCCCCGCACAGATGTGGTCATTGTCCTGGGAGCCAACGACGTGGTGAACCCCAAGGCCAAGAATGACCCCACCAGTCCGCTCTATGGCATGCCTGTGCTGGAGGTGGACCAGGCCCGACAGATCTTTGTCGTCAAACGCTCCCTTGGCGCTGGCTACGCGGGCATCGCCAACGCCCTGTTCGAGCTGCCCCAGACCGCCATGGTGTTTGGCGATGCCAAAGCTGTGCTCAATGGACTCCTGGCAGAGCTGAGAGGGATGGGCGTGGGCAAGGAGAAGGCTCTCGTCTGAAAGCCTGTCCCTCCTGACAGGCTGACGCAAGCGGTGGCCACAACGTGAGCGATCTCCTGGAAAGCTTGGACCTGGCTCCCTTTCGACCGCGTTTTCCTTGGCTGGGGCCTGACCTGCAGACCCTGCGGGATTCCTTACGGCCCGCCCAAGCTCTGCCGGAAACAGGCCAAGCCAGGGATTTTGCTCTTCCTGATGGAGACCGGCTGTTCGCAAGATTGGAGGCACCCTCCTCTGCGCCAGCCCTGGGCCTGGTGATCCTGGTCCACGGGCTTGGGGGCGGAAGTGACGATGCGGGACAGCGCCGCCTGGGACGGCTCCTCTCCGCCCAGGGCTTCGCTGTGCTGCGACTCAACCTGCGGGGGGCCGGGCCAGGCCGCCTCCTGGCCCGTGGCACCTATGCCGCCAGTTGCAGTGCCGATCTGCTTCCCGTGTTGCGGGCCTGCAGGCCGCTCGCGGCGGAATTGGCTCCGCAGGGGGGCATCCTTCCTCTGGCCGCCGTCGGCATCTCCCTGGGGGGGACTGTGCTCCTCAATGCTGTTCTGGACAGTGCTTCCATCCGGCCGCCGCTATTGGACGCATTGGCTTGCGTGAGCAGTCCGCTCGATCTGGCGCGCTGCGCCGATCGCTTTGAGCGTCCTCGCAACGGCCTTTACCAACGTTGGATGGTGCGCCGGCTGATCAAGCAGACCCTGGCCGACCCCCTGTCGCCAGCCAAAGGCGAGCGGCAGCGGCTGATCGGAGCAGGCAGGCCGAAGACGATCCGGGAGTTTGATCGCGTGATCACGGCCCCCCGCTGGGGATTTGCGGATGTGGCCGCGTATTACGAGGCCTGCAGTCCCGGGCCCCGGCTGCGCCAGATCCTCCAGGCGAAACCGGGACCCAGGGAGAGCCCCTCTCCGCTGCTGCTGTTGCATGCCAAGGATGACCCCTGGGTGCCGGTGGAGGCCGCCCTCGCGTTGGAGGCGGAGGTGTCCGCGCGTCTGGCCCGAGGCCCCCTCGTTCAGGCGCGGCCCTGGCCGCAAGTGGTGATCACCGCGTCTGGCGGTCACTGTGGCTTTCACGCCCCGGGAGACTCCCTGCAAGGGCGTTGGAGTGATCGGCTGGTCGTCTCCTGGTTGCGGCGGGTTCTGGTGGATGACGCCAGGAAATCTGGCGGGATGGGTTCGGCCGGGCCCTGATCCGGGCGTCAAGACTTTCCGTCTGCAGCCGAGGCACCACTGGTGTCCAGTCCCACAAGTTCATGCGTCATCTTCGGCTTGGTCCGCGCGTCCAGATGTCCCCCTCAGCAAAGGCTCCGGGCGAGACACCCAGCAAAGGATCCACAGCGCATTTGCGGGACTGCACACTAGGAGCCGGAGGACTCGGCGGCACCACCAGGGGCCGGAGGACTCGGCGCCTGGCCGGGAAGTTGGTCGAGGCGGCCATCCCGCTTGAGTTTGGCCTGCACCTTCAACCAACCCAGGCCCACGGGCACGCCAAGCAGCAGGGGCACGGCCGTCAGGGCAGGCCGGGAGCTGGCCGCCAACAGGGAGGCCGCCACGGCCAGCCCCCCCAGCAGAAACGACTGACCAGCGCTCTGCTGGGCCAGGGCCAAGCGCCGGAGAAGGCGGTCGGTTTCGCCGGCGCGGATCTGCACCTGCAAATCGCCCTGTTCGATGCGCGAGAGACTTTCATCCAGCCGGCGCGGAATTCCCAGGGCACGGGAACCCACATCGGCCGCTTGACGCGTGAACTGGTCGAGGAGGGTGTTGGCGCCTGGGCCGGCACTGCTAGTCATCAGCGGGAGGAGATAGGGACGGGCGATGGCCATCAGGCTAAAGCCGGGATCGAGACTGCGGCCCACCCCCTCAAACGTGGACAGGGCGCGCATGACGAAGATCAGCTCCGCCGGCAGACGGAACGGTTGGCCATAGACCAGGTCGTAGAGGTCGCCGGAAAGCTTTGCGATCATGTTGCCGCTGAAGGGTGGCGTGAGGGCCTCGTTGAGCATCAGCCGCACCAGACGGCGCACCGGTCCAGGATCAATGCCCGTGGCAATGACCCCCGCCTCCTGCAGCTGCTCCACCAGGGCTGAAGCATCGCGGGTGGCTGCGGCCTGCACCATCCGCCCCAGTCGACTGCGCAGCCGTTCGGACAGCTGCCCCATCATGCCGAAGTCGTAGTAGATCAGGGCTCCATCAGGGGCGACAGCCAAGTTGCCGGGGTGGGGATCGGCATGGACGAAGCCGAAACGCACCAGCTGTTGGAGGTAGCTGGCCGCTCCTTTCTCCGCAATGCCAGCGGGATCCACGCCCGCCTTGACCAGGGCCTGTCGGTCGGTGATTTTGATCCCCGGCACGAAGTCCAGGCAGAGCACCCGGCGGGAACTCAGCTCCCACACCACCGCCGGCACGCGAATGGAAGGGTCATCCAGGAATTGCTGGCGAAAGCGAGCCGCGTGCTGGGCCTCCAAACGAAAGTCGAGCTCCCGCAACAACACCCGCCGACATTCCTTGGCGATCCCGATCCAGTCACGTCCCTGACCCCAGCGAGGGTGGCGCTGCACGGCCGCCGCCACCTGCTGCAACACCTCCAGGTCGAGCCGAAACAGCTGCTCCAGGCCCGGGCGCTGCACCTTGAACACCACTTGGCGACCACTGCGCAGGCTGGCACGGTGCACCTGGGCCAGGCTGGCGGAGCCGAGGGGCGTCACCTCCAGATCAATGATCTCCAGCCGGCGCTGGCCCAGCTCCTGCTCCAGGATGGATTCAACCACCGCAAAGGGAAAGGCAGGCACGCGGTCTTGCAGACTGGCCAGCTCCTCCACCACTTCCGCAGGCAATACATCCGGCCGGGCGGAGAGCAACTGTCCCACCTTGATGAAGGCTGAACCCAACACCAGGAACTCTCCCGTGAGCCAGCGGGCCAGAAGGCGTTGCCGTCTGGCTTGCCCCTCAGGGGTCATCCCGCCCGGGTAGGACCAGCGGCGACCGTTCCACCAGAGCGTCGCCAGCAGCCGCAGAACCAGCCACCAAATTCGCAGGGGTCGGGTCCATGTGCGCCAGTGGTGCTGAGCGTTCGCCCCGAGCGTGGACGCTCCCATCAAACCGACCCCGCCGAGCCGCCCCCGCGGATGGGCCGCTCAAGCTTGCGGGCCAGCTCAGCCACCTTGGCCCGCAGGGCGTCAATCTGCTCCTGAGGGTCGGATATCTCGTCTCGCGCCTCTTGCCGAGCTGCCGCGGAAGCCGGCTGCCCATGATCAATGCGGCGGGCTTCCAGCTCCACCTCCTCCCAGAACAGGGTCCACTCCCGCTGGAGACGCTGGGGCGCATCCTGAGCAAAGAGGGCAAAGTCCGCGGCCCTGTCCGCCAATTGGCTGCCCAGGCGGGCACCAAGCCGATTGATCGTCGCTTGAAGCAAGGATTGCGGCGTGCTCATCAGCGGATCCTGCACCGTGTGCGCACTGTGGCAGATCAGGGTTGACTTGGGGTCGCGGGGGCCGCTGTCTGGGACGGGAGAGCCGGTGGCGGCTCCGCGGCGGAGGGCTCAGGGCTCTCGGGTGGGGGCAATTCGGGAGCGGGCGGGGTGGAGGGCAAGCCATTGTCTTGCTGGATGGCCTCGGAGGTGGCTGGCTCGGGCGTGCGGTTGAACTCCTCCAGACGTGTCCGATCGCTGTCCACACGGTCGTGTTCTTCCTGGAGGGCGGCCTTCTGGCGCGCGGCCTCCTCCCGCTTGGCCAGCTCCTGCTTCTGCCGCGCCTCCCGTTTCTGGCGCGCGAGCAAGTCCAGATCGGCGGTCAACGGTTTGGCCTGGTCTGGGTGGCGCCGCCGCAGCTCCTCCAGGGAGAGGCCATCGGCAGGGGCCTTGGCTCGAAAGGCCGGAGGTCGGGTGGAATCCTCCCCCCAGCGCACCTCCAGGAGCCGTTGCGTGAGCCCGTGGCCAAGGCCGAAAAAGAGCCCCAGCAGCAGCCAACGGCCCCAGCGCGGCATGGCATCGGCAGGCCGGTCCTGCTGGCGCCGCGAGCGGGTGTTCGGAGACGAAGCCGTGGCCATACGGCGAAACCCTCTGGCGCGTGGATCCATCTTGCCTTGGCCGTCGCAGCCGGCTGTCCGGCAGTGGTCGCTGAGAGGATGGGATCAGGTTGGTTTCGCCCTGTGTCGCACACCTGGTCTCCCGTTCCTGGAGGCGTCACGGCGCCGAACGGTTTTCTGGCGGCGGGCATCACCGCTGGCCTCAAGGCGTCGGGCCGCCCCGATCTGGCCCTCCTGCTGGCGCCACCGCAGGCTGTGTGCGCTGGCACATTCACGACAACGGTGGTGCGCGCCGCCTGCGTGGATCTCTGCGCCGAGCGCCTGCGATCCAGCGGCGGCCGCGCCCGGGCCGTGTTGATCAATTCCGGCCAGGCCAATGCCTGCACCGGGAGTCGCGGACTGGCGGACAGCCTGACAGCCACGGCCGCCCTGGCGGAGCGCTTGGCGTTGCCGGCGGAGGACGTGTTGCTTTGCTCCACCGGCGTGATCGGGGTGCCGATTCCGATGGAGATCCTGCTGGCGGGTCTGGATCCGCTCGTGGCGGCGTTGCACGTGGAGGGCGGCGCCGCCGCCGCTCGGGCGATCCTCACCACCGATCTGGTGGAGAAGGAGATCGCCCTGGAGGCTCGCCTGGATGGACGGCTGGTGCGGATCGGTGGGATGGCCAAGGGCTCCGGGATGATCCATCCCGCCATGGCCACAATGCTGGCCTTTCTGAGCTGTGATGTCGGGGTACCCGCTGCGGTCTGGCGGCAGATGGTGCGACGGGTGGTGGAACGGTCTTTCAACGCGATCAGCGTGGATGGGGACACCAGCACCAATGACACGTTTTTGGCCTTTGCCGCCGGGGAGCCCCTGCCCCCCGAACACTTCGACGCCCTCGAGGCCGGCCTGACGGCTGTGGCCCAACAGCTGGCCCGGGCGATTGCCCGGGATGGCGAAGGAGCCACCTGTTTGATTGAGGCGCGGGTGGAGGGGGCCTCTGACGAAGCAGCCGCCCGGGCCATCGCCCGCACCATCTGCGCTTCGTCTCTGGTCAAGTGCGCCATCCACGGCCGGGACCCCAACTGGGGCCGCATCGTGGCGGCCGCTGGCCGAGCCGGCGTGCCCTTTGATCCGAACACGCTGGCCCTTTGGTTGGGAGAGCACCAGTTGCTGGCGGCGGGTCAGCCCCTCGCGTTTGATCGACGGGCCGCTTCCTCCTACATGGGGCAGCGGGCCACCGCAGCCTATCTGGACGATGACACTGTCTTGATCCGGCTGGTGGTGGGCACCGGCGCTGGGGAGGGGCGAGCCTGGGGCTGTGATCTCTCCGCTCAATATGTGCGCATCAACGCCGATTACACTACGTAGCGGCAAAACTCCTGTGCTGCAAGGGAGCTCGGGGGCACTGTCAGAACGCTTACGCAATGCCTGCGGTGGATGCGAACGTAAATCCCAGGTGGAAACAGCGAAGTGCTTACGTTGTGATTGAAGTTGCTGCTTCAAATCCATTGCGGCACAGGTGAAATTGCCGTGAGCAAAGGCGGACTTCAGGCTTGCCCAAGGCCACCAATCTGGGGTTGTCCCGGTTCAGTGGACAGGTCGCTAAGCCGCCTTCCCAACCGATAATGGACGCCATGACTCGTCAACGCCGCCGATTCACGCCTCAGCAAAAGGCTGAAGCCATTGCCCTCTGTCAAAACGAGGGACTGACCA
>JBKDSV010000061.1:0-3423 GCA_046340795.1 Cyanobacteriota bacterium | reverse complement strand
GCGTTGAGGGCTTCTTGCTGGTCAGGGGTCATACTGTTGCCGTGGAAAGAGCGTGCTCTGATTCTCACTGATGAACTCCCCATTGACCAATAGATAAATTCTCTTAAGCATTAATACTTATCACCAAAGTGACGTGCTCCCCTCGAACTTCTTGTTCGTAGGCCCACTCCTGATACTTGGAAGACAACACTCGCTCAGCAACCCTCCCAGGGTCTATTGGACTGTCGAAGGAAACCGGCGCGAATACACCACCATACTCAACCTTTTTGATCACCGGTGATGCGTCAGGCAACTCAACCTCAATCGCTAGCCCGTCGAATCCGGAGGCGTAGTGAGCCCACAGCAGATGTGAGTCGAAGGTCCGTGAGAGCGAGCAGACCCTAAAGCCCTGCTTCTCTTCAATTATGCGGGCGACTTGTTCCTTAACGTCGAGGCCTGCGGTCGAGTTGTAGGAATAGACAAACATACCTTCCATCGGATCATTCAAGTTTCTCCAGTCTGCGCAATAGAGTCGACTGTTGAAGATAATGTCTAGTGCAAACGGAAGTTGAGCTGCGGATCGGAACTTGTATGCTTTCATGTCACTCTGGGAGGGTGGTGTGGCGATCTCGATTTCTGACGCCTAACGCTCCAGATCAGAAGCGGGCGTTGATCTCGGCAGAGAAGCAACCCTTTGCTCCCGCCTTCTGCATCTGGATGTTAGGCGAAACTATGAATGTATCTTATCAACAAAAAAGCCATTGGCCTTGGGTCTCTGCTTCACTTCATAGAATTCCACCTCGGCGCCAACAAACTCGCGCGCAAGCCTCTAATAAACCTCACGTCTCTCTACAGGCATTCGCAAACCGAAGACAATGCTTTCAATGGGGCCTGGCAAATTGGTCGGCTGAGCAACGATCAGATACGCAACCAGAAGCGGGGCACTACCCTGGGGATGGAGTGCTTCCTCCCCGAACTGGTGCATAGGTTTCCAGCGGAGACAGTCTCTGCGATGATGGCGGCAGCAGGCGCCTGGCCCCGATGTCAGAGAATTGAGACGGTGATCCAGCTTCTGGAATTGTTTCTATCGTCAACAAATTCAAGCTGAAGTACACCGTTTCCTCAGGCGGCGGCTCCAGCGAAGTGCGGCCATGGCGCCCAGGAGAGGTGCTGGCGCAGGCACAGGTGCCCCATTACTGGAAAAGATTCCTATTTGTGTACCCCGGAAGCACCCAGGCCCGTAGGGAAATTGATCGTTAAGATGATAGTGATACATGTCAGTTTGAGTACCGTCCCAATCGATCTTCCCGAAGTGTCCATGACACACGTCGAGTTGATCGTTGGTCATCAACACACCACCGTCTCCTCGTGGACCGAAAACGCCAAAGCCGTCAAGTGCAAATCCGAATAGTGGGGAATGCTCATTTTCGTTGCCCTGGTTGGGAAAGCACTTCCAGGAGTATCCATGATAGTGGTATTGCAAGAACGCAGGATGGCCCCAGCATTGATCCAAAGGTAGGGCTGAAATCGGATCAACGAATAGTAGATCACCCGTTATCGCAATGTTGGAATGGAAAGTAGCCCCAGATTGGATGGATATAGCAATTGTCAACTCACTAAAAGCTGTAGGCGTATCTGAATAAGCAGGATTTGCAGGAACAGCCATGTAAAGTTCATATGGCTCTATCGGAAAATAGGCCGCATTTGGATATTTTCCATCAGGATCTGGTATCGCCGCATAGTACGGATATGCTGGCTGGTCTAGGGGTATCGGAAATGCACCAGTTGGGTGATTGGGAACACCATTGCCCGTGAAATAGCGCACCCCGTTGTCCACCCAAGTCTTAAATTCCGGATTCCAATACACTTGCCCTTCCACAAACGGGATCTCAGAGACGATCACATCTAGGCCATTAACCCACGGGGTGCTCGGAGTTGTGAGGCTTGCGCCAGCAATAACATACCCTTCGTAAGGACTGGTAAGGAACATGTGGTTCCTAGCAGCCGTACTGAATCCCGTGCCGGTGGGTGCCGTCTTAAAAACACTAGGCGCGCTAGAGTGATGATGAGAATTGTGAGCAAAGCTGGCATCAGTGAAAAACGGCAGACTGACCAGAATAAAGACATTGATGAAGCTACGGACGGCTGACATCTTTTTGATTTTCAGGTGGATGTGGTGAAGAAATAAGACAATGTAAGGAGAAGTGAACCAAATTCTTACAAGCTCATGCTTAGGAGGCGGGACCCTCGGCCGTTCGGAATGGACAATAAAAATGCATAATACTCAGCTATTTGAAGCAGTCAAGATAATGTGACTGTTCTTAATATTTGCAGACGGGGTGTTTGTGGCGCCGGATACGCACGGTGTGGTTTCAGCATCCTCTAAACGTGGGGACGATCCATCTCTCTTCCTATCCTGCAGGTGGCCGGGTGGGATCCAGGCACGGGCCAAACACCCCAATAGCCTGGTGGTGCAGGCTCTCTCTTGCGAATGCTAGTGTGCAGTCCCGCAAATGCACTGTCGATCCTTTGATGGGTGTCTCGCCCGGAGCCCTTGCTGAGTAGGGCATCTGGAGGCACGGACCAAGCCGAAGGTGACGCATGAACTTGTGGGACTGCATACTAGGGCTCGTAGGTTTGCTGGTAAAGCTGTTCTAAGTTGGCATAAAGATCGTTCAAAGCAACGTACTCAGGAGCTCCGTGATCTGAGTATTGCTTCTCGTCTTTTAATGCTTCTTCCAAAACAGCAAAAAGGCATTCGAGATCCCATTGGTAGAGTGTGATTGGCCGCGTGCCTATGTATCTCTCGATCTTGCGATCAAGGCCGAATGCTTCGCACATGGCGCCGGTATGCTCCTGCAGCTCCGACAATTGCAAACCGGAGATCTTGACACGAACCGGACGATCAGTTTTGCTTGGTTTCAATGCTTTGTCTCCTGAGAGATTGTTTACGGTAGGAGGAGGCAGGGGTGGTTGGATTTGATCCTTGAACTTTTCTGTGCGCCCTCAAGCTTACTCTGCTGAGGGTAGCGTTCTAGATCTGCGGCGAGCTGGACTCTGGCCATCGAATCGAAAGGAGCTGGGTTTTATTCTCTAGCTTTGGCCGACAGCGCAGCACTCGCAGAGGAACCATCGCGACCCTTTGCGCGTCTGTAAGCGAAATGGCATTGGGATCTGATTCTGCGGCCGCCAAGGAGAAGTCGTGCTTACTCTGATCTGTCAAGTTTTGCTAGGATTGTACTGGTCTGTACGCCATGCAGCTATAGGAAGGCCACCAGTGAACTTAGTTTCGATAATCTCTTTTCAAGTGGGCATAACGCTCCAGATCAGAAGCGGGCAAAGATCTCGGCATAGGACCCAGCCTCAGCCCCCGTCTTCTGTATCTGGATGTTAGAAGGTGTCATCTTGGAGGCATGCCGATAGCATTTCAACAAGATGTGCAAT
>JBKDSV010000060.1:0-2203 GCA_046340795.1 Cyanobacteriota bacterium | reverse complement strand
GCTCGGCCTCCACGTTCACCCCCTCGCATTTCTGCCGAAATTGGGTGTAGATATCCCGCCCATCCTCCTTCTCGGGCGAGCCGATCTCGCAGGCATCTCCAGGCACCACCACCAGCTCCAGCTGTTGCGGCTCCAGCCCTGGCCATTCCGGCAGCGGTAACTTCCACACCGGCGGAGTCACCACCTCCGTGCGAATCCGCAGGCCCTTCCCTTCCCTCAGGGCAGTGAGGGTGAGCATCGCCACCCTTCGGCCGGGACCGCTGCCCAACAAGGGCAGATCCGCCGACGCCGCCAGCTGCAATCCCCTGGAGGCTCCCTGCAACACCGGCAGTCGCCTGTCGTGCTCCGCCCAGCCCTCCTCCCCCTCCACCAGCAGATCCAGGGCATCGGCGCGGAGCTGCTCCTCCAGCAAGCCCTCGATCCGTTCCCTCAGTGGGGATTGCTCGATGCCCAGGCGCTTGGCCGTCAAGCCCGGGGCCTCCAGTGCGGCACGGCGCAGCTCCGGCGGCTGCTTCCTGTCCAGGGCCAAGCCCTCCAGCGCTCTTATCCCGGCCTCTGAGCCGATCAGGCCCAACACCACCGCCGCCTCTTTGCGCTCTTCACCGGGCAGCTCGTCATTCGCAAGCACCTGGCTGAGGCGATCGGTGGCCACCACCGATGCCGCCCGTCGATCCTCCGGCTCGGCTGCTGCCGCCATCGCCGCCAATTTGCTGATGGCATCGCGCCGTTCGCTGGCCTGGGGCACCACCAGCTCCCACATCCATTTGCGGGCCCGCTGCTCCGCCAACCGCTCCCTTTCCTTCTCCGGATTCAACCCTCCCAGTTCCGCCAGCCGGTCAGGCGCCGTCAACGGCACGCCACGGCCCCGCTCCAGAGCGGCATCGCGCAGGGCCAGAAAAAAGCCCCTCGCCCGTGACAAGTCCTCCCCCTTGGCCTGACGCCCCTCCAGCGCCACCAGAAATCCCTCCCAAGCCACCGTTTGCCCGGTGCTGCGGCCCAAGCTTTCCAATACTTCCAACCGCGCCAGCGCCGCCAGGTAATCCGCCAACGGATCGAGCGGAAAGCGCAGCTCGCTGGTGTCTTCGCCGGGGTGGATGAGCAGCCGCAGCTCGCTGAGATAGGCGAGCAACGCCTCCGCCCCCAACGCCGTCATCGCCAGCCCGTGCGGTTCGGCCAACATCAGCGTGGTCTTGGCCAGGCCTCGGCTGAACTCCCGCGGCTGATAGGCCGGCTCCCCAGCCACCCCCTCCTGTTGGTGGCTGGCCAAAGCCAATCTCTTCAGCGCCCGCTGCACCAGATCGCGATCGATCGTCAGCCCCGCCCGTTCCCGCTGGACTGGATCGGCTGGCGTGTCGAGCCGCCGCACGTAGCTGAGCATCAGTTGCGGCACCGACCCCGCCAGCAACCCTTTGGCTCGATTGGCGATCACATCGTCGATGAACATCTGGGCCAACAGGGCTGTGATCGGCTTGTCGCCCACGATGCGACGCAGCTGGCTCTGGGCGGGCACCAGCTCGTCGTCCCGCAGCAGCTCACCCCGCCCGCCGGCCTTGAGGTATTCCGCAAAAAACGTCTGCAACCGATCCAAGGCGATCGGTCGTGGCCGGATGTGGCTCAAAGCTCGGCCCGGCCAGTCATCGTCTTCGCTGCGACTGGTCGCCACCACCAACCCTGGCGGCAACCCCGCCAGCAGACGCTGGCGGGCCGCTGGAGAGAGTTCCGATACATGATCCAGGATCGGCACCAGCCGCCGTTCGCGCAGCAGGGCCTCCACCAGCTCCGCCTCAGGCGGCTCGCTCAGGTGATCCCTCAGCCAGCTCCTGACCTTATGGGCCACCGTCTCCGCCTGGGCAAGGCCGGTTTCGATCAACACCGGCAATCGCACCACCCCGGCAGGCTTCCCCTCCAACCACCAGCGGGCGATTGCAAACGCCAGGCTCGTCTTGCCTGCCCCACCATCGCCGCTCAGCAGGAGCACCTGGCTGCCCCCCGTCTCCAGCAAAGCTGCCAGATCGTCAGGGGCCAGCAGTCTTGACTCCTGCTCCTCGCCCGTTGCCAACGCCGGGAGCACGTCACCTTAGCAGTGAGTAATTATACTTAGGCTGTGGTCAGTGTTGGTGTGCCAATGAGGTCATTCAGATAGGCGCAACGATGGGCGAGTACTTGGGGAACGCGCTCTGCCTTCCACTGAGCACCCGGCAGG
>JBKDSV010000059.1:0-12286 GCA_046340795.1 Cyanobacteriota bacterium | reverse complement strand
GCTGCTTCAAAGTAGTCGGATGGAGACGCCGGACCACGATTGTGATTTAGGTTCCACGCTGAGATCCCTGTGAACGCTGGACTCGGGCCCTCGGAGCTGCTGGACACCCGGGCGTAGGACGGCAAGTTTGAATCAGCCCTGAGCTCACTCCGGGAGGCGAGGAGGAGGCGGAATTTTTCGAGGTGCCCTGTCGCGCCGCCAGCCGGGACAGCAACCACCCGGCCAACATCGTCGCCGACGTCGGTTTTCACCCCTGCTGTCTCCTCCCCCCAGGTTCCTTTCTTGGCTCTTGAGCCCCTGGCCCCTGGCCCCTGGCCCCTGGCCCCTGGCCCTTGGCCCTTGGCCCTTGGATTCTTTCAGCCCTGGCTGTTGGCTTTGTGGCGGTGTCGTGCCAGATCTGCCGCGGGAACGGATCCAGCAGCAGCACCAGCGCCAGGCCCCATCACCCGAGCCGGGATCACAGACAAGACGGGTCAAGCCCCGACCAGGCGGCGAGCGAAGCCACAGACAGCCAACGGCAGAGCAGTCAGCGACCCGGCAGGTTGGGAGGCGGGGGGATCGGCGGCAGGCAGGGAGTGGAATTTTGTCCCGAGGCGGTGTGTTGGTGCTGGGGATCCAGCCCCTGATCGTCTGCGGGGGGAGTGGAGCTGTTGCGCCAGGACGCACTGCCGCTGCTGCTCTCGCCTGTGGGTTGGGACGTGCCACCCCAAGAGGCGAGATGGGTGACGAATTTGCGTGTCTCGTTCAACGCCTCACTGGTGACGGTGATGAACGCCTTGGCGCGTTGGCCGCTGGTCAGGTTGTCCTCCCAGGGGAAGGGGTCGTCGGGATCATGGGGGAGGATCACCTTGCGGAAGACCAAGTTGGGGAGCTTGCGCAGTCCATTGAGGACCCGCTGAGACCGGCTCAACGATTCCGCATCCGAACCTTCGCCGTTGGGTTGGCCCCCGTGCTCCCCTTCACCATCCTGGGTGCGGATGCTGAGTTGATCGTCATGGCCATTTGTCGCCTCGGAGATCCGCAGGCGATTGATCGTGTTGGCCTCTCCGCTCACATTCGCGTCTGCGGCTGCCTCCGTGCTGGCCGCGTCCGCAGAGGCGGACTCCACCAGGTTGGCGGCACCCTCCGCCACCACGCCAATCACAAAGGTCACAATGGCGAGCGCGACCGCATCCGCCACACCACCGGCTTCATTCCCAAGGCCATATCCCCACTGGTAAGCACTGCGATGCCCTGAATGGCTCGCTTTCACCGGGCTCTTGCCACTAAAAATATTGGAGGGGCTCATGGTGACGAATTCCTGCAGCACCATCGTTCCGAGAACACCTGCTTCGACCTGGATCGTGGATTCCACGGCGGCATCAAAGCCCATTTCCAAGGCACCAACCCAATGATGATGCGCCAGGTCCAAACAGAAGCTCTTCACATAATTGTAAGGCGTCATGTAGAAGGCCTTCACGCCATGACGAAATCCCGCGAGGAAGCCATCCCAGAAGCCGCCATCGCTGTGGTGATGGGCCTCCAGAGGCTTGGGTCCGTACCGTTTGCTCTTGGCGCTTCTGTAGTGCCCGCTGGGATCCCAGAAGTTCACCGGGTCGTTGCCGGCATAGGCATAGCCGTTCAGACCACCCTTGCCGAAGGGTGAGAGGCCATCCCATTGCAGGAAGCGACCCAGCACCGGATCGAAGCAGCGAACGTCTCCCAAAATCAACAGGCCGGTGCCAACATCGGCTCCCTGCGCCGTCCCCAGCACCGAATCGGGATAGGCGCCGGGATTGTTGATGTCCTCCGGGTAACCGCTGTCGGGATCCAGAAGATTCGTGGCGACGCCATAGGGCAGGTGGCTGGTGGCGTTGAGCAGGAGAAAGCCTGCATCGTTGCCGCCGTAGCTCAGGGTGTTCACCGCCTGACGACTGAGATCCTCGGCGGTCCAGAAGGCCGGCTGCTCGACGACAGGGTTGACAGCGGTTGGCGTGGCGTTGTTGAGGGTGCCCACGCAGCAGGCCGTGCCGGCAAAAAAGCGTGCCTGCCAGAGCTGGCTGCTCTCCAGGTAACGAGCTGTGCCGAGCTCATGGACCGCTCCATCCAGCCAGGGGGCGTTGCGTTGAATGATGCGTCCCAACCCGTCTCGAACAAACGTTTCCGTCTGTTGGTCGGCACGCTGGATGCTGTGAATCAGGCCGTGGGCGTCGTATGTGAAGCTTCTGCCGCTGCCATCCCCAACAACGTTGCCGGCTTGGTCATAGGTAAAGCTGCCGGAGCGGTTGACGGAGTTGCCGTTTTGCAGGATCGTCTCCTGCGTAGCAAGCAGGCGAAACGGGTTGGAATTGGTTCCATCAGCGTCGGCTTGGGTGTAGCTGTAATTGCGAAGCAGGGCGCTCGCTGAGGTCCCTCCGACACCTTCGAGATTGGCCTCCAACAGGTTCCCGTACCTGTCATGACTGTACGTGGCACCGCCGATCGCACCAAGACCAGCCATGGCGCTGAAGGGGGCGGCTGAACCGCCGTTATTTGCATAGCCGTTCAGATATCCCGTCTGCAGATCATAACTGAAACATTCATTGAGCAGGTTGCCTTGGAAATCTTGGCGTTGGCGGCTTGCCACACGATTGGATGGGTCATAGGACTGGCTGAATTGGGCTGTGGCGTCGGCTCCGTTGGTGTCAGAGCGGGTAATGGATTTGTTGACTGTTCGTAGATTGTTGTCGTAGGCATAGCGCGTGCACAAGGACAGGGATCCCGTATCTCCGCAGCCGAAGCTGGACGGCAGATTGGCAAGGGTGTCGCTGACGAGAAGTCCGATGACGGGATGGAAGTTGAACGTGCGATTCACGCCGTGGAACGACCCCGCCAGGAGCTGACTGATGCGACCGCGGTCATCCCTGTAGATGTTGAAACCATGGCTGCTGCTGTTGCATTGGACCATCGAACAACCGTCGACTGTCTGTTCGGGATAGGGCAGGAAGGGATCCGCCACGTGAACCAGGTCGCCATACGCGTCGTAGCTGAAACTTGTTTGCAGCGGGCAAGTCGGATTCACCGCGCCCAGGCGGATGGATCGCGTTGCCAGCAGTCCGCTCGGGTCAAACGACCACTGCTGTGTATTGCCCTGACCATCTTGTGCCCAGATTAGATTGAGGTGATTGTCGTACTGCCGTGTAACCACCACAGAATCCCCATCATTCGCTGGGACAATGGAGGTCTGGATGAGTTTGAAACTCACAGGATCATAAGTGTATGTGGTGGTGTTCCCATAGGCATCTGAGCGGCTATTCAGCAGGCCTGTTGTGGTGTATGTCGCCGTGCTTTGCGAGCTATTCAGGCTGTCGTTGTAGGTGAGGATGCGCCCCAGACCATCGTGTTGGAAACTTCCGAGACTCGTGCGGATGCCATCGACAGTGAGCGTGGCTGTTTGCAGGCCATTCAGCAAGTTGTAGGAGGAGGTTTTTGCTTGACCTTGGGGATAGGTGACGGTGATGGACCGCGCCGCTGTTTGGAAGCTTCTGCTGTTGACCGTTATGGCCAGGCTTGGGGTTGACGTGAGTCCTTCGCCGTGGTTGACGTAGGTGTACCGTGTGCAGGACACCTGCCTGTACCATTCATCATAATCGTAAGTGTTGAGTTCCAGCCAATTGCACGTGCTGCCAGCTGGCGGATCGGTCTGCGGACATTGGGCCATGGCCTGGTAGAGGGCAACCAAAGGCTCGGCGGCTTGACCCGTGTTGAGCCAGGGATTTTCGTTGAGGGCAACAAAAGGTGTGTTCGTGGGAATCGCGACCAGATCAAAACCACTGAGCGCCGCATTGGCAGCATCCGCATCAATCTGTCCATCAGCCAGCAATAGATGGGAGGAGTTGTCCACCTGGCGCATGTTGACGGGTCCATATATCTGACCAATGGTCGTTGGGTCGGTCGTGGTGGCAGGTGCATATTTGAATCGGAACGTGATGCCATTCAGTGCATCAAAAATGCACCCCTCAGCCAGTCCGTCATTAGGAACTTTGGCAACCAAGAGTTGGGTACCTGGACTATGGAAATAGTTGGTTGACCTGATATAGTTATTTCCATATTGCGTGGCGGCGATTAAATTATTAGCATCGTCATAGTTATAGGCAGCGGTTTGCACCTGCTGATCGCCAGTCAATGTTTGGAAGGAGGCAATATGACGTTGGCGAGCATCAAAGAGTTGCAGGTGGAGGTTGCCATAGGAATCGGTTTGGCGACGGCTGTAAAGTGCGCCACTGATCAGGATCAGATCCTCTGGCATGTCATAGGCATAGCTTGTCGTTTGTGACCACTCTGTCCCGGCCAGCGTGGTGACGCTGATCAGGCGACCGATGTTGTCGTAAGTCTGCAGGCTCTGTTGGCCGAAGGCATTGGTTTGCTGCAGAGGATACCCCATGAAATGGATCAGGCAACCACCGCGGTTCATGCTGGTTGTTTGACCTGCTTTTGTGGTGCCCATGATGCAGGAGCTGATCTCCAAGACCGGCTGGGTCTGTCCAGGCAGGGTGGTGAAGTTTGCCGTGGTTTGATTTTGCAGTGTGGCGATGTCAGAGGCACCCGTGTTGTCCTCCTGACCGCGAAGCGTAAGAATGCCATTAAGACCAACATTGATTCCATCAGAATAGTTGTAGCCGCCTATATAGCCTCCCATGGTATCAGTTCGATACAGATATGTTGCGTTGCTGTCTGCGTCAAAGTGCGTTTCTACATTGCTTGTTGGCAGTGTGGCTTGCGTCATAAACAAGCCACCATCATTGGGAGCGATGGTGAATGACTTGAAGGTCTGCGTCTCCAGCACAAAGGAAGCGCCGTTGTTGCCAATGCTGTGGGTCTTGATGCTCGTGACCAACCGCTCATTGCTTGGATGTGTCTGCTCAGCGGGAAGATAGGTGTATTCCGTCATTTGTCCCAAGGGGGAGATCTCCAAGGTGGGATTGCCGGCTGCGCTATATGTATATTGTTGTAACTTCTCCAGCAGAATCGCACCGGCGTTGCCGTCGGAATCTCCGCCAATCAACACGCCATTGAGTGTGGCAATATTGACGCTGCTGATGGTGGTCACTGGCGAGCCATAGGAATAGGGCAGATTGTCAAATGTCGAGAGAATCTGCAATTGTGTTGGTGTGGCTTGATAGCTGTAGCTTGTGATCGTCAGCATGCCAAAGGGATTGGCAATGCTGTCTTGCGTTGCGCGTCCAAGAGCGTCAAACTGCTTGCCTTGGATTCGATTCCGTAGCGGATCTTGATACGTTGTTGTAATGGTGGTGGCATAGGCGAGGCCAACGGCGTCAATCCGATCGGACGACGAGCAGCCATTAGAATCCTTGTTCTGATAAAATATATTATCTAGCCAATGATTGAGGCCTGACGCATATGTCTTTTTGCCAGACTTTTGCGGCATGACGAAATTTGATTCGTCGCTGCAAAAGCCAAAGTCGTATTGAGCACAGCTGATCAATCCCCCCGTGTTATCTTTGTTGGTAACAGTATAAACGGCAATTTCCGCCAGAGAAAATTGGTTGCAGCCTGCATCATAGGCATGGTTGGAGTTGAATTGTTGGTAGGTTATCTCGGTTTGATAGCCGCTGTAGGCGTTTTGGATGCTTGCAAGCGAGGTTTGATTCTGCCAGCCGTAAGGGACTTTCTGATTAACAACATATTGAAAGTTGAGAGCGCGATTTGTTGTGATGTCTTTGACAGAGCAGAGTCTGTAATCACCAGGGCTCAGCGTGAGCTGATGGGTTGGAACGAGTTCGTCCGCTTGGTTGGTGATGCTGACGGTGCCTGTGCAGCCATTCCAGGCAAGGGCGGCGATGGTGTTGCCAATCGTGTCTGTAATGGACAGGGTGTGTTGCTGTATTCCCGTCCAGGCTGAATCTGTGTAACTGAAATTCAGAGTTTGGCCATTGGCATAAAAGATATTGATGATTCTGTAAACCAGGAGCTGGTCAGCATTGGCATTGTTGGAACTATTGTAGGTCGGATCATAAATGTTGATGCCTTTGTACCCGTATAGCACGGCGGCGGCGAAGAGAAAGTGAGTGCCAAATTTGTCCTGGACGAGAATCTGGTCGGGTTGCTGGCTGTTGCCAATGTTCAATAGGCGCCCATCAACGCTGTAAAGAGGTCCGGAGGTTTGTGCGGCAGCAATGAAGCCTGCTGTGTAGTCATTGATGTATTGCTCCTGAGACGTGCTGGGCATTTTTAACAGGATTTGATAGGATGTATCGCCAAGGGACAGGGTGGCGGCGATTTGATCACTACCGTAAAACTTGGATACTTTGCTCGTGCTGATGAACAGATAGGGGAGGTTGAGGTCCCAGATGCCACCGGCATCGCTCAATTGGGAGCCAGCACCCTCCGTGGCCTTGGGTTGTGCTGTTGGCAGGTAGGCACTGACGCCATAGGGGTGGGGATGATTATCCTCGTCTGTAAAGGCTCCGACATAGGATCCCGCAGCATTTTGTTGATATTGAATCGACAGGTTAAAGGGGGTTTGCCCATAATTCACATTGCCATTGAAGAATGTAAAGCTATATGTCAAGCTGCCCCCCCGAGGATCCACGGCAAAGTCTTCGCCACCAATGGTGATTGTGCTGCTGGAAACGGGTCCCGCCGTGTCCGCACCAGAGGAATCGCCTGGAATCACGGTGCTCTGCTGGCACGTCATTGACGATCCCTTCTTTATCGCATCCAATACCCTAAGCCTGGCTTTGGCACCCCTTGACATTTGTTCATCAATGAATTCGATCGTTTTTCAAAGGCGCCGAGGTTTGGCCTTCCAATACGTTGTTCAATACGGACATAAATCAGTGGCTGATGTTGAATCATTTCTTGCCTTATTATCTTCCTCAGTTTTCCAAGCTGGGCTCATGATCCAGCCTTGGTCTGCTGCTCTTTGTCAGGCGACATCGAAAACTGAACCAGCGCTTTGCCTCACGAACGACTATCTCCAATTGGTGTCGCTTGACATGGCTGCCACCTGCCTCCCCAGCTGAGCGCTGAGCTGCTTCAGAAGCGTGAGCCCGTCGTCTGCAGAAAGGCCAGCTCCTCCGCCCTCGACACCCGCCCCAGGAGCGCGTTGCGGTGAGGGAAGCGGCCAAAGCGGGCGATCACATCCCTATGCCGGCAGGCGAAGTCGGCGGTGCGGGGATCGCTGAACCGCTCAAACAGTGGCAGCGCCGCCTCCTGTAGCGCCAGGTCTTCCGCGTGCATCAACGGCATCAGCCAGAACTGCCGGCACGCCTGCTCGGGTTCGGCCTCCAGCCAGCCGCGCGCCACAGCCTCCAGGCTCAGTGCCAGGGTCTGGGAATCGCCCGGGAAGGCCCTGGCGGTGTCGCGCCAGATCTGCCGCGGGAACTGATCCAGCAACAGCATCAGCGCCAGGCTCCCGGCCGCTTCCGTGCCCCAGGCGTTGAGCTCGCCGGCGAAGGGCGAGAACCTCAGCGGCCTGGCCTGGCACATCCGCGGCATCACGGCCCTGGCGATCGCCTTTGTGGTGGTGGGTGGCCGAATCCGGCTGGGGGGCCTGGGCTGAGAGCCCCGGACTGCAGCCTGGAGGGCCCGGTTTCGCCGTCAGGGGTTCCGTGCTGATGGCGGTGGTGGGCGTCACTCGCATGGGGGTGGGCGTGCTCGTGCTCGTGCTCGTGATGGGGATTGGCGTTGCGCTGGAAGGCGCGTGGATCGTGGCGATGGCGGTGGGCATGGGCATGGGCATGGGCATCGTGCAGAGGCTCATGGCGATGCAGGTGACTGTGCTGCTCACGCAGCAGCAGCGCGACGCCGGCCGCCATCAGCCCCGCGGCCAGGAGCAGGTGCGCTGACAGGGAATCCCGCAGAACAACCACAGCAAACAGTGCGCCCACGAACGACGCGGTGGAGAACAACACCGCCTCACGGATCGGCCCCAGCTCGCGCAGGGCGAGCAGAGCCAGCCAGATTGAGATGCCGTAGCCCAGGGAACCGATGCCGAGCAGCGCCAGGGTGATCGGCATCGGTGGCAAGGGATGCCCCCAGCACCAAGGCGAGCAGAAGCATCGGCAGCAAGGCCCAGATCCTGCTGCACTGGGCCTTGCCGACTCCGAGCTGGCGCGCGCGAAGAAGCAAAAACATGTTGGAGGCGTTTCAGCCCAGCATCCCCGCACGGCCAGACTTTCCTGGAGCAGCACACGCCCACCACCGCATGACCACCGCATGGGCGTGATGCTGGCCTCCCATGCGCAGTGGGGCACCGTCCATCCCGAGTGGCGGGAGCTGGAGACGGTGATGGTGCGGGTGCGGAGGGAGGCGATCGAGCAGATGGCCCGCTGGTATCAGCAGTGGTACGGCACGACGACCCGTTGAAGCCCCCGGGGCCGCGCCAGAGATGCAGTCGGCTGTTTCAAACAGCCTTGCCCGGGAATCCACTCAGCGCTCTGCTGAGCGCTGAGTGGCGACCAGTGCGGCAGGGGCATGTCCGCAGCGCGGCCCCCCCAGGCCTCCCAGCTGTCGACCATCCCGAGCCGTTCGGCCTGCAGACCCTGCAGCGCCATGATTTTTTGCCCGATCTCTCCGGCCTTGCTGCGGATCCGAGCTTTCAGATCACTGCAGGTGCAGATGCCCGAACGCCGCGCTTCGCGGCTGCTCGGCTGGCTCAGCCCCTCATCGCGGCAGGAGCGGATCGTCTTGACGGTGAGGCCGGAGCGGCGCGCCACCGTGCCGATCTTCAGAGGCGGCATCAAGGCCGGGGCAGACACCACTTGACTCTCCACCAAGGGGAGAGTGCATCGTAGGGCTGGTCTGTTGCCTGCGTCCTTTCGATGCGCTCTGTTTCCGCCGCCCTGGTGTTGCTCGGCCTGCTGGCGGCCGCGGTCCCGGCCCGGGCCCAGATGGATCCGCATCAGCACCATCAGATGATGACGCCCGCCCCAGCCACTGGGCCAGCGCCGGCTGCCTCGCCAGCATTCATGCCCATGGATCACAGCGCCCACAACCACGATGTGGGCCCCGCCGGCAGCACCTACGACCTGCGCTGGCTTGACGGGATGGTGCAGCACCACACCGGTGCCCTGCGCATGAGCGAGTTTGTCTTCGACATCGGTGTGCCCGGGGTGGGATCACTGGGCAAGGAGATCTGGCGCGATCAGGCTCAGGAGATCAAGGCAATGGGCCAGTGGCGGAAGGCCTGGTACCCACAGGCTCCCGTTTACCCCGTGGCCCTCAGACCGGGTGGTGATCCAAATGCGATGGCCGATCTGGTGCGCATGAGCACCGCGCAGATCCAGGCCATGCAGATGATGGCTTCCACTCCGTCGCCCGAGAACCGGGTGACCTGGTTCCTTGAGGGGATGCTGCACCACCACGGCGGTGCGCTGATCATGGCCCATGATGCCCTGAAGAAATCCAACAATCCGACGATCTGGCGCCTGGCCAAGGGCATCGTCGTCGCCCAGCGTCGCGAGATCATTCAGCTGCGCAAGATGCTGCAGCACGATGGTCTGAACAAGCCGGAGTACCACCGGTACGACGCCTTGTTTTCGTTGAACTGACTCTCTCTGAATTGGTTGTCTCTGATAGATGAACTTTTTTCTGAGTTCCAATCCACACAGTCCCATGAAACTCTTCTCGCCACTCCAGATCTTTCTCGCTGCCTCCCTGCTGATCGGGGCCGGTTCGACCATCCCTGTTCAGGCTCAGGCCAACGACATGTTCCCCACCAAAGCCGCTGCCCAGCAGCGTGCCAAGGAGCTCAAGTGCTCCGGTGCCTTCCCGATGGGCAAAGAGTGGATGCCCTGCAAGAATTTTGCCACCTATCAAAAAGCGGTCAGCAAGGAAGCCTGACGGCTGGCCTGCAACTCCAGTCGTTGCAGCGGGCTGCTTCGTTGGAGCACGGTTCCGGGCACCCCCTGGCTGCCCCCGTGCTGAATGCCGCAGCAGGGCAGGGGCTCGAGCTGCCTGTCGCGGGCGACGATGCGCAAGATTCGCCAGAACCTGTTCTGGGCCTTCATCCACAACAGCCTCGGAGTACCGATCGCAGCGTTGGGCTTGCTCAACCCGATGATCGCTGGAGCCGCCATGGCTCTGAGCTCCCTGTCGGTGATCATCAATTCCTCGCTGCTGCGCCGCCACCGGCGGGCCCCGGTTTGAACGCGGCTTTCGGCCCTCGCTTCCTCGGGCCAGCACCAGCCGAGCTGGGCCCAGCTTTGGTGGCTGGATGGGCGATCACGACGGACAAAAGCTCACGCCGCACGAGATGGTGCGTGCCCATGCCTATGCGGCTGATCCCCAACCTCACAGACGAGAACTTCAGCGGCCTGGCCTGGCAGATCCGCGGCACCACCGCCCTGGCGATCGCCTTTGTGGTGGTGGGGGCGCTGATCCGGCTGGGCGGCCCGGGTTGAGGAGCGACAGTCTGCTCCAAACGCGCCCCTCACTGGGCAGGCAACACGAGCAGCAGCAGACGGTTGCCCTCCGGGTCGAGCAGCCAGGCCTCGGCGCCGAACGGTTCCTGCCGCGGCGGGTCTTCCACACTGGCGCTCAACTCCAGGGCCGTGGCGATCCAGGCGTGGAGCAGGGCAAGGGGGCCTGCAGCATCGGCCTTTCGTTGCAGGCACAGCGCCAGTCGCCCCGGCTGCTGCGGCTGCGGCCGGCTTTCGGATGGGGCGTACACCTCCAGCCAGCCACCGGCGGGCCACGGAACCCGCCAGTGGGTGCTGCTGAGGCCGGGCTGCGGCTCCACGTGAAGCAGAGCGCCATAGAACTGCGCCAAGGCGGCGGGATCGTCGGCGGCCAGCACGAGCGAACTGGTGATCGAGCGGGTGCTGGCCGGGGCCTCGGACTCGGTCACCCCGGATCAATGGCAGAGGGCTGCAGAGCGACGCACCGGCCGGATGCTGCTGACGGCAGCACTGGGGCCGCGGCGCACGCGCACCCGAACCGTGCAGTGGGCTGGCCCCAGGTGCTCGATCAGGGCCTCCCGGGCCTCGTGCTGCAGCTCCTCCAGTGTCGGCGCGGTGATGAGGATGGGCAGGGTCACTCCTGCGGAGAAGGCTGCGCCTACGGCCTGGGCCTCCAGGTGGCCGGGGCGTTCAGCCAGAACGCGGAACACGACCTCTCGCATGCGGGAGTATCTCCTTTTTTCCAGCTCCATCCTTGGTCTGCCGCGGTGAGGCTGCAGGTGCGGCCGGATACGGGGAACCGGCCCTGCGGGCACCTGTTCTTGCAGTGTCAGGAGAGCCAGCCCCGCTCAGCAGCCAGCTTTGAGGCCTCCTGCACGGCCGTGATGCAGCGCTGTGTCCGGCGTTTGGCATCGTCCTGACCCTGGGACCGCAGCACGTAGCCCTCCATCGCTTCTGGCGTCTCGATCAGCGCCAGCAGGCCGGTCATGCGGGCGCCGAGGGAGACATCGGCGAGCAGACGGCTCACCAGGCCGTGCTCCCACAGCTGCTCCCCGGTGGAGCCTGAAGCGAACAGCTCCTGGCGCAGCACGCCCAGCAGCGACTGCTTGAGGGCATCGAGCTGGCCCGGCCGCAGCCGGCGACTGTTGGGAAGGCCCGCCGCAGGACCGGCCGGGATCGGGGCAGGGCGATCGGGGGTGTGCTCCACGCTCCAGCTCAAGCCGGTGCCCGGCAGCCCCACGGTGGTGCGGGGCCCGCCGCTGCGATTCACCGGGATGTTGAACGAGGCCCCGCGGCCACCGACGGAGATCGAGCTCAGTCCGCCGCTGGAGAAGTTGAACCTCAGCGGGCCCAGGCGGGCGGAGCGGCGGAGACGGAAGCCCATGGCAATCAGCGGGGTGGCTCGCAGGGATGGCCCGAGCAGGGTTCAGGTTGCCGCGTGGATGCAGCAGTCCGCAAATCCATGCGTCCAGTGCATAGGAGCGCCGTTGCCGTAGCCTCCCGAGGAGTAGGGGGAGCGCCTCAAAAGCATTGCACTGACTGGGTTTCTGCAGGTACGGGAAGAGGCACTCCAGCGGGCCACCGCCAGCTGAAAAGAGGCGTACTTTGAAGTTGAGGGGAGGCCCGGGAGCCAACCCGACCCTCACCCTCCACCAGAGTCCGGCCAGGGAGCACCCGAGCCGGTGCACGCAGCGGAGGTGCGCCAACGATGCGACACACAACCGGTGAACTCGGTGACGCGGCGCGAACGTCATTCCGTAGCAGCAGGGAGCGAGACGCCAGTTCTGTTTCCCGCGTGTTGACACCTCGGGCTGCAGTACCCGAGCCGGGATCACAGCCGAGAAGGTCAAGCCCCGAGCATCTCTTCCCAGAGACGTGATTCCCATTCCTTTCCTGCCAGGCCC
>JBKDSV010000058.1:0-5557 GCA_046340795.1 Cyanobacteriota bacterium | reverse complement strand
AAAGCGTCAAGTTGCCACTGGCAGGTGCATCCATCTTCTTGATTAGGCAGAAAGCTCCGCTCGTGCTCTGGACCAATTCCAAGTTAAGGCTGGGCTTGCTTTCTGTTCCTGCCCGAGTGGCTCGGTTTGGGATTGGCGGAGCTTGCTGCCTAATCAAGAAACTGAATGGGTTAGGTAGTCGCTCAGTGATCTTCACATTCCAGTCGTTTGATAGCTAATGTATCTCTTGTGGTCACTTCGATCACTAGTGCAGTCCCGCAAGTTCATGCGTTATCTTCGGCTTGGTCCGTGCCTCCAGATGCCCTACTCAGCAAGGGCTCCGGGCGAGACACCCATCAAAGGATCGACGGTGCATTTGCGGGACTGCACACTAAGTAGTCCGACAAAATAAACATAGCATGACCTACAAGGCGTGCCAGCGACTGCTTGGGTTCTTGTCGCTGCTGTGTTGAAGTTTTTTTCTCTGGCTACTTACTCCTAAATAATTTTCACTGCAGTGGCAACTTCACATCCTGGGTAGTTGACCATGGTCACCCCGGCGTATTAGGGAGGCTCCGGAAAACTCCTCAGCGGCACCTGTGAGACCGCGGAGCTCCCAGTTGGTGCCCACTGGCGACCGGTTGTACAGAGCTTCCTTGGGGAGGCTCTGTACAACCCCTAAGCGGCACCTGTGAGAGTGTGGAGTCCCAGTTAGTGTGAGGGACAGCTTCCACTGGCGACCGGTTGTCCAGAGCTTCCTTAGTGGCAGAGATCAAGGCACCTGATCCGCTTCGGCCGGAATGATGTAGAAGGGTGCGTTGTGATCCCCGTAGGCATCGAAGGTCACCAGTCCGAGGCTGGTGCGATGCTGAGGCCGTGAGAGCAGAAAGCGCTTCACGTCGTCGGGGCTGCTGGCGCCGCTCTCCAGGGCCTGATCGAGCAGTTCCAACGCCTGGCGCGTGCCGATCGACATGGCACTGGGGCTGTAACCGAAGCGGCGGCGAAAGCGGTCGAAGTAGTGGTTGACCTCTGGCTTGTGGCCACGGGCCGGGAATGGACTAGCCAGCAACGTTCTGCCACGGGCCGCCCCGAGGTTACCGATCACCGCTGGGGAGCGGGCCCAAGGGGTGAGCAGGATCGGCGCCCGGGGGTGTTGGTGGTGGAACAGCTGGCTGAGATTGCCGATTGCTGGCTGGAACATGCCGGCCAAGACATAAGCGGCGTCGTAGTCGCCCCGCATCAGCCCCCGATCACGCCGCGGCTCGAAGCCGCTCAGCCGCAGGCGCCGCACCTCTAACTGCCAGCCACCGAGCTTATCCAGTTCAGCGCGGAAGGCGACCAAGGCAGTGTTGCCGTAGGCGGGATTGGCGGTGTCCTGGAGCACCAGCAGCCGCCGCTTGGCCCGCTGACTGGCTCGCCGGCGCTGATCAGGCAGGCGGTGCACGGCCCGGGCAATGGCGCGCTGCTCCTGCAGCACATCGGGTACAACCCGCAGAAAATAATCATTGCGACCACTAATGGCGCTGCTCGCCGCAGAGGCATTGATCGCCAGGGCGTCGCCGCTGCTGAATTCAGCCAGGCTTGTCAGGGCATGGCTGGAGGGATGGGTGGAGATGAAGAAGCGAACCCCCTGGCGCTTGAGCGCGGCAATACCAACCGGGCTGCGGAGCGGATCGGGCCGGTTGAACAGATTCACCAGGCGCATGCGACGTCCTGGCCGCTCTTCCAGAAACAGCTCGGCGGTGTTGCGAGAGGTTGGATCCCAGGCGGCACCACCGACCAGCAACAGATCGACCGCCACCGGCACCGGGCGCAGCCGCCACCAGACGAAGGCCATGGCCCCGCCGATGGCAACAGCCAACAGCAGGGGCAGGCTGAGACGGTGGGCTCTCGATCCATCCCTCACGCCGAGCCTGCCCACCGCTCAGAGATTCATTTGCTGGCCGCGCATGCTCTGCAGGGTTGCCTTGCGCACCAGCTCGCCACCCTTGACGCCAAGCTTCTGCCGGATGTTGCGCCGGTGTGTGTCCACGGTGTGAATGGACAGCCCGAGCTGCTCGGCGATGCGGAGGCTGGACAGCCCCTGGCCAATCAGCAGCAGCACCTGCTCCTCCCGCTCGGTCAGCTGGGCGGTTGTGTCGGTTGAGGGGCCCAGCAGTTCGGCGATCTCCATGGCGAGCGTTTCACAGGCGTCAACTTTGTCAACCACCGCATGGAGCACCGGATCAATGGCCGGGTCGCAGACGAAGCCGCTGGCAGCGGCCGAGAGCACGCTCACGCGCGCGCGGGGATTCATGGCGGCCAGCGCTTCAGCCACCGCGATGCCGTCTTGATCCGGCAGGCCGATGTCGAGGATCAGCAGGTCCGGCAGGAGCTCTCGGCAGGCACGGATGCCGTCGGCGGCTGTGGTGGCAGTGGCCACCACCTCCAGGCCGCTGATCGAGTGGAGCATGCCCACCAGGAGCTCCAGAAACATCAGCTGGTCTTCCACCACCACGCAACGCAACGGGGTGGTGACCGGCAGCTTGCCGTCGCCTCTCACAGCAGCACCTGTTGCTGAAGGGGCTGGGTCGCGGCGAACTGCGGCGGCAGCGGCAGGTGCATGCGAACGCGGGCGCCTCCGAGCAGTGGACAGCGACCGAAGCTGAGCCGGCCGTGGTGATGATCCAGCGCGGTGCGCACCACAAAGAGGCCAAGGCCACTGCCCCCGGGCTTGCTGCTCTGCAGAATGGTTGCGTCGCTGGGCTCAAAGGCGATCCCCGGGCCACTGTCACTGACCTCCACCACCAGCTCGTCGTCCTCAAAAAACAGGCTCAGCCGCAGCCGTCGCCGGCCAATCGGCCGTTCGGCGGCCGCATCGATCCCATTGCGGAGCAGATTGCTGACCGCCATCTGAAGCTGCACGGCGTCACCTTGCAAGAAGGGTACGGCAGGAGGCTCCAGGCCACGGACCTCCAAGTGCACCTGCAGCTCGCGCAGCAGCGGCTTCACACTCCGGCAGGCGCCGTGCAACGCGGCCACGGGATGGATCGGCTGGTGCTCGGTCTGAACGTTGCGCAACAGCATGCGCATCTTCTCGATCACGCTGCTCACCTGCTGACATTGCTGGCTCAAGGAGCTCACCAGCTCTGCGGTGTTCATGGGAGTGGTGTTGTGGTCGAGCTGATGGCCGGCCTGGTTGCACAGCATCCGGATCGTGGCAAGGGGCAGGTTGATCTCGTGCGCCACGCTGGCGGCCATCAGGCTGCTGCGCAATTTGCTCTGCAGCAGCAGACGCTGGCGTTCCTCGTTGCGCTGCGGCAGTTCGTGGGCCCGATGCAGTTCATGATCGAGCAGGGCGATCGACTCTATCAACCGCCCTAAGCTCGTCTGCAGGGCGTCCAGCTCTCGAAAGCGCGTATCGTTAGCCGAAGCATCGCCTGCCTCTGTCATCTCCAGCAGGCCGCCCTGGCGCAGTCGCTTCTCCTGCTCCAGGATCCGCTCGGTGAACTGCGCCACCGGATCAAACATCTCGCAGCCCAATCGCCAGTTTTTCCAGAGGAAGATCAGCGCCCAGAGCAACAGCACCAACGACCCGGCGGAGAGCAGCACCTGGCGGATCGCTACCATCTGATCGGTGGGCAGCAGTGTGACAATCTCGGCCCCCAGAACGCTTTGATCGGAAGCCACCGGCAGCCAGGTGCGCCCGCCCGACAGCAACGGTGGCATGACATCTGGGCGTTTCTCCGCCGAGTCCGCCGCGGAGTGGCGGCCGAAGTCGATACTTGCCACTCGCAATGACTCAAAACCCGATAGCTGCACGAAGCCGTCGCGGCTCACCAGCAGCGTGGGCGTGCCGGAAAAAGCGCTGTAGCGTTTGAGGAAGTCTTTGATGTAGCTGAGCTGGATGCGACCGAGCATCTGGCGTCCATTGACGCGCTGCCAGACATAGACGCTGGTGAACTCATCTTCCATACCGCGGACAATGGGTGTGATGCCGCCGCTTCGCTGGTTGCCGGGCCACAGATGGTGGCTGATCGCACTGCCGGCGAAGGAGAAGCCCTCGAACACGCGGCTGCCCGATGTTGCTTTGATCACCCGTCGCACCTGCTGCTGGTCATCCAGTTCGTAGAGATCGGAAAAGGAGGGGAGCAGCGCTCCAGCCTGCGGCTGCCACTGTGGTCGAGGCAGCTGTAAGAAATGCTGGAGCTGCTTGCGCCCTTGATCGAGGTGCACCATCAGGTGATAGCTCACGCGGTTGGCGTCAGTGCGCTGGAGCTCCAGTTGGCGGCTTCGCAGCACCGCAAGGCTCACCGCCCCGGCACTGACCAACAGGGTGGCACCAGCAGCAGCGGCCAGCAGCTCATGACGCAGGCTGTAGCGACGGAAGCTGGTGTGCTGGCTGGCTGGAGTGTGCGCCATCGTTTCAACTGTCTACCTTCGATGCGTGATGGCAGGCCAAGCAGCCACGGGCTGTATCCGGGAGCATCCGGCAAAACTACCAGAAATCAGGTATGGACATCCGGAGGGAAGGCGGGACAGGGTTCGGAGGGCGTCTCCAGATGCCACACGTTCACCTCCGAAGACCCAAAACAAGCCCTCATGGAGCGATCCTGATCAGATGCTGTTTTGACAGGGCGCCACCGAGAGGGCGTCATCGATCCAAACAGGTGCTTACAACCACATCTTTATTGGTATATCTCTCATGCCATTCACGCCCTTGAGCCTTCTAATGACCACGCCCGTCGGTAGCAGGCCTGCCCTGTATCCCCTAAGCACTCCGCAACGGGAAATTTGGTTTGACCAGATCCTCAATGATGGTGTTCCTCTTTATAATATTGGTGGATATGTAAGTCTCCCTGGTCAAATTAATCCGAAACTTTTCGAGCAGGCTGTGAATCTGCTGGTGAAACGGCACGATAGCTTGCGTTTGCAGCTTACGGCGGAGCGAGACGAGGACGGCTTACCCCTGCAAATCTTTGTTGACCCGTGGTCTGTTCGGGTGCCGTTGGTGGACGTGTCGGGTGAGGCTGATCCCGAGTCGGCCGCACTAGCCTTCATGCGCCAGCGCTTTGAGGAACCCTTCGCTCTGGAGGGACAACCGCTGTTTCGCTATGAACTGATCAAGCTAGCAGAGGATCACTTCTATTGGGTGCTTCAATATCATCATGTTATGATCGATGGCTGGGGTATCGCGCTGTTGAATCGATCGCTGGCAGCGCTCTATACGGAGCTGTCGGCAGAAGTCGAGCCAGAACTGCAGGAATCACCTTCTTACATCGATTACATTACCGACGATCGAGCCTATGTCGAGTCTGCGAAGTTTGAACAGCAGCGTCTGTTTTGGCAAAGTCACCATCCGCAGACTCCAGAGCCGCTACTTACGCCTTACTACCGTGGCCAGTTCGGCGGGGTGCTGGTGGGGAGCGGTTGTGAACCGATGTTTCTCTCGCGGGCTTTCTACGACAAGCTCGGCAGTTTGGCCAGTGACCATGGTGCGACTCTGTTTCATGTGCTCCTGGCTGGGCTTTATGTCTACTTTTCCCGCACTGCCTCGTGTAATGAGGTCACTATTGGTTTACCAGTGCTCAACCGCACT
>JBKDSV010000057.1:0-43269 GCA_046340795.1 Cyanobacteriota bacterium | reverse complement strand
CGCCACCAACCTCGGCTACCGCGGCGCGATGCTGGCGATCGGCGCCGGTGGCTTCATCCTTGCGGGCCGCTCCGGCTGGCCGATGGCCTTCGCCGCAGCCGCGGTGCTGATGGCGGCAGTTGTGCCGTTCACCCTCACCGCCCCCACATTGGCGCCGATCCAGCACCAGGTGAGCAGCCTGCGCCAGGCAGTGGTGGGCCCCGCTCGGGAGTTTCTCCGCCGCACCGGCGGCGCGCGGGCAGTGATGTTGCTGGCGCTGGTGCTGCTCTACCGCTGGCCCGACGGCCTGCTCAACGTGATGGCCGTTCCCTTTCTGCTGCAGATGGGGTACAGCCCCGAGGTGGTGGGCACCGTGCAGGCCGGCTGGGGAATCGCCGCCACCATCGTCGGCACCGTGCTTGGCGGTGTGCTGTTCAGCCGCCTGGGCATGAACCGCTCCCTGTGGGTGTTCGCGGTGGTGGGCGCCCTCGGCAACCTCTCCTACTGGGCCCTGGCGGCCTTCGGCGGCGGCATGGTGGGGCTGCTGGCCTCCGTGGGCCTCGAGAACCTCAGCGGCGGCATGGTGGGCGCCGCCTTCGTGGCGCTGCTGATGAGCCTCTGCAACCCCCGCTTCTCCGCAACCCAGTACGCCCTGCTCTCCGGCGTCTACGCCCTCAGCCGTTCGATTCTCTCCGGCCAGGCGGGCTTCGTGGCGGAGGGGGTGGGCTGGAGTGTCTTCTTCCTCCTCACCGTGGCCTCCGCCCTGCCCGCCTTTCTCCTGATGACCCGTCTCACGCCCTGGAATGGTCGGGGCGTGCGGGGGGCTTACGACCCCGCACGCGATGACTGACGATGGCGGACCCGTTGCCGGTTCCCTCCGCTTCCTCCGTGACCCCATCTGAGGCGGCCTCCATCGCCCCTTCCTGCTCTGTTCCCGTCGCCGCGTCTCTCCCCCGTGTCCATGGCCCCCTCTGACGCCGACAGCCGCCTGGCCCGCATCGCCGCCAGCTTCGCCCCCTCCCGCGCGGTCTGCAGCGTGAGTCCCCTGGGCAACGGCAACATCAACACCACCTATCGCGTGGAGCTGGCTGGGGGGGAGCCCTTTGTGTTGCAGCGCCTGAACACGGTGGTTTTTCCCCGGCCCCGCCTGGTGATGGCCAACCTGCTCGCTGTGGGCCGCCATGTGGAGGGACGGCTGCGGCGGGAGGGGGCCGCCGCGGGTGGGGGTTCAGGCTCGGATGGTCGCCGCTGGGTCTTCCCACAGGTGCTGCGCTCTGCCAGCGGGGATCCTTGGCTGGAGGCGGAGGGGGAGTTTTGGCGCGCGATCAGCTTCGTGCCAGACGCCAGCTCCCTGGAGACGCTGGACACCCCCGGCCAGGCCAGGGAAGTGGGCTATGGACTGGGCCGCTTCCACGCGTTGCTCCACGACCTGCCCTGCGAGCGACTGGCTGACACCCTGGAGGGTTTTCACATCACGCCCCGCTACCTGGCCCACTACCGGGCCCTCCGCCAGGTCCCCGGCCAGGGCGGGGCCTGCGCAGAGCCCTCCGACGTGCCGGCGTCGATCGCGACGCGGTGCCGATCTGAGGCCCGCCCGGCGGCCGACCCCGAGCGGGAAGCCTGGGCCCATGCCGTTGTGGCGCAGCGGGAAAGCCTGGCTGGGGTGCTGGAGCGGGCCAAGGCGGCTGGTGAACTGCCGCTGCGCCCGATCCATGGCGATCCTAAGGTGAACAACGTGCTGCTTGACGCCTCCAGCGGCCAAGCCGTCGCCCTGGTGGATCTCGACACGGTCAAGCCTGGTTTGCTCCACTACGACATCGGCGACTGTTTGCGATCGGGCTGCAACCGCCTCGGCGAGGAAACCCTCACCCCCGAAAAGGTGCGCTTTGATCTCGACCTCTGCGCCGCCCTGCTGGAGGGCTATGGCGCCGCGGCGCGCCATGTGCTGACTCCCGCCGACCATCACTACCTCTATGACGCCATCCGCCTGCTGAGCTTCGAGCTGGGTCTGCGTTTCTTCAGCGACCACCTCGCCGGCAACGTTTACTTCCACACCGAGCGGCCCGCTCACAACCTTGATCGAGCCCTGGTGCAATTCCATCTCACCGCCAGCATCGAGGCCCAGGAACAGGAGATTCGGGGGCTGCTGGCCCGGCTGCGGCAGGGGCGATGAGCGCCTCGATGGCTCCGGAGGGCGACCAGGGTTTGTCTCCGTCGCCTTTGCGTGCGGGCCAGAGTGTTTCGCCTGTGGTCAGCCACCCATCCGCTGCGCGGGGCGCTCGAAACCAGAGGCCTCCATCGCTGGAGCCAGGCCAGCCAGCGTCGGGCCAGCCAGCGTCGAATGGGGCGCTTGTCAGTGAGGCGCTTGCCGGCTGGGAGACTTCGGGTCGAGAGATTGGGAACCAGGAGCGATCGGGTGAGAAGGTTTTGAAGGAGGTTTTTGGGCACGGCGAGCGTTCGGGAGAGAAGAGCTCGACTCAGGAGCCTTCCCGTTGGCCTCCTTCAGGCGAGGCGATCTCAAACGAGGAAACCTCGAATGGGGAGGATTCAACCGAGGACCGGGCGGGCGGAGGCCGATCGGCTCAGGAGCCTTCAAGCGAAGCGCTGACCAACGGACAGCCCCGAAGCCTGGTCTACGCGTTTTCGCTCCAGCCGTTCGGCCAATCGGCGACGGATCTGGGCCTGCGCCTGGAAGGGAGACTGGCGCGCCAGGGGGAGCGCCTGCGTGTCAGGTATCAACTGAGCGGTGATCTCCCCAGCGTGGTGCTCCCCCCTCCGGCCACCATGCCCCCCGAGCGCGCCGATGGACTGTGGCAACACACTTGCTTCGAACTCTTTCTGGCGGCCGAGGGAGAGGCGCCCTACTGGGAGGTCAATCTCGCTCCCAGTGGCGCCTGGAACCTGTACCACCTCGCGGACTACCGTCAGGGGCTGAGAGCCGTCTCGGATCGTGACGCCTTGCCCTTCGGCGTGAGCGCCACGGCCGAGCTGCTGGAGCTCAGCCTCGATCTCCTCTTGCCCGGGGACTTGTCGCTGGCCTGCCGCCAGCGGCCCCTGCGCCTGGCGGTGACGGCGGTGATCGAGCAACGGGGAGGGAGCCTGAGCTATTGGGCCTTGACCCATGGCGGCCCGCAAGCGGATTTTCACCGTCGGGAAGATTTCCTCCTGCGACTGGACTCGTGTTGAAGGCTGGAGGCGAAGGGCGAGGCATCGGATCCATGCAACCCGTGCAGAGCGCGGAAGGATGCCCGCAATGACCCGGACGAGTCAAGGCTGAGGTGCCGAACAGGCCTGGGTTTCACCATGCACCAGGGCGCTGATCATGCCCCTCCGCCGAGCGAACGCCGTGTGGCCTTCTCCAGCTGCGGACGCGAACCCAGCGTCAGCGACCGAACAGTTCCTGTTCGCAAAGGCTGGTGGCTGATTTCGTGATCATCGCCCTTGGTAGCAGGCTGCTCGTATCCGTTCAGGGGGTGAGATGACCACAAAAACACTGGCTCCAGCGATGGTTCTTGCCCTTTTCAGGGGATTTTACTTCAACCAGGAGGAGGTTCTGAATGCTTCGACGGGGCGACTTCGGGCATCCAGGAGTCGTAAGTAACTCGACTCAATAAACATAACATGACTTGCGAGATGCGCCAGTGACCGCTTGGGTTGTTGTCACTGGACATGTTGAAGTTTTTCTCTGGCTGCTTATGGGTTCTGCCGGTGGCATCTCCATACCGCTCAGACGCCATATCCACCCCCTGAACGGTTACGGCTGCTCAGCAGGATAAAACTACGGAATGAAAACAAGGGCAGTGAGGGCTGCTTGCTTGGGGCGACAGACAGTCTCTGCATGCATCAGGAGAATGTCTTGGCCAAACACGATGCAACGCAGGGCTAGTAAAATGCGTCAGAATGGAATTCCGCAGCAACCCATCGGGATCAGGATCTGTGCTGATGGGAAAATACACGCTTGCTCTCAGGGGACAGCCAGCGCTCTGCCACAGGGAAGGCACAACAGGTCATGTGTGGTGGGCTTGACATCAAGTCTTCTGAGCAATGTTGACACGGGCTCAGCCAGTCCCTCATAATCAGCCGATTAGGTTGCAGTCAAGCACGCATGCAGGTCTTCGAAGGGTTGCAAGCCGATGACCCCCGCAAGATGGTTGATTTCAGCGAAAGAAGGCTGCTTCCAGCCCTCGCCAGCTGGTCGCTGATCCTGGTTCCTGTGGGCCTGTTCATCTTCCCTGTCGTGACAGCCCCCTGGGTTCTCCTGCCGATCGGCGGTGCGATCACGCTCTACGTGCTTGCGCTCCTCGAGCCATGGCGGAGGCGTCAGGTCGCTCTCGAAGCCCCATCTCTGAAGCGTCGCGTCGCCGTCGTTGGCGCGGGTCCCTCCGGAATCGTTTCTGTCAAGGAGTTCACGGCGGCCGGTCACGACGTGACTTGCTTTGAGGCGGGTCACAGCGTTGGCGGCCTCTTCTCCCGCTGTTATGACCGTGCTGTTTTGACCTCATCGGCCGCCGTAACAGCCTTCTCCGACTTCCCCCCCGACCCGATTGAGCACCGTCATTTCAGCAAAAGTGAGTATGTTGACTATCTAGACCGCTATGTTGATCATTTTGATATTCGCTCTAAGATTCGTCTGCAGCAGCGTGTTGAACGAGCGCATTTTGATGAAGCTAGTGGCAGCTGGTCCCTCAATATTTCGGGCGAGGATGGCCACAGTGAAACTGTGGGCCCGTTCGACACATTGGTCGTTTGTTCAGGGCTGAATCAAGTTCCCAACCTGCCTGTGGCCGATTCCAAGCCTTTCAGGGGAGAGGTGCTTCATTCCAAGGATTATCGCAATGCCTCCTCCTTCGCTGGCAAGCGTGTTGTCGTCATCGGACTGGGAGAGACCAGTGCTGATGTCGTCGCTGAGATTGCAGAAGTTGCTTCTTCTGTGGTCCTCTCCCTGCGTCGCGGTGCCTATGTGATCCCTCGGATCAATCCGCTCACCGGCTACCCCAACGACTATGACAGCAACCGGCTGCGCTACGCCCTACCCAAGTGGGCCCACAACCTGGCTGTCACAGTTCGCGACCGTGCCCAGGCTCGATGGGGGGCCGTCAGCTCGAAAGACCGCCAGCGCTTGGAACTGCTGAAAAAGCCTGGCACGCCGCCGCCGATGAATCAGTTCGCCACAAAATCCGATAATTTTATCAATGCGATTGAAAGTGGTCGTTGTCGGATTGCCGCAGGCTTTGTCAACTTCACTGCCGAGGGTGTTTCCCTTGCTGATGGTGAGCAGGTTGCGGCTGATGTGGTTCTTTTCGCCACAGGCTACAAAGCACAGGGCTACAGCTTTCTCGAGGGTTCGTCCATGCCTTCTTGCCCCTCACAGCTTTGGCATTTGATGTATTCTCCCCAACACCGTGAACATTTGGTGTTTGTTGGCTATGCCAGGCCTGCCATCGGCGCGATTCCCCCAATTGCCGAAATCCAGGCCCGCTACGCCGCCCTGGTCACCAGCGGCCAGCTGGCCCTCCCGAATGCGGAAGAGATGGCCCGCGAATGCGATGAGCGTCTGAGCGCTCGCGCCGTCAGTTTCGATGAACCACGCATCGTCGCCCTTGTCGACTGGATTCCCTACATGGATCATTTGGCCGACAAGATCGGCTGCCGACCGCGCCTGGAAAAGTTGCTGCTGCGTCCGAGGCTGGCCTGGCGCTTGGCCACTGGCACGATGCTCGTTGCCCAATACCGTCTCCATGGCCCTGACGCCAACCCGGCGCTCGCTGAGCAAAGCCTGGAGATCCCTGGTGGCATGCCCCTGCTGGACAAATTGTGGTACCTCGCCATCCACGGATTGGTTGCCATCGCCGCCCTCTGGGAAGCCCTGCCATCTCGCCGCCGCTACCGTCACTGCGGCCTGATCTGAAGCAATGCACAGGGATTGTTCCGATCAGCCCGGGGACCGTGACGATCCCTTCTGGCGAATCCATGTCGGCCAGACCGCCGAGCTGACCCACACAGTCACCGATGCGGATGTGGAAGCCTTCGCTGGCCTCACCGGTGATCGCAACCCGCTGCATCTCGACCCCGACTTTGCCAATCGCACCCCCTTCCGCCGTCCGGTCGTCCACGGGATGCTGTCGGCGTCGTTCATCTCAACGCTGATCGGGATGGCCCTCCCCGGCGAGGGAGCGCTTTGGCTGTCTCAGTCGATCACCTTTCAGTCGCCGGCTTACGTTGGAGACATCCTGAGGGTCCGCGGCAGCGTCCGACAGGTCTCACCGGCGACCCGCGTGATCGTGCTTGATCTCTCGATCACCAATCAACGCGATGAACTGCTGATCAGCGGTGAAGCCTCCGTGATGCTGCCGCGGATCCATACCCCTGAGCCCATGGTCTCGACCCAGGTCACTTTCATCACCGGTGGAAGCCGCGGCATCGGTGCCGCCATCGCTCGGCGCCTCGCTGCCCAGGGCCGTCCCGTAGCCATCACGTATCACACCGGCGAGGAGCAGGCCAGAGCCATTGTGGAGGCCATCACGAACGACGGAGGCCGAGCCCTGGCCGTGCGCGCCGACCTGAGGGACGCCGCCGTGATGGCCCGGGTGAGCGCTGAGGTGAGTGAGCGACTGGGCCCGATCGATGCCCTTGTCCATAGCGCCGCCCCGCCCAACCCTGTCGCTCCCTTCCTAGACCTCGACCCTTCCGCCCTGCGCGATCAGCTCGATATTCAGGTTTGCGGGGCCGCCCAGTGCTGCCGCGCCCTCCTGCCCGCAATGGTGGCCCGTGGTGCCGGATCGATCGTCTTCATCGGCTCCATCGCCGCTGAGGGTCAACCGCCACCGCTGCAGTCCGACTATGTGGTGGCCAAGGCCGCCCTGGCGTCGCTGGCCCGCTGCCTCGCCACGGAATTCGGACCGAAAGGGATCCGTGTCAACGTCGTCGCGCCGGGCATGACCCAGACCGAACGGATCACCACCCTGCCAGAAAAAGCCCGCTTGCTCGCCCGCATGCAGGCTCCGCTGCGCCGCCTGGGCGAGGTCGACGACACGGCCGCGGCGGTGGCCTTCCTCCTCAGTCCGGAGGCCCGCCACATCACGGGAATCACGCTGCCCGTCTGCGGTGGCGCCTGGATGGGTTGATGGTCATGGCAATCGCTCATCTCTCCACCGACGGCGCGCCCGATCTCTCCGCAGCCTTGCGGCGCCTCGCCCGCGAACGCACCTATGGCGCCTACGCCGCCGTGGGGCACACGCTCTGCGGCCCCAACGGTGTCGCCCTGCCTCCGTTCCAGGTCGCGGTGCTGCGCAATTTCACGCTGGAACCCCTCCTGCCTGTTTTGGAAGGGGAACTAGCCCTTGCCGGCCTCCGCGCCGTCCTCACCCTCGGCGGCTTGGAGACCATGGTTCAAGATGCCCTCGGAGGGCCCAGCTCGCCGCTGGGCGCGGAGCCAGACGTTGTACTCGTGGCCTGCTGGCTTCCTGGCCTGTCCTTGCGGCTGTGCGAGCGCTTCGCCGCGCTCAGCGCGGCGGCCGTGAAGGCTGAGGTCGATCAGGTGGTCGACACCATGGAGCGAATCGTCAACGGCATCCGCGAACGGACGCGGGCAGCGATTCTCATCAACAACTTTCCTCTGCCACCACACCCGGCCTTTGGCGTGGCCGACGCACAGTCGAGCGCCCGTCAGACGCAAACCATTCTGGAACTCAACCATCGCCTGCTGGAGCTCTGTTCTGGCGTTCCCGATCTCTACATCGTCGACTACCTCAGCACCTTCGCCCGTGTCGGCGCGACAACCGCCTGGGACCATCGCGGCTGGCAGCTTGCTCGTGCACCGCTCGGCGCCCGTGCCCTTGGTGATATCGGTCGTCAATACGCCGCTTTGATTCGAGCGCTTCTCGGCAAATCTCGCAAGGTTTTGGTATTGGATTGTGACAACACGCTCTGGGGAGGGGTGGTTGGAGATGACGGACTTGACGGGATCAAAATCGGCGAATCACATCCCGGCTCCTCCTACCAAGCCTTCCAGCGGGCCGTTCTCAACTTGAAAGATCGCGGCATCCTCCTGGCCCTCGCCAGCAAGAACAACGAAGCGGATGTGCTGGACGTGTTGCGATCCCACCCTGGCATGGTGATCCGCGAAAAACACCTCGCCGCCTGGCAGATCCATTGGGGTGACAAGGCCAACAGCCTGCGGGCCCTCGCCGATGAGCTGCGCCTCGGGCTCGACGCCTTCGTGTTTGTGGATGACAGCGCCTTCGAATGCGAGCTCGTGCGCGAGACGCTGCCGGAGGTGGCCGTGATCCACCTCAAGGGTGATCCCTCTGGCTTCGCCAGCCTGCTGCAGGAGGGCTCACCCTTTGATGCCCTGGTCAACTCAGCCGAAGATCGCCGGCGCACGGCCCTGTACCACGGCGAACGCAAGCGCAGGCGCCTTCAAGCGGGCAGCGACTCGTTGGCCGACTACCTCACCAGCCTCCAACTCGTCGCCGAGATTCGCAACGTTGATGCCGTCGATCTGCCCCGCATCGCCCAGCTGACGCAGAAGACCAATCAATTCAACCTGACCAGCCGGCGCTACAGCGAAGCCGATATCGCCGCCTTTGCCGCTGATCGCCACACCCGTGTGTATGGAATGCGGCTGCGGGATCGCATTGACGATCTCGGGCTGATCGGTGCGGCGATCCTTCGGTTTTCGGACGATGAAGCGCACATCGACACCTTTCTCCTCTCCTGCCGGGCCCTTGGCAGGGGAGCCGAGACCGCTTTGCTGGCCCAGGTCACTCGCGCCGCCAGGCGGCTTGGCGCCAGCCGAATCCATGGCGCATACTGCCCAACTGCTCGCAATGGACAGGTCGCCGATTTTTACAGCCGCCATGGTTTCAGCGACGAAGCCAATTCCGCCGGTGTCTCCTCCTGGACCCTCCACGCCAGCGTTGAACTCGCCCCCCCCGCTTACATTCGCGTCCATGCTCCAGAGGAGGATTGATCCAATGCCAATCGCCGAAACTGAACTGAGGCAGGTCATCGCTGATGTGTTCGGTGAGGATCCGCAAACCATCAGCGACGAGAGCTCCATCGACACGATCGATGACTGGACCTCTCTCCGTCATCTCAACCTCGTCGTCGCCCTGGAGGAACGTTTCGGCGTGCAGCTCAGCGAAGAGGAAACTCTAGAAATCATCAATGTTGGCCTGATCAAAGCGGTGCTCGCCGACCACGGCATCGTGTTCACGGAGGGCAATCGATGAGCCACAACGACACGCCGCTCCTCGATCACGACGGGGCCATTGCCGTGATCGGCATGGCGGGACGCTTCCCTGGTGCCGCCGACCTCGACGCCTTCGAAGCCAACCTCGCCCATGGCATCGAATCGATCAGCCAGTTCAGCGCGGAAGAACTTTTGGCCGCTGGTGTCGATCCGGATCTGATCGCCCGGCCTGATTATGTTCGTGCCGCGCCTCTGCTGGCAGGTTTCGACTGCTTTGACGCCAGTTTCTTTGGCTTTTCGGCCCGCGACGCGGAACTGACCGATCCGCAACATCGCATCTTCCTTGAAGTTGCCCACAGTGCCCTGGAACACGCCGGCTACGGGGGGGCCGACGGCGAGCGAAGCATTGGCGTGTTCGGTGGCGCTGGCAGCGTGATGGGCAGCTACCTGGTCGGCGATCGGGTCAACGAACGCCTGATCGGCTTCATCGCCAGTCGTGAGCACATTGGCAACGACAAGGATCATCTCTGCACCCGTGTCTCCCACCGCCTCAACCTGCGCGGTCCCAGCGTCACCATTCAGACCGCCTGTTCGACCTCCTTGGTGGCTGTGCACATGGCCTGTCGCAGCCTGCTCGGTGGCGAATGCGAACTGGCCCTGGCCGGTGGAGTCACAGTTCGCAACCCGCAGCTGGCCGGCTATCTCTACCGCGAAGGCGACATCTTCTCCCCCGATGGCCACTGCCGCACCTTTGATGAAGCGGCGGAGGGGACCCTGTTCGGCAGTGGGGCCGGCATCGTCGTTCTGCGGCCTCTTCGGAAGGCGATCGCCGCCGGCGACACCATCCATGCCGTGATCCGCGGCACCGCGATCAACAACGATGGCGGTGGAAAGTTCAGCTACTGGTCGACCAGCCCTCAGGGCCAGACCGAAGCGGTGATCCGCGCCATGGCCGCCGCCGCCATCGATCCAGAAACGATCGGTTACGTCGAGGCCCATGGAACGGCAACGCGGCTGGGCGACATGATGGAGACGCTGGCCCTCAAGACCGCCTTCGCCACAGAGCGCCGCGGTTACTGCGGCATCGGCTCGGTCAAGACCAACATCGGCCACACCGACGCCGCCTCGGGGATCGCTGGCCTGCTCAAGGCCATTCTCTCCCTGCGCTCCCGTCGGCTCTTTGCCAACCTGCATTACCGCACGCCCAACCCGCGCATCGACTTCGAGCGGAGTCCGTTCCGCGTCATCGCCTCCACCTGTGACTGGCCGGAGGCCGGCCACCCTCGTCGAGCCGGCGTCAACTCTCTCGGCGTCGGCGGCACCAACGCCCACGCCATTTTGGAAGAGGCTCCGGTCTTGCCGGCTCCATCCCCGGGGCGGCGCTCGGTGCTGGTGTTGCCCGTCTCCGCCAGCTCCGAGGATGCCCTCAAGGACCTCAGCCAGCGCTACGGGAGTCAGCTGGCGGCGACACCCGCCGCAGGGCTTCCGGATGTCTGCCACACCGCCGCTGTCGGTCGGACCCACCAGGTGGTGCGCCGCTGCGCCGTTGGCAGCGACCCGACAGAGCTTGCCGCCGCTCTCGCCGGCGCCGCTGCGCACCACGTCCCCCGCAACGAGCGACCCGGCAGTCGAGGCGGGCCGAAGCTGGCCTTCCTGTTCACCGGACAGGGAGCCCAGGTGGCCGGCATGGGCCGTGGCCTCTATGCCAGCGAACCGATCTTTCGCGCCGTCCTCGACCGCTGCGAGGCCATCGCCACCCCTTTGCTAGGCACATCCCTGCTGGGCGTGATGTTCAGCGAGAACGGCGCCGCTCTCCAAGACACCTTCCACACCCAGCCGGCGCTCTTCGCCATTGAGGTGGCGCTGGCTGAGCTTTGGAGATCCTGGGGAGTGGTGCCCGATCTCGTCCTTGGCCACAGCGTGGGGGAATTTGCCGCCGCCTGCGTCGCCGGTGTCTTGTCTGTGGAGGATGGCCTGCGCCTGATCGCCGCCCGTGCTCGCCTGATGGGGGGGCTGCCACGGCATGGCGGCATGGCGGCGGTGCAGCTTTCAGAGTCCGCCGCCCGCGAGCTGCTGCGGCCCCACGGCAGCGACCTGACCATCGCCGTGATCAACGGCCCTGAAAGCGTCGTGCTCTCCGGCCGCACCGCCGCTCTTGAGGCGGTGCTGGACGATCTGCGGTCCAAGGGGATCCGCCAGCGGCGCCTGGCGGTGTCCCACGCCTTCCATTCACCGCTGGTCGAACCAATCCTCGAGGCCCTCGCCGACGCCGCCCAAGCGTTCCCCCACGGGGCGCCGCAGCTGCCTCTGGTCTCCAATCTGACCGGCACGATCGCCGGCCCTGACCTGCTCACGCCGACCTATTGGGTGCAGCACGCGCGCCAACCGGTGCGCTTCGCCGCGGGTCTGGCCACCTTGGCCGCCCAAGGGGCGCGGCTGTTCGTCGAGATCGGCCCCGATACCACCTTGCTTGGCATGGCGCGCGGCGCCCTCGATCTCCCTGAGGCCATCTGGCTGCCAAGCCTCAAGTCAGGTCAGCCAGAGGACGGGGTGATGGCCGAGGCCCTCGCCGGTCTCTACAGCCGTGGCCTCGACCCCGATTGGGCGGCCTACCACGGTGGGGGGCGTCGCCGCGTGCCGCTGCCCACCTATCCATTTCGGCGACAGCGCTACTGGCTCGATCCGCCCCGACCACGCTCCCAAACCCGGCGGGCGGCGCCCTTTCTGGATCGCATCATCCGTTCACCGCTGGTGCGCGAGGCGATCTTCGAGACCGATCTGTCCGTTGAACAGGTCCCCTTCCTGGCTGATCACCGGGTGGGCGGCTCCGTGGTCGCCCCCGGTGCCCTCTTTTTGGCCGTCGCCTTGAGCGCCGCCCTCAGCCTGCATGAGGAGCGCCGTGGCACGGGCCATCCGTCCCAGGTGCGGATCGATGACGCGATCTTTCCCCAGCCCCTCCGCCTCGACCCTGATGAGCAGAGAACCGTCCAGCTCGTCGTCAGCCCCGACGGCCCTGACGCGGAGGCCTTCCAGCTGATCAGCCTGCCGACGGCTGGAGACCCTCCCACCCATGCCAGCGGCCGTTTCGTCAGGGCCGATCTGGAGCGACCCGGGCTCGATCTCAATGCCCTGCGCGCCCGCTGCGACCAGCCGGTGCCGGCTGACCGCATCGACGCGATCGCCGCTGGCCGCGGCATTGTGTTTGGCCCCAGCTTCCGCTGGTTTGAGGCCACCTTCATCGCTCCAGGCGAGGGACTTGGCCACCTGCGGGCCCCCGCTGGCCTGGCCCTGGAGGGGCCTTTGCATCCTGGTCTGCTAGACGCCTGCTTCCAGTTGGCGAGCACCCTGGTCGACGACCCCGATCGACGCGAGACGCTCTTGCCCTTTGCGGTGGCTGCCCTGCACAGCTTTGCCCCGGCGGGCTCCGGTCCCTGGTGGTGCCATGTGCATGCCCGCGGCAGCCTGCAGTGGGACATCACCCTGCTCGACGATCAGGGCCGGGCGATCGCCCTGATCGAGCGCTATTCGATGCGTGCTGTCGACCTCGCCGACCTCAGCGGAGGCGGCCACTGGGTCGACTGGTTGCTGGAGCTCTCCTGGGAGCGACAGGCTTGCTTCGGCCTGTGGCCCCTGCGCCTGCCCGATCCCCCGGCGCTGGCGTCGAGTCTCGCGGCGTCCGCCGGGGAGCTGCTCGCCGCGCCGGAGCTTGCGCTCCATGAGGCCGCGCTGGCCGATCTGGAGGCCTTGAGCCTGAGCTACGTGCTCGCGGCCTTCGCCCGCCTCGGCGTCGTTCTTCAACCTGGCAGCCAGCTCCACACGGCCCAACTCGCCCGACAGCTGGGGGTGTTGCCCAGCCACCGGCGCCTGTTCGAGCGGCTGCTGGCGATCCTTGCCGAGGCGGGAATTCTGGCCTCCGCCGAGGGGGATGGCTGGGTGGTCCGCCGCGCTCCTGAGCCCGCTGATCCCGAGCGGCAGCGCCAGAGCCTGCTGGCGCGCCACGGAGAGCTGATCACCGCCGAACTCGCCCTGCTCGCCCGCTGCGGCGGTGGCCTTGATGCCGCCCTGCGCGGTGCCGTGGAGGCCCTTGCCCTGCTGTTTCCCGACGGGGACATCTCCGACGCCACCAGGCTCTACAACGAAACCCCGCGCGCGCGGGCCCTGAATGGCATCGTCCGCCAGACGCTGCAGGCGGTTTTGGCCGGCCTGCCCGCAGGTCGAGGCCTGCGCATTCTGGAGATCGGCGGCGGCACGGGCGGCACCACCGCCACCTTGCTGCCCTCCTTGCCGGCGGATCGGGTCCGCTACACCTTCACCGACATCGGTGCCTTGTTCGTCAGCAAGGCCCGCGAACGCTTCGCTGAGTATCCCTTTTTTGAGGCGCGTCCTTTTGATGTCGGCGCCGATCCGGTGGCTCAAGGGATCAGCCCCCACGCCTACGACCTGGTGCTGGCGGTGAACGTGTTGCATGCCACCCCGGACATGGACATCACCCTGGGCCATGTGCGCCGGTTGCTGGCACCGGGCGGCTTGCTTGTGATCTCTGAATCGACCAAGTCAAGCCGGTGGTGCGATCTGATCTTTGGTCTCACCCGCGAGTGGTGGTGCTACAGCGATTCCCGCGCCCAGCACCCCTTGCTCTCGGTTGCCGCCTGGTCGGAGCTGTTGCCGCGCTGTGGTTTCGTCGCACCCACCTGCGTGCCCGATGCCTCGCCAGCGGCGGCCAACCAGGGCCAGGTCGTGCTCGTCGCCCGGGCCGACGCGGGCCTTCCCGCCAACGGCCAGCGCTGGCTGCTCCTTGATGACACCTCCCCGGCCATCCCCCCGGGCGACGGTGACGGGCCGAGCCTCGCCACCGCCCTGGCCACCGCTTTGCACCGACGCGGGGACAGCGCCTTGGTGCTCAATGCCACGGCGGCCGCTGATCCGGCCACCCTGGCCCAACACCTGCGGGACACCCCGTGGCGGGGCGTCATTGACCTGCGAGCCCTGAGCCCCTGGAACCCCGAGGGCGATGGGGATGCCCTGGAACGCCGTTGCCAGCGCGACAGCGAGGCAGCCCTTCAGCTCGTGCAGACGCTGGTTCGCAGCAGTGGCACCCCTCCCGCGCTGTGGCTTGTCAGCCGCGACAGCCAGGCTGTTCGCGGCGATGATCGCGTCGCCGGCTTCGCTCAAGCCGGCCTGTGGGGCTTCGCTCGCGTCGTTGCCCTCGAACATCCTGAGCTGCGCTGCGCCCTGATCGATCTTGATGGCCAACAATCGGCCACGGACCAGGCGGAGCAGCTCTGTGCCGAGCTCAATGCCCTCGATGACACTCCCCGCGAGACCCAGGTCGCTCTGCGCGGCGGCCCTGTTCCCGAGCGATGGGTCGCGCGGGTGCGGCCCCGCTCCGCCCCCAGCCCCGATCATGGGGCACAGCGGCTCGAGATCGGTCAGCGCGGCAGCCTGGACGGACTGGAATGGCAGCCGTTTGAGAGACGCGCCCCGGGCCCTGACGAGGTGGAGCTGCGGATCACCGCCACTGGCCTGAACTTCATCGACCTGCTCGATGTGCTCGGCGCCCTCCCCTTTGAGCGGGAACAGGAGCTGGGAGGCGAATGTGTCGGCACGGTCGTGGCGGTCGGCGAAGGGGTCAGCCGCTTGCGGATCGGTGAGCGCGTCGTCGCGCTGGCATGGGGATCGCTGGCCACCCATGTCACCGTCCATGCCGACCGGGTCGCTCCTCTGCCGGCGGCCCTCGCTGACATCGATGCCGCCACCCTGCCGATCGCCTACGGCACCGCCCGTCTCGCTCTCCTGGAGACCGCTCACCTGCGACCTGGCGAGCGGGTGCTCATCCACGCCGCCGCTGGTGGCACAGGTCTGGCAGCCTTGGCGCTGGCCCGGGCCGCGGGGGCGAAGGTCTACGCCACCGCCTCCCGCGGCAAGTGGGAGGTCGTCCGTGCGGCAGGAGCCTTGGCCGTCTACGACTCCCGCAGCCTCGACTTTGCCGATCAGCTGCTGGCGGACACCGATGGCGAGGGCGTCGACGTGGTGCTCAATTCGCTGACGGGCGAAGGGTTTGTCGCCCGCGGTCTCGACGTTTTGCGTCCCGGAGGTCGCTTCATTGAGCTGGCCAAGCGCGACGTGTGGACTCTGGATGCGGTGCGTCTCCACCGCGCCGACATCTCTTATCACGTTGTCGACCTGCGCGCCTCAATCGACAGCAACCCGGCGGTGGCGCGGCCCCTGCTGGAGGCCACGCTCGCCCAGGTGGCCGCCGGCACCCTCCCCCCCCTGCCACGGGAGGTCCATCCCCCCGCCGATGTCCGCACCGCCTTCTCCCGCTTCCAGCAAGCACGGCACGTGGGCAAACTGGTGATCCGCCAGTCGTCCGTTCCCACCGCCGCGATCCGCAGCGATTCCGCCTATGCGATCACCGGTGGCTTGGGAGGGTTGGGTCTGCGGATCGCGAGCTGGCTGGTGGAGCAGGGTGCTCGACATGTCAGCCTGATTGGCCGCCACAGCGCCGATGCCAGCACCAGCGCTCCATTGGCCGACCTTCTTGCCACCGGGGCTGATGTGCAGCTTCTGGTCGCCGACGTGACGGATCGGGGCGCTCTGGCGACCGCTCTGGCCCAGGCGGGTGCCAAAGCGCCCCTGCGGGGGGTCATCCATGCCCCTGGCGTGCTTGATGACGGCGCCCTCCTGACCCAGTCCTGGCCTCGCTTCTCCGCGGTTCTGGGTCCCAAGGTCTGGGGGGCCTGGAACCTGCACAGCCTCACCGCCGACGCGCCGCTCGATTTCTTCGTCCTGTTCTCGTCTGTCGCTGGCCTGCTCGGCAACGCCGGCCAGGCCAACCATGCCGCCGCCAACGCCTTTCTCGCCGCTCTTGCCCACTGGCGCCGCGCCGCCGGCCGGCCCGCCCTCTGCATCGACTGGGGCCCTTGGTCGACGATCGGGGCCGCCGCAACCGGTGCCAAGGATGGCCGCGGCTTCATTCCCCCACGGGAGGGAATCGAGGCCTTCGCGCAGATCCTGAGCAGCGACCTGATCCAAGTGGCGGTCCTGCCCGAGCGGGGCCTCCCCTACCTGGGCCAGCGCGTCGTCACCCCGACCCTGGCGGCTCTGGCCCCCCAGGTCAGGGAGGTCAGTGGAGAGGACACCGCCACCAGCGCCGACGTCAGCGCCACCTGGGCCCAGACCCCCGCCGAGGACCGTCCAGCTCTGCTGCTCGGCACGATCCGCTCTGTCACAGCGAAGGTGCTTGGTCTTCGCCCCGAACAGCTGGAACCACGTCAGGGACTGCGCGATCTTGGCCTGGACTCGCTGTTGTCGATCGAGTTGCGCAACCGACTCGGCCAGGTCCTTGGCCGGCGGCTGCCCGCCACGCTGGCCTTCGACTATCCGACCCTCGAAGCTCTCGTCGCTTTCGTCGGCGATGAGCTCCAGGCCGCGGCCAGCCCAGTCCAGTCGGGCAACGGCACATCGGAGGTCCATCTGGAAGCGCCGCTTGAGAGCGGTGCTTCCGCCGCGACCGCTGGCGCTGATGGGGGCAGCGGCGACGACGCCCTGTCGGAGGACGAGGCGGCCGATCTCTTGCTCAGCAAGCTCAATCGCATGGGGCTTTAACACACATGACCGACAGCAGCCGCGACCCTTCCCCGATCAAGCGAGCCCTCCAGGCGATTGAACACCTTGAGGCCACGCTGGCGGCCGAACGCCACAGCCGTCGCGAACCGATCGCGATCGTCGGCATGGCCTGCCGCTTCCCCGGTGGCGCCACCACCCCGGCGGCCTACTGGCAGAACCTGCGGGACGCTATCGATGCCGTCTGCGAAGTTCCAGCGGAGCGGTGGAACCTCGCCGAGGTCTATGACCCCGACCCGACGGCCGCCGGAAAGATGAATGCCCGCTGCGGCAGCTTTTTACCGGATGTCGATCGCTTCGACCCGGCCTTCTTCGGCCTCTCGCCCCGGGAGGCCATCAGCCTTGAGCCCCAGCAGCGCCTGCTGCTGGAAGTGGCCTGGGAAGCGCTCGAATCGGCCCATCTGATCCCGGAGCACCTGTTCGGCAGTCGCACGGGCGTCTTTGTCGGCATCGATGGCAACGACTACGACGGACTGATCGACGAGCGAGCCCCCCAGTTGCGCGATGAGCTTTACAGCGCCACAGGCAACGCCGCCAGCGTCGCCTCCGGGCGCCTTTCCTACGTCTTCGGCTTCACAGGTCCAAGCCTGTCGATCGACACGGCCTGCTCCTCGTCGCTGGTGGCCATCCATGAGGCGTGCCAGAGCCTGCGGGCTGGAGAGTGCGAGCGGGCCCTGGCCGGCGGGGTCAACTTGATCCTGCGACCAGACTTGACGATCACGCTGTGCAAAGCGCAGATGTTGTCCCCCAGCGGGCGCTGCCATGTCTTCGACGCTGGCGCTGACGGCTATGTGCGGGGTGATGGATGTGGCGTGCTCGTTTTGCGGCGTCTCTCCGATGCGCTGCGCAACGAGGAACCGATCCTGGCGGTGATTCGGGGCTCGATGGTCAACCAGGATGGCCGCAGCAGCGGTCTCACCGCCCCGAGCGGTCCCTCTCAGCAGGCGGTGATCCGCGCCGCCCTCGCCGCCGCTGACGCGTCGCCCGCCGAGATCGGTTACGTGGAAGCGCATGGCACCGGCACGCCCCTCGGCGACCCGATCGAGATCGGGGCCCTGAACGCCGTGTTCCGCGGTCGCTCGGGCCCGCTGTATGTCGGCTCGGTCAAGAGCAACATCGGTCATGTGGAGGGCGCCGCTGGCGTGGCCGGGCTGATGAAGGTGGTGCTGGCCCTCCAAAGCCGCCAGATCCCGCCCAACCTTCACTTCCGCCATCCCAACCCGTTCATCGACTGGGAGGGCTCCCCGGTGCGTGTGCCGACGCAGCTGACCCCCTGGCCGGAGGAGGCGCCGCTGGCTGGCGTCAGCGGCTTTGGCTTCAGTGGCACCAACGCCCACGTCATCCTCGAAGCCCCCCCCGCCCCGCGCTCCACGCTCCCGGCGCCGGCGCCAGACGCCGACCTGCCGCCGGGCGGAGCGTCCGCCCAGCTGCTGCTGCTCAGCGCCCACAGCGAACCTGCCCTGCGGGCCATGGCCGGCCGTTACGCCGAGCGCTTGAAGCCGCCCGAGGCCCCAGCGCTGGCCGACCTCTGCCTCAGCGTTGCCACTGGCCGCGGTCGTTTTCCCTGGCGCCTGGCCACGGTCGCCGAGGAGCCCGAGGCCCTGGGCGACGCCCTGCGGGCCACGGCCAGCGGGGCAACGCCCGCCGGTGTCCAGCTGGGTCGGGCCGCCGCTGCGGGAGAAGGGGGAAAACTGGCTTTTCTGTTCACGGGTCAGGGCGCCCAGTACGCCCGGATGGGTCACGACCTGGATGGCAGCGAGCCGGTCTTCCGGGCCGCCCTCGACCGCTGCGACGCGATCCTCCATCCCCTGCTGGGAGCGCCCCTCCGCACTGTGTTGGGGAGCGAGGACGGCCGCCTCGATGCCACCGCCTGGACCCAGCCGGCCCTGTTCGCCCTGGAGTATGCCCTCGTCGAGCTGTGGGCCTCTTGGGGCGTGCGACCGGATCTGCTGCTCGGCCACAGCGTCGGAGAGCTGGTCGCTGCCTGTGTGGCGGGGGTCTTTTCCCTCGAGGACGGCCTGCGCCTGATCGCCGCCCGCGGACGCCTGATGCAGGCCTTGCCCGCCGGAGGCGGCATGCTGGCGGTTCAGGCCAGCGAGGGGAGGGTTCGGGAGATCCTGGCCCACGATCCAGGCACCCTGGCGATCGCGACGATCAACGGCCCCACCAACACCGTCCTGTCCGGCCGTCTCGATGCGCTCGATCAGGTGGCCGCCAGCCTGCGGGAGGCGGGGATTTCCTGCAAGCCGCTCCCCGTCTCCCATGCGTTCCACTCGCCGCTGCTCGATCCGATGCTCGATGAGCTGGAGCGAACCGCCACCTGCCTGCGCTTCGAGGAGCCTCGCTTGCCGCTGGTCTCCAACCGCAGCGGCGCCCTGATTGGCGCAGAGGTGGCGACCGCCTCCTACTGGAGGCGGCAGGCTCGGGAGCCGGTGCGCTTTGCTGACGGAATCGCCACCTTGGTGACTGCTGGTGTCACGACCTTTGTGGAGATCGGCCCAGGCACCACGCTGCTGGGCATGGCGCGCGGCTGCGTTGATGACGACTCCGCCTTTGCCTGGCTGGCGAGCCTGCGGCGCGGCAGTGATGGCCGTCGCCAGATCCTGGAGAGCGCTGGCGTCCTCTGCGTGCGCGGCCATGACGTGGACATCGCCGCTCCGGCCCGTAGCGGCGGGGGGCGCGGGCGGGTGGAGTTGCCCTTCTACCCCTTCCAGCGAAAGCGCCACTGGCCGGAGGCGCCCACTCCAGTCGTTGCGCCGCTTCCGGCGCCCATTCCGGTGGCCGACGCTCCTGCAAGGGAGGCCACCCCGAAGAGGACGATGGTCGCAGGGGATCCGGAGAAGGCAGCAGCCGGCCTGACGCTTCGCGAGCTGCGCTCTCCGGCGCTCAGCGGTGGATCCCGTGTCTTCGAGGCGGCGCTGCACCTCCGGGACCTTGCTTACCTCCGGGATCACCAGGTTTGCGGTGAAGTCGTCGTGCCGGCCGCTGGCTTCCTCGCCCTGCTTCTCACCGCAGCGCGGCAGCTCAGTGATCAACCCGCCGTGCTCGAAGACCTGGAGATGCCGCGGGCGCTCCTGCTGCGACCGGAAGAACCCGAGCGCACCGTGCAGGTTCTGATCGACACTGCGGCCGGCAACACGCCCCATGGTGGCCGCGAGGTGCGTCTGGTCAGCCTGGCGCCTGACGGGGAGAGCTGGCAGGAGCACGCAAAGGCACGCCTGACCTTTGAGGAGACGGCCAGCCACCCGCCCGCGCCAGAGTCCCTGCGCCGGCACATCCTTGCCAGCGAGGACCAGGCGACAGGCGAGGAGATCCCGGTGGACCGGTTCTACGGGCGCCTTGCCGAGCTTGGCTTCGACTTTGGTCCCGCGTTCCGCGGCCTGCGGCGGCTCCTGACCAGCGGTGGCGGGGTGACGGCCGAAGTGGAGCTCCCAGCGGGCATCAACAGCGGTGACCTCTGGCATCCCGCCCTGCTCGACGCCTGCCTGCAGGCCAGCGCCGGCGCCTGGCTGTTCGGAGCGGAGGAGGATCTGTGGCTTCCCGTGGCGATCACGCGCTGTCAGCTGGAGCCGTTGCCCGCCACGGAGCGCCTGCGCGTCTCGGTGCGGCGCCATGGCGGCGGAGAGGGAAGTCTGCGCTTTGATCTGCTGATCTCCCATCTCGACGGCCGGCCCCTTGGACACCTGAGTGGTCTCCGCCTCCTACGGGGCGACCTCGGGCCGCTTCTGGGCGTCGGGGCCTGGGAGCGCTGGTTGTGGGTCAACCGCTGGCGCGAGCAGCCGCTGCCCTTGCCGGTCTGCGAGCGGCTTCGCGGCCCATCTGAGCTGCTGGAGGCGTTGGGTCCGAGTCAGGAGCGCCTGCGACGTCCCGCGCATGAGCGCAACTACCAGGAGGGCTTCGTCGCCCTGGAGCAACTGGCCCTGGCGTTCATCGTCGCCGGCCTGCGCGCCCTCGGACTCCCGATCACGCTGCACAGCCACATCGCGGCCGAGGCCGCGGCCGATCTGGGGATCATCCCCGCCCAGCGGCGCCTGTTCGCGCGCTTGCTGCAGATTCTGGGCGAGGCCGGCATCCTGGCTGCCGCTGGCGCTGGCTGGCGGGTCTGCCGCAGCCCCGCCACAGACGGCGATGAGGCCCTCAGTCGGGAGGTGCAGGCCATCAAGGATCGCCACGGCAAGGCCGTCGGCGGAGAACTGGCCCTGCTGGAGCGCTGCGGCCCCGCGCTGGCAGACATCCTCACGGGCCGCAGGCCGCCGTTGGACCTGTTGTTTCCCGAGGGCGACCTGACGTTGACCACTGCGCTCTATCAGCACTCGCCGGTGTTCGGGGCCCTCGGGTCCGTGTTGGCCGATCTCACCGTGGCTCTGCCCCGCTCGAACGGGGATGGCCAACCGTTCTCGATTCTGGAGATCGGCGCGGGTACGGGTTCAACCACCAGCCACCTCTTGGAGGCTCTACCCGAGGGAGCCGCCCGGTACACCTTCACCGATGTTTCGCCCCTGTTCACGCGCAAGGCGGCGCAAAAGTTTGCCGGCTATCCCCATGTGCGCTATCAGCTCCTGGATATCGAGCGGCCACCGGAGGAGCAGGGATTTCAGGGACGACGCCACGATCTGATCGTCGCCGCCAACGTGCTCCACGCCACCCGGGACATCGACGCCACCCTGGCCCACGTGGCGCGCCTGCTGGCCCCCGGAGGCGTGCTGCTGCTGCTGGAGGTGACCAGCCGTCAACGCTGGGCCGATCTCACCTTCGGCCTGCTCGATGGTTGGTGGCGCTTCAGCGATGTCACGTTGCGGCCCGACTACGCCCTGCTTTCCCTGGCTGGCTGGCGGGAGCGGCTGGCCGCCGCTGGCTTCGACAGCATCGAGGCGATCCCGGTTGACCACGCGGCGACGGACATCGAGGGCCTCGGCCCTGTCTCCTGCGCCCACACGATCGTTGTCGCGCGCTTGAGCCCCACCCATGACTCCCGATCCCGCGGAGCAGCCAGCGGCGCCGAGGCCCCGTGGCTGGTGGTTCATCAGGGGGGTGATCCAGCGCCCGCCGCCGTGCTTGCCGCCCTGCGGGGCCGCGGGGATGCAGCCCTGAGCGTGGAGCTGGTGGAGTCTGCCGCCGCTGCGCCCACGCCAGCCTCCATTTCTCCTGGCCCGTCGCCCCTGGTCGAGGCTCCAGCCGACGCGTCGCTGCGGGTCGAGGACAGCGCTGAGGGCTTCGCGGCCCTGCTTGTCGCGCACCCGGAGCCCCGCGGCATTCTTCACATGGCGAGCCTGGGGCAAAGTCCCGACCCCGTGGATGGTGAAGCCACCATGGCTGCGGCGCGGCGCGGCTGCGGCAGTTTGCTGCACCTGCTCCAGGCCAGCCTCGGCGCCGCCTCGCGTCCACCGATCTGGATCGTCAGCCGGGGTGGCCAAGCCCTGGAGGATGAGACTCCCGATCCCGCTGGGGCGATGGTGCTTGGCATGGCACGGGCGGTTGGCGAGGAGCATCCAGAGATCAGCCTGCTGCGTGTCGACCTCGATGCCCGGGCTCTGGATGGAGCCGAGGAGGCGCGCCGCCTGATCGCGGAGCTTGAGGCTCCGCGCCCGCGGGAACGGGAAGTCGCCCTTCGCGCCTCTGGCCGCTGGGTCTCCCGCCTGCAGCGCGCCGCGGCGGGCGGAACGACGGGCGAGCCATCCACCGCCCATGAGCCACGCCGACCCTGCAAGCTGCCGTCAGAGCAAACCACCCTGATCAGCGGCGCCTTCGGCGGGCTTGGACCCTGGCTTGCCCGTTGGGCGGTCACCCATGGCGCCCGCCACCTGCTGCTGCTGGGCCGCCGCCCGCCGGGGGCGGCGATCGAGGAGGAGGCCGCCGCCCTGCGGGCCAATGGCATCCATGTCCAACTCGCCGTTGCCGACGTCGTCGAGCTCGCTGGCCTGGAGGCGGCGCTGGCGGGTCAACCGCCGGTGGGCGCCGTGCTCCATGCCGTCGGCAGTCTCGACGACGGTGCCCTGGTGCGCCAGACGTGGGAACGCTTTGCCACGGTCCTGGAGCCCAAGGTGCGCGGTGCCTGCAACCTGGAGCGGGCCACCGCCGCGCACCCGGTGGAGCACTTCATCCTGTTCTCCACTGCCACCGCCCTGCTCGGCAACGCCGGCCAGGCCAATCACGCCGCTGCCAACGCCTTCCTCGACGCCTTTGCCCGACACCGTCGTCGTCGGGGTCAAGCGGCCGTGAGCATTCAATGGGGCCGGTGGGGGCGGATCGGCGCCGGGGCTGACGCTCGCCTCGACGCCCATTTCGCCGCCAAGGGTTTTGGAACGATCGATCCCCGCCTCGGCCTGGCGGCCTTGACGGGGGTGATCGAACGGGACTTCACGGTCGTGGCCGTCCTGCCAGTCGACGTCCAGCGCTTCCTGGCCCGCCCCCTGGCCGAGGGCGTGGAGGCCTTTTTCTCCGACGTGGCGACCCCCATTGCGCCGGCGACGGGAACGACGGCAGAGGACAGGCCCTCGCCGTCGTCTCCGCCCGCCAGCGACAAGCCGGTGGCGGAACCTGACTTCACCGATCAACTGGCGGCGCTGCCCGCATTGGATCGCAGGGCCCACCTCAACGCCACCGTCCATGGGCTGGTGGAAGATGTGTTGGGCCTGGGCCGCGGTGAATTGGAGGATCCCACCCGCGGCTTGAGTGATCTCGGTCTGGATTCCCTGCTGGCGGTCGAGCTCCGCAACCGGCTGCAGCAACGCCTCGGTTGTCGCCTGCCGGCAACCCTGGCCTTTGACCACCCGACCCCTGATCGGCTCGCCACCTACCTGGCCCGGGAGGTGTTCGCCGCTCTGGTCGAGCCACCTCCGCCGCTGGCCGACGACCTCGAGGGCCTCAGCCTCGACGCTCTTGCCGCACTCCTTGAAGGACGCCTCGCGCCATGACCCAAGCCAACACCCCCTACGAACAGCTGATCAAGCAGGCCTACCGGCGCATTCAGGAGTTGGAGAGCCAGCTGGCGGCCCGGCCAGCCGCGGTCAGCCAGGAACCCATCGCGGTGGTGGGCCTGGCCTGCCGCTTCCCTGGTGCCAACGACCCGGAGGCGCTCTGGCGGTTGCTGAGCGAGGGGGTCGATGCCACGAGCGCACCGCCGCCCGATCGCTGGGGCAGTGGCGCCCCAGCCTGGCGCGGCGGCTACCTGACCGACCTGCGAGGCTTTGATCCGCTCTTCTTCGACATCTCCGCTCGCGAGGCCCAGAGCCTGGATCCGCAGCAGCGTCTGCTGCTGGAGGTGAGCTGGGAGGCGTTGGAGCGGGCCGGCATCGCCGCCAGCGATCTGCAAGGCACGCAAGGCGGGGTGTTCGTGGGGATCATGAGCAGCGACTACGGCCACCGCCTGCTGCTGCGCGACCCCGCCGACCTGGACGCTTACCAGGCGACCGGCACCTCGGCGAGCGTCGCCGCCGGCAGGATCGCCTACACCCTCGGCCTGCAGGGCCCGACGCTGACTGTCGATACGGCCTGCTCCTCCTCCCTGGTGGCGGTCCACCTGGCGATGCAAAGCCTGCGGCGGGGGGAATGCGCTCTGGCCTTGGCAGGAGGCGCCAATGCCCTGCTGTCGCGAGCGGTGTACGAAACCTATGGGCGGACCACCGCCTTGTCGCCGGACGGTCGTTGCAAGACCTTCAGCGCCAATGCCGATGGCTTCGGTCGCGGTGAGGGGTGTGGGGTCGTTGTTCTGCGGCGCCTCAGCGACGCCCGGGCCGCCAGCGAACCGATCCTTGCGGTTCTGCGCGGTTCAGCCATCAACCACGACGGCCGCGCCAGTGGCCTCACCGTTCCCAACGGTCCGGCGCAGCAGGCCGTGATCCGGGCGGCCCTGAGCGATGCCGGGGCCCGCGCCGAGGAAGTGGGCTTTGTCGAGGCCCACGGCACCGGCACGGCCTTGGGGGATCCCATTGAGATCGGCGCCCTCGCCGCTGTCTACGGGGCGGGTCGCCGGGAGCGTCTGCCGGTGGGAGCGATCAAGACCAATTTTGGCCACCTCGAGGGCAGTGCCGGCATCGCGGCGTTGATCAAGGCGATTCTCTGTGTCGAGCGGGGAGAGATTCCCCCCAATCTGCATGGCGACCCCCCGAACCCGCACATCCCCTGGGACGAGCTGGCGGTGCGCGTGCCAACCCGCCGCGAGCCATGGCGAGGGCCCAGGCTCGCGGGAGTCAGCTCCTTCGGCATCTCAGGCACCAATGCCCATCTGCTCGTCGCGGAGGCCCCCGCTGATGCCAAGTCGGACGTCGTGCCAGCGGGGGAAGCCAGTCCGGAGAGCGCGCCCCTCGGCCTCCATCTGCTGCCGCTTTCCGCCCGCAGTGCCCCTGCCCTTGACGCCCTGGCCGCTCGCATGGGCGATCACCTCAGGCAACAGCCCGACCTGTCCCCGGAGCGCCTGTGCGCCACGGCCGCCACCGGTCGCGTCCACTTCGAGCACCGCCTGGTGGTGATGGGGCGCGACACCGCCGAGCTGGGCGAGCGGCTCGATCGGAGCGCGACGGCCAGCGAAGCGCCGGGTGTGGTGCGCGATCTGGTGCGGCGCCGCCGGGGGCTGAACGTGGCTTTCCTGTTCGCCGGTCAGGGGAGCCAGTACCCGGGCATGGGCGCCGCCCTCTATCAGGCCTACCCCGTTTATCGCGCCGCTGTTGATCGCTGCGCGGCCTTGTTCGCCGCAGAGATCGGGGCGTCGCTGCTGGATCTGCTTGCTCCGGAGGCTTGCCCGCAGCGCCTCGGCGCGACCGAGATCACCCAACCGGCCCTGTTCACGGTTCAATACGCCCTCGCTCAGCTGTGGATGTCGTGGGGGGTTCAGCCCCACGCCCTGATGGGGCACAGCGCAGGGGAAGTGGTGGCGGCCTGTCTGGCCGGGGTGTTCGACTTGGACGATGCGGTGCGCCTGGTGGCCTGCCGCGGGCGATTGATGGGCGCCCTGCCCGCCGACGGCCAGATGGCGGCGATCTTCTCCTCCGACGCCGAGGTGGCGGAGGTGCTGGCCAGCCTGCATCTGCCCGGTCCTGTCGTGATCGCCGCGCACAACGGCCCGGCCAACACCGTCATCTCCGGCGCCGCCAGCGCCCTTGCCCTTGCCCTCGAGGAATTCACCGCCCGGGGGATTGGGTTCCGTCCCCTGGCCATCTCCATCGCCGCCCATTCCCCCCTGATGGAGCCGATGCTGCCCGAGCTGGGACGGCTCGTCGCCTCCCTGCGCCCGCGGTCGCCCCGGTTGCGCTTGATCTCCAACCTCACTGGCGCCCTTGCGGGCCCTGAGATCGGCGAGCCCGACCATTGGAGGCGTCACACCCGCAACCCGGTGCGCTTCGTCGAGGGGATCCGCACCCTGGCGGACCTGGAGATCGGCGCCTATCTTGAAATCGGCCCGCGTTCCACCCTCCTCGGACTGGGGCGCCCCTGCCTGGGCCCGGCGGGAGACGAGGCGCTGTGGTTGCCAAGCCTGCACCCCGATCGCCCGGACGGGACCCTGATCCTCGAGAGCCTGGCGCGCCTGCACGCCCGCGGCGCCACGATCGACTGGCGGGCTGTCCAGGGCGGGCGCCAGCGGCCGGTCGTCTTGCCGACCTATCCCTTCGAGCGGGAGCCCCACTGGATCGACGTGGCAGAAGGAGGGGCGACCAGCGCCACCTTGGGAGAGGTGATTCATCCACTGGTGGGTCATCGGGTCCGCAGCCTGGCGCTGCCCCCGGGAGGCCTCCTGTTTGAAGGCGTTCCGGGTCAGGGACTGAGCGCCAGCCTGCGCGAGCATCAGGTGGGGGGAGAGGCCCGCATGCCCGCCACCGGCTATTTGGAAACAGCCCTGGCCGCCGCCGCAACAGTGCTCAAGGGACCGCTCGTGGCACTCGATCTGGCCTTCGAGCGGGGTCTCGTCCTCACCGCTGGCCGGCCGTTGCAGACCCTCCTCGAACCCCATCCGCAGGGTCTGCGCGTCACCATGGCCAGCCTCGACCCGGCCCTGCCGGAGGGAGGTTGGCAGGTCCATGCCACAGGCCGGATCGCCACCGCCGCGTCGGCCCCCGCCAGCGGCATCGCCGCCCAGTCCGTCGATGCGCTGGCGGCAGGACGCGCTCGCTGCGCCACCAGCGCGGACATCCGTGCGCTCTATGGCGCCCTGGAAGACTTGGGCCTCGACTACGGCCCCAGCGTCCGCGGCCTGTTGGAGGTGTGGCGCGGCGAGGGGGAAGCCATCGCCCGCGTGGCGCTGCCAGATGTCGCCATCGCCGAGGCTGGGGCCTATCGCTGGCATCCGGCCCTGCTGGACGCGGTGTTGCAGGTCAGCTTCGCGGCGGGTGATGACGCGCAGCGGGCACCGCGCCTCCCCGTCGCCCTCGCCCGCTGCGCGCTCCCTGACCGAGCCCCGGCCGGAGAGCTCTGGATTCACGCGCGCACGCGGCGCGCGGGCCGCGATCAGATCGCCGATCTCACGCTCCATGGCGTTGATGGCACGCCCATCGGAGCGCTGGAGGGTTTGTATCTGCGCGAAGCGGAAACGGGGTCATGGCGGCAGTGGTTGGTGGAGCCGTCCTGGCAGCCGCGGCCGCTGGTCAGCGGCGCCCTGCCAGAGCCGGCGGCCCTGGAGCTGCCCGGCCAGGCCGCCGACCTGTTCGACCCCGCCGGGCTCCGCGCCTATGCCAGCGCCTTCACAGAGCTCGAAGCGGTGAGTGTGGAGCTGGTGGCGCAGGCGCTGGCGGAGCTCGACCTGCCGCTCGCGCCCGGGTCGCGCTGGAGCGTGGAGGGACTGGCGAGCGCCAGAGGGATCGTGCCGCAGCGTCGGCGATTGTTCCAACGCCTGCTGGTGATCGCCGGCGAGGCCGGCCTGCTGCGGCAGAACGGTGAGGCCTGGGAGGTGCTGGCGCCCGCCACCGCCACCCGGCTCGACACAGCGAACCGCCTGGAGCGGCTGCGGCCGACGTTGCCTGCGGAGGTGGAGCTGCTGACGCGTTGCGGTCCGCGGTTGGCCTCTTTCCTTCGCGGGGAAGACGATCCGCTGCGCTGGTTGTTTCCCGACGGGGATCTGAGCCTCACCAGCGCGCTCTACGAACAGTCCCCCCACAACGTGCGCATGAATGCGCTGGTGGAGCGCACCGTGACCAGCCTGTGCGAAGGCTTGCCTGCAGGGCGGGTGCTGCGGGTGTTGGAGGTCGGAGCTGGATCGGGGGCCACCACCCGCGCCCTCCAGCGTCAGATCGAGGCCGGACGCCTGACGCTCCATTTCACGGATGTGTCCCCGCTCTTCCTGGAACGTGCCCGCGCCAGCTTCGGCGCCATGGCGGGCCTCACCTACGGACTGTTCGATCTGGAGCGCGACCCGCTGACCCAGGCTCTGCCCGCCGCGGGCTACGACCTGGTCATCGGCTCGAACTGCGTGCATGCGACCCGTCGCATTGACGAGGCCCTCGCCCACCTGCACACCCTGCTCGCGCCCGGTGGCCTGTTGTTGCTGGTGGAGGCCACAGCGCCGCAGCGATGGGCCGACCTCACCTTCGGGCTGCTCGATGGTTGGTGGCGCTTCGCTGACCCCTACCGCCAGGATTACCCGCTACTCACGCCCATGGCCTGGGAGGTGGCGTTGAAGGCCTCTGGATTCTCATCGCCGCTGGCGCACCTGATCGCCGCCGAAACCCCCGCCAACAGCCCGATCGGACCGATCGTGGCGGCCCAGTCCCTGCTGCTCGCCCGCAGGCCGGTCGCCGCCGCCGGGGCGGGGTGGAGCATCGTCGGCGCCGAGGAGGGCGCGGAAGCGCTGGCGGCGGGCCTGCGGCGCCGGGGCGTTCCAGCGCAACGGATTCCCTGGCAACCGGGCGAGTCTCTGCCGCTGGATGGGGCGGGGCTCGTGCTGATCGCCGACCACGACCACGGTCCTGAGAGCTGTGGGGATGACCTCGTCCGCGCGGCCGAGGGCCATGTCAGAGTCTTGCTCGCTCTTGCGGGGCAGCTCAGCCTCTGCCCGGAGCCCCCGCCGGTGTGGCTGGTGACCCGCGGCGCGCTCTGCATCGGGGAAAGCCCGTATGCCCGTTGGACCAACCCTGCCCAGGCCCTTCTCTGGGGAGCGGCCCGCACGGCGCGCGAGGAGCTGCCCGCGTTGCGCCTGGGTTGCGTCGACCTGGACCCCAACCCGGGCGCCGACGGGGTGGAGGGGCTCTGTGAGGAGCTGCTGGCAGGCGATGGGGAAACGGAGATCGCCCTTCGTGGCGGCGAGCGGCTGGTGGCCCGGCTGGTTCGTGGCCTGAGGCAGCGCCCCGACCGGCTGGCGGTTCCGGAGACGGAGAATGTCTGCCTGGAGATCCGCGAACGGGGACGTCTCGATCAACTGGTGATCGCTCCGGCGCCGCTGGAGCCGCCACAGGCCGGAGAGGTGCAGTTGCGCGTGCGCGCCACCGGCCTCAACTTCCGCGATGTTCTCGCCGCCCTCGGCGAATATCCCGGCGATCCCGGCCCCCTTGGCAATGAATGCAGCGGAGATGTATTGGCTGTCGGGCCTGGTGTCACGGAATTTGCCCCCGGTGACCGCGTCTGCGCCTTGGCCCACGGCAGTTTCATGCGGGTTCTCAGCATCGATCAGCGCCTTGTCGCACCGATCGGCCCGTTGGCGATGGTGGACGCGGCCACCCTGCCGATCGCCTTTCTCACCGCTGGCTACGCCCTGCTTGAACTGGCCCGCTTGCAACCCGGCGAGCGGGTGCTGATCCATGCGGGCAGTGGCGGGGTGGGCCAGGCGGCGATTCAGATCGCCCTCCGCGCGGGCGCAGAGGTCTACGCCACCGCCAGCCGCGGCAAGTGGGATCTGCTGCGCTCCCTCGGCGTGGAACGGATCTACGACTCGCGCAGTCTGGAGTTCGCCGCCGCGATTCGCCGCGATAGCGGTGGTGCCGGCATCGATGTGGTGCTCAACTCTCTGACGGGCCCGGGATTTGTTGACGCCAGCCTGGCGCTGGTGCGGACAGGCGGGCGTTTTGTCGAGATCAGCAAGCGCGGCGTCCTTACGGCCGAGCAGGTGGGGGCGATCCGGCCCGATCTGGCCTATTGGCTCCTCGATCTGGGAGAGGTGCGCGCCCGCGAACCCGAGCGGCTTGGGCTCTTGCTGAGGCAACTCCTGCGTGAGGTGACCGCTGGCCAGCTGCAGCCCCTTCCCAGGAGCGTCTACGACCTCAGCGATGCCTGCCAGGCCTTCCGCACCATGCAGCAGGGGCTGCACAGCGGCAAGCTGGTGTTGACCCCACCGCCCTGGACGGCGCCGCGCGCTGACGGCAGCTACCTGATCACCGGCGGCCTCGGCGGTCTCGGTCTCGCCGTGGCGGGCTGGTTGGCGGAGCGGGGTGCGGGGCACCTGGTGCTGCTCAGCCGCTCCGCTCCCGGTCCGGAGGCGGAGCGGCAGCTGGCGGCGCTCGCCGCCCGTGGTGTCACTCCGCGCATCGAGCGGCTGGACATCTGCGACGCGGCGGCCCTGGCGCAGGTCCTCGCCCGGCTGCCGCAACCGTTGCGGGGGGTGGTGCACGCCGCTGGTGTCCTCGACGACGGCGCGCTGACCAGCCTGACCCCCGAGCGATTTTGCAGAGTGCTGACCCCGAAGCTGCTCGGAACCTGGACGTTGCACCAGGCGACCCGCACCTGCCCGCTCGACTTTTTCGTCAACTTCTCCTCGGCGGCGGCGCTGCTTGGCAGCGCTGGCCAGGCGAATCATGCCGCCGCCAACGCCTTCCTCGATGCCTTCGCTCAGCATCGCCGAGCGGAGGGCCTGCCCGGCCAGAGCATCAACTGGGGGGCATGGACGGAAATCGGCGCGGTCGCCCGCGCAGACCTTGCCACAAGCCTGGAGCGCAAGGGACTCGGGGGGATCAGCTCCGCCGACGGCCTCGCCGCCTTCGCTGCCCTCCTGGCCCGAGAGGAGCCGCAGGTTGGCGTGCTGCCGATCGATTGGGAGCGCTTCCTGTCACGCTATGACGACAGGCAGCGGCCCCGGTTCTTTGCGGACCTGGGCGGTGCGCAGGGCACCGCCCAGGAGGCGCCAGCCCGCTCTCCGGTGGAGGCGCTACGGGAGCGGCTGGCAGCGGGCAACGATCGGGGAGCCGCTCTGGTGGAGTATTTGGCGGTCCGCCTCGCCCATCTGCTGGGGCTGCGACCGGAGCAACTCGATCTGGAACGGCCCCTGCAGCGCCTTGGCCTCGACTCGTTGATGGCGGTCGAACTGCGCCATCACCTCCGCCGCGATGTGGATGTCGATGTGCCGTTGCCCGACCTGCTGGGTGACATGAACCTCCGGCAGCTCCACGATCGCCTCAACTCCTCGCAGGCCACCCTGATGATGGGGACTGCGGCTTCGACCACGGCGCTTGAGACTGGTGCGGGCTGGGAGGAGATGGAGCTGTGAACGACCGAGGCAACGCCGCACGTTGGAGTGGCAGGATCAGGCATCAGGCCTTGACGACCGGCCAAACTGGAGTGGGGAAACAATGAGCTGGTGGAACGCCATTGGCAACGTTGGGCAGGGGCTGATCGCGGGGATTGACGCGGCAACAGATCGCGCCACGGCCACAATTGATCGCACGATCCTGTCTGTTGTGCAGGAGGCCGCTGGCAAGTTGGATCAAGTGATCGATCGGTCTGCGGCGGCCTTGGAGCGCGACGTGGTCCCCGTCGTCCACGAGATCGCTGGCAAGATCGACCAGGCCATGGATCGAACGCTGCACCGCGTCGCGTCTCAGCCTGGCGACCAAGGGGCGACGCAGGCAGACCGTGAGGCCGAGACGGAGGGCCCCACCCTCGCGGAACGGGTCCGAGCCATCGATCGTCGCTATCAGGAGTTCATGGTGTATCGGATCGACCCGCTCTTCGGGCAGGCCCGCAACCAGCACTTGCAAGAACTTGGCAGCCTGGAGATCAGCGAGCGGGAATTGATGCTGAACCGCCAGATCGCGTTTTCTGGAGTGGCTCTGGTCAGTCTGATCGGAGGACGGCTGTTGGCGCCGGCCACCCTGTTCATCACCGTTCCAGCCTCCTTCACCCTCACCCTACCGGTCTTCCACAACGCCATTACATCCGTTCAGAAGCAACGGCGCATCACGTATCACCTCGTCAGCGCGATCAACGTGACGGCGATCTGGCTCGGCGGTTTCTACATCCCAGCCCTGGCAGTGGCGATGGCTTTTTACATGGGTGAGAAGCTGTTGATGGTCACGGAAGATCGCTCGCAAAAGGGTTTGATTGCGGTGTTTTCTCAGCAACCGCGCCTCGTCACCGTTCTAGAGGAGGGTCGGGAGAACGAGCGGCCGCTGAAGGAGATTGCGACCGGGGCGATTGTGGTTGTGCGCGCTGGCGGCTTCATGCCGGTCGATGGTCATGTGGTGGAGGGGTTGGCCCTGATCGACCAGCACATGCTCACCGGTGAAGCCAAGCCAGCGGAAAAGGCGCCTGGTGATCTTGTCTATGCCTCAACGGTGGTGCTTGCTGGCAAAGTGCACGTTCAGGTCAGCTGCGCGGGAGACGAGACCGTGGCAGCCAAAATCGGCGATGTACTCAACCAAACAGCAAGTTATCAGCTTTCATTGCAATCAAAGGGAAGCAAGATTTGCCATGATTTTGCTCTGCCAACTCTAATACTTTCATTTCTTGCGCTGGTCAGCCAAGGGCCAGAGAGTGGTCTCGCCATTCTCAACTCGTCCTTTGGCACGAGCGTGCGCATGAGCAGTCCGGTGACCATGCTCAATCTCCTGAACATTGCTTCACAGAATGCGATCTTGCTCAAGGATGGTCGTTCGCTTGATTTGCTCTCCGAGGTGGATACTGTTGTCTTTGACAAAACCGGAACCCTGACCCTCGTTCGCCCGGATGTGGCCCGAGTAATTCCCTTGGCTGGTTTTGATTCGGATGGGCTTCTCGCTTTGGCGGCTGCCGCAGAACGGGGCCAGAGCCATCCGATTGCCCTGGCGATCGTCGCCGAGGCGGAAGACCGCGGCATCATCATTCCTGAGATCGATCATGCCAGCTATGAGGTGGGCTACGGCATCAGGGTCAAGATTGGTGCGCTGAACGTCCAGATCGGCAGCGACCGCTTCGTCACCCTTGAAGGCATGACACTGCCCCCGGAACTGGTAGCCGCCCAGACAAGCAGCCATCAGCGAGGCAACTCGCTTGTGCTCGTGGCTGTCGACGGGTGTCTGGCTGGGGCGATTGAGCTGCAACCGACAATCCGGCCCGAGGCGGAAGAGGTGCTGCACGCCCTGCGCGAACGCGGTCTTGACATCGTGGTGATTTCCGGCGACCAGGAAGAACCCACACGAAACCTGTCTGAACGCCTGGGCATGACTCGGTATTTTGCCAACGTCCTGCCAGAAGGCAAGGCCAAGCTTGTCCAGCAGCTTCAGGAAGAAGGCCATGTCGTCTGCTTTGTTGGCGACGGCATCAACGACTCGATCGCCCTGAAGAGAAGCAACGTTTCGGTCTCTCTACGGGGGGCCACGACCGTGGCCACAGACGCGGCTCAGATTGTTCTGATGCAAGAAAGTTTATGTCAACTTCCCTTCATTTTTGAACTCGGCGATGACATGGAGCGGAGCATGCGGCTCGGCTTGATTGCGGGAGTCGTCCCCGGTGTCATCAGCGTTGCTGGCGTCTTCCTGCTGGGTTGGGGCTACTTGAGTGCTATCGGGCTCAGCATGGTTGGTCTAGGCACCGGTTTGGGTGCGGCCGTTTATCCATTATACAAATACCGTCATCTTTCGGCCGGTTCCCAATCCAAGGTACTGGGCGATGTGGGGTTGGATAACGATAGTTCGCCAGAGCAGGCTGACAAAAGCGACGAGCCAGCGACGGATGCTGTTGGGAACCCGGAGATCGCTTTTGCAGAGGCTGAAGCCAAAACAACTGAAGCCACAACCACCAGCGTTGAGGGTTCAGCAACAGCTACCACGCATGTGCAAACGTCTGCTGAGGAGCAACCCTCTGCAGACGCGGAGAACAAGGTCAGCAATAGGTCAAATCGAACGCGCACCGCAAAACGTGCGCGGCGCTCATCTGTGCCACCAGCAGATTAATGAAGCCATCAGCGAGCAATGGTAATTGGCCGGCATTGCAACACGTATAGGTCCTCTCCACGAAAGGCGCATTCCAAATCAACGGGCCAGCCCATGGTCTTCTCAAGATTCAGGGCCAGATCCCCGAGAATCTCCACCTGTGTCGGCTTGAGGCAGGCCCGTTGCCGCAATGTGCGGAGAACCGGCACTTCGCGGGTACCCGCATCACCGTCATAGACGGTCATGCTGGCTTTCTGCCCGATGATCAACCGTGAAACGGAAAGATCCTTGCGCCGCAGGGTCCAGGTGTCTGGATTGGCTGTGCCGGAAACAATGCTCTCCCCGATCCCGTAGTTGGCGTTGATCAAGACCTCATCCGCTGAACCCGTCGGGCTACGGCTGAACACGACCGCAGCAGCGTCAGCGGCAACCATCTCCTGCACCAGCACAGCAATACCCCCAGGGCCAAGCTGCTGTTGGGCTCGGTAATCGCTCACCCGTGGATGCTCCGCCGAGGCCCAGCAACGCACGATGGCCTCAAGCAGGGACTCCAGGCCACGGACGTTCAAGCAGGAAAGAAATAGCCCAGCAAAAGAGGCGTCGGTTCCATCCTCATCAACTGCCGAGGATCGAACAGCCAGGACAGGGGAAACGGTTTGGCAACGGTCGGCCAGGCTGGCATAGGCATGACGGACGACAGAAACAAACTCCTTTGGCCAGTGATCATGGAAATCGCCACTAGCCTGCCGCAAAACTGCAGTCGACCACAGGGCATGAGCCTGAACAGTCAAACAAAAAGCTGGTGGAACCCGACAAGAGGAGGCGAGGCGGGAAAGATTCGCCGACTTGCCTCCCGTCAATGCAACATCCGCAGAACCGGGCTCTCCCAACCAAGCAAGCAGCGGAACTGAAGAGCGTGTCAAGGACCTTTGGGCTCAGGTCGCCGGAACAGCTTCAACCACCTCGGCGGGCTTCTCTTCACTAGACTCAACTTTTTTGGGCTTGGTGAACTGCTTGAGAAGATTTCTGCCAGTGGTGGAAGAAGCATAGGAATTGGCGATGACAAGGCCGTAACCAATCGGTCCGATCACGCTGCGAAGGAGAAGGCCAGTCACTAAGTGGGCTGTTCCAGGGAGGATTTTGCCATCCATAAGCAGGCTGGCCCCTGGAGCAAAAGCCTCGCCAACCAACTTGATGGCGTTGTCGGTGACACGGACTTGGTTTTCCATCTCGGAATGATCGGCAGCTGACTTGGTCATCTTAGCCAAAGGCGGCAGCCAGGGCAACCCAGCATTAGCTGGCCCCGGGGGGGGATACCGGCATGCTCATGGTTTCGGAAGCATGTCTGGGAATCACGGCGGCAATGGTGCGCCGCAGCACCGGTGTCACCAAAAGGTTGCGAATCATTGCACTACCGATGAGCACCGAAAAAAGCCCCTTTGGAATCACGTGTAAATCAAGGCCCAGGTTGAGCAAAATCAAAACCATCAAACCCGGGGTGTTGATCAATGCGCCAAAGGCCAAGCTATCGGCTCGTGACAAGCCACTGGCTCGTCCGAAAGCCCAGGCGATGCCTCCTGAACCCAAAGAGCCGATCAAGGTGACAACAAGCATTGCCAGCCAGAGAGGACCTTGAAGGGAGGAGAGATCGCAGCGGAGGCCCGTGTAGGTGAAGAAGATGGGCAGAAAGAGATGGATCGTGAGGTCGTGCAGGCGATCGGAAACCGCCATCGCCAAGCGACGGTCGCTTGACACCGTGACCCCGGCCATGAAAGCCCCGAAAATGGCAAAGATCCCGATCCAGGCCGTTGACGCGGCCATCAGCAACAAGAAGATCAGAAGGAAGCCGATCATTGCGCCACTCGGGCGTTCCCCCTCCCAGCCCCAGCGCCGCTGGAAGGCGGCGATGGCTTTCCGCCCGAGGGTCAAGGCAAAGGTGGCGAGCAGGGCACTGGCGGCCACCATCTTGACAATCCGAAGCGGATCGAAGGGGGGGCGGGCAATACCGATGACGATCACCAACAGAAACCAGGTCAGCAGATCCTTGAACGCACCGGTGGTGATCGCGAGAACACCGACGCGCGTGCGCGTCAGGTCGAGCTCCATCAGAATGCGACCCATGATTGGAATTGCCGTGATGGCCATCGTCATCCCTAGAAAAAGGGTGTAGGCCAAAGGCGAGCCGCTTCCAGGCACGATGCTCCACAGCCAGGGACCAATCGCAAAGGCCAGGAGCAAAGGAGCCACCAGAGTTCCTAGCGCCGCGACAACCACCTTGCTGGCATAGGGCACCACCGTGCGGAAGTCGAACTCCATGCCGATCAGGAACAGGGCCAGCACCAAGCCGATGTGACTGAACCAGGGCAGGATCGATGGCCCTTTGGGTGTAAAGATTGCTGCAAAGGCATCGGGCGCGAGCCAACCGAACAGGCTGGGGCCAAGCATCACACCCGTGAGAATCTCACCAACACTGCGCGATTGACCGATTTTTACAAAAAAAGCCCCGACACACTTTGATGCGGCAAGAATGATGGCAATTTGTGAGAAGAGGTGGATGAGCACATCTTCTGTTGATATCGAAAAGGCTGTTTGCACTCTGAAAGCCAAGCAGGCGAGGCTGATTCTAAAGGGTTGCTCACGCGCATGAGGAAGCGATCGGAGACGTGGGCATACAGTTCACAAAAAGCCACTTCTGACAGAACATATGCCGTTCATAGTTACCAACAGTAACTTTTGCGGCAGAGTCGCTCCAGGCAGGAGAGTTGCACTACCCTCAAAAAGCTCAAAGATGTCAGAAGTCTTCGGTTGTTCAGCGAGGCCGTGTCACGCAAAGGCACCTCGAAAAATTCCGCCTCCCCCTCGCCTCCCGGAGTGAAATCCCTTCCTGTCACTGACCTCGAGTTGCGGCCTCACCGTTCAGGGGGCGGATAGAGCGTCTGACCGGCATGGGGACGCTACCGTTAGTGCCCATACGACTTCTGATCGTCCGAAGTCGCCCCAATCCAAGCATCCAGAAACCCTGCTTGGTTGAAGTGAAATCATCTTAGAAAGGGCGAGAAGAACCATTGCTGGAGCGGTTTTTTTGATGATCACCCCCCCTGAACAGATACGTTGCGGCAAGCCAAAAGTAATTTTTTGAGGTGCCCTCAAGCCAGGATTTGATAATTTAGCAAGCTTCTTGCTGTCCAGACTTTCTAAACAGAAGCTGACAAAGCATCACCATTCAAGGAATGGATATAGCGTCTGACCGGCATTGGGAAGCTATCGATAGTGCCCATACGACTTCTGATCGTCCGAAGTCGCCCCATCGAAGCACCCAGAACCCCAGGGCTGCTTTAAAGTGGCTGGATAGAGGCGCCAGGCCACGATTGTGATTCAGGTCCCACGCTGAGACCCCTATGAGCTCGGGACTCAGTTCCTCAGAGCTGCTGGGCACATGAACGCAGAGTGGCAAGTTTGAATCAGCCCTGCCCAGAACCCCTGCTTGGTTGAAGTGAAATCATCTAAAAAGGGCGAGAACGATTGCTAGAACCGATGTTTTGGTAGTCGTCCCATCCCCTAAACGGATACAACAAAGCGATCCAAACAGGGCTGACTCAAAGTCAACTTAAGGACCACAAATTGGGCTGAAGAACAAGGAAATTCCTGGCCCAGCACAACTGACGACTGGTCTAGTGTGCCGTCCTGCAAATGCGCTTTGAATCTTTCGATGGGTGTCTCGCCTGTAGTCCTTGCTGATGAGGGCATCGAGGCGCACGGACTAAGCCGGGGATGATTCATGAACTTGCGGGGGCAGCACACTAGGAGCCTGTTACGCATAGAAAAACTTGGTCAACGGTCACATACAAAAGCTGCGAGACGCACCAACCGAGAGCTGTTGAGGATCTCTTGAGATGGAGCGATCAAACAGTTTCTCCAGAAATCCTTTTTTGGAAGCAGATTCTTGAGGGCACCTCGAAAAATCGGCTTTGCAGCGACCAATCGACAAGGCCAACGCCGACCAAGACATGAGTCTCAATCGGCGCTTTCAGACGAAATCGGTATTTTTCGAGATGCCCTTGATGAGGCAGCAAGCTCCGCCAATCCCAAACCGAGCCACTCGGGCAGGAACAGAAGGCAGGCCCAGCCTTAACTTGGAGTTGGTCCAAAGCACGAGCGGAGCTTTCTGCCTAATCAAGTTCAGTTTTGCTGCTTTTTTCATTGCTCGCGTATCCGTTCAGGAAGTAGAACGACCAATAAAATATCAAATTGAGCAATATTTCTCGCCCTTTTTAAGATAATTTCACTTCAATCAAGAAGATGTTCTGGGTGCTTTGATGAGGCGATTTCGGACTACTATTAGGACTATTAGTGTCCCGTCCCGGAAGTTCATGCGTCGTCTTCGGCTTGGTCCGCGCGTCCAGATGTCTTCCTCAAGGGCTCCGGGCGAGGTACCCATCAAAGAATTCACAGTGCATTTGCAGGACGGCACACTAGAAGTCGTATGGTCACTACCGATAGCGTCTCCATGCCGGTCAGACACTATATTCACCACTTGCATGTTTGCGGGCTTGCTTTCTCAGAAAACCCCACTTAAGCGCAAACTACCCCTATTTTGTCAACTTTTTTATTTATGGTACGTAAAATTTGTATCGATGACCTTCATCGATGGTTTCTTGATTTGGCATTACCAATCTGGAGTCTTCATGGAGTTGATCGTAAATATGGAGGTTTTTATGAAAGACTATACCACGATTTGATGCCATATGAGGAAAATCGGAGAACTCGACTTGTATGCCGGCAAATATATTTTTTTTCTGTCGGTGCAACTTTGGGTTGGGATGGCCCAATCGAGAGTTTGATCAACCATGGCTTGCAGTTCCTATTGTCCCATCTAATAACAGCAGATGGGCAAGTAAAAGCAAGTTGTGATCGAGATGGCCTTATTATTGATGACCGTCAATATCTTTATGATGTTGCATTCGTTCTTATAGCACTAGCCAAAATAGTTAAACTTTTTCCAGAAAACAATCAAGCTGAAGATCTTGCGCGGCGTATTGCCAGTCGCTTGAGCTTGCGATATTCACATCCTCAAGGTGGTTATTTTGATGAATACGCTCCGGAACGATTAGCTGCTAATCCGCATATGCACCTGTTTGAAGCTTTTTTGACCTGGTCAGAGTTGCATAGGTTTGATGAGGAATTTTGGAGCAAGCGTGCCTATGATTGTGGAATCTTGGCTCTTAGGAGGATGATTCTTCCAGATAGTGGAGCACTTCCAGAATTTTATGATTTAAACTGGTGTCCAGATAGGATTAACAACACCCTGACAATTGAACCAGGACATCAGTTTGAATGGAGTTGGCTTCTTGCCCGCTGGTCTCTATTGGCAAACATTCCAGAAGCAGCTGATGCTGCCGCGCGGCTTTGCGCGATTGCTGAATTCTATGGTGTCGATCCCTATCGTAATGTCACATTCGAAAGTATTGAGGAGACAATGATTCCACGTTGTCTCACTGCAAGGCTTTGGCAGCAAACAGAAAGGGTTAAAGCGTGGTATGTACAATCTCTTTTGACAAACTCTACTAACGCATTAGATAGATGTGACAAGGCTTTAGATGGTTTTAAGAAATTTCTTTCTGGACCCAGACCGGGCTTATGGTTTGACACAATGTCAAGTTCTGGCAGTTTCTTGTCAGAACCAGTCAAATCTAGCAGTGGCTATCATATAGCTTGTGCAATAGAAACGGTGCTTCGTCCATCTGTAATAGATTTATCTTAAAGTCTAGCTGCCAACCTTTGACTACAGGATTTAATCTCAAATGCTAACATCTATTATTCAGCAGTTTCATCATTCCAGAATTTTGTGCATTGGCGATCTCATTCTTGATACTTTTAATCATGGAAGTGTTGAGCGTATCTCTCCCGAAAGACCTGTGCCCGTATTCCACCCTGGTAAGGTTATTCATATTCCTGGTGGTGCAGCAAACGTAGCCAAGAACATTACCTCGTTCGGTGCACATTGCTCTTTAGTTGGGTTCGTTGGTGATGACGAAGCATGCCGTATATTGCGTCAGATTCTTAAAAATGACTCCAAGCTAACTCACTATCTTATTTCGCTAGATGACTACCAAACAACTCAAAAAATACGTTTTACAGCTGGAGGGCAGCATTTGATGCGGCTTGATATTGAATCAATGGCAAAAGTAAGTTCTACTGTGCATGCCAAAGCTCTTTCAGTAATTAAAAAATTAATGATTAACCATGATATTTTAATCTTGTCTGATTATGCAAAAGGTTTTTTTTCGTCTTCCCTTTTGAGTGACATAATTACGCTTGCAAGAGAGCGACATCTTCACATTATCGTTGATCCCAAGGGAAAAGATTACGGTCGTTACTCTGGTGCAACAATTATTACGCCAAATACATCAGAAGCAGAGTTGGTCGCAGGCATAAAAATTGAGACTGATTCTGATGCGGAAGTGGCTGGTAAGACTATTTTAGATAGTGCAAAATTTGATGCAGTCCTTATCACGCGCGGTGCAAAGGGCATGAGTCTTCTTTCGCTGGTTGATCCTCCTCTCCATTTGGCTAATGGAGCTCTCGAAGTTTTTGATGTTGTTGGTGCCGGAGATACCGTGGTGGCTACTCTCGCTTGCGTATTGGCCTCATGTGGGACATTGACACAAGCTGCTACATGTGCGAACGTCGCCGCAGGTATAGTTGTTGGAAAACAAAACACTGCAAGTGTTACGGCACATGAGCTCATTACTCGAATCGAGACGCTATCTAATGATCGTCGTCATAAATCCTCATCTTTAATCTTCAGCAGAAGTGAGCTTGCAGATTTTGTAGCTTTTAAAAGAAATGAAGGACAGCAGATAGGATTCACCAACGGTGTTTTTGACATTGTCCACCCAGGACATGTTTCTTTACTTCAATTTGCTTCATCATTGTGTGATGTCCTGATTGTTGGGATTAATAGTGACATATCCGTTCACCGACTTGGAAAAGGGCCTGGGCGTCCAGTCAATGTAGAGCTTGATCGAGCCTCTGTGCTAAGCGCGTTTAGAATGGTAAGTGCAACGACTCTTTTTGACGAAGAGACTCCGCTGGAGCTTATTCAATTAATCCGACCCGATGTGCTTGTCAAAGGTGCAGATTACAATATTAATAGTGTTGTTGGTGCTGAATTTGTCCTTGGTTATGGCGGTCAAGTGATGCTTGCGCCAATTCATGAACAAAAAAGCTCCTCTCGGATTATACGCCGAATTTTGGATAATGCAAAAAACTTACTTGATTAGGCAGAAAGCTCCGCTGGTGCTCTGGACCAATTCCAAGTTAAGGCTGGGCTTGCCTTCTGTTCCTGCCTAGAGCTGCTTAAAGGTCTGTCCAGATAGCCCTTGCCGGACCTGTCAGCCTTTGCTTTGGTTGCAGGGAGCTCTGCCTTCCGAAAGCGCAGCATCAGGCGCCATCTGTTCCTCACCAGCCTGCGGACCAGCCCAGATGCTTTGCTGCGACTCATCCGACAGCGCTGGAGCATTGAGAACGAATGGCACTGGGCCCGCGACGCCCAGCTCGGTGAGGACGCCCATCGCTACACCAACCGAACCGGCGCTCCCGTGTTCGCGCTCCTGCGCACCATCGTGATGAACCTGCTGCGCCGAGGCGGCTACCGATCAATCCGCCAGGGTCTCCGGGAGTTGGCCTACGACATCAAGGGGATGCTGGCGCTGGGAGGCGTTGCGCCTTTGCCGAACACGGCCTGAGCACACTTTTAGGCAGCCCTGGTGGGAACGCCCGTCGCCGGCCGATGCTGCCGGAGTGGGGCGGAGGATCCGTAGTAGTCCGGGGACGGGAAAGCCGTCCACATGGCGAAGGGATCCAGCAGGGTCAGCAGCCCAATGCAGAACAAGGAGGTCGCTGATGAATATCGGCGCACCGTGGCCCAGCCTCAACGAGGCGGAAGCTCGGGTACTTGGCCTGCAGAAAAAGCTGCACCAGTGGGCGTTGGCCGATGGCCAGCGCCGGTTTGATGATGTGTTCAACCTCGTCTGCGACCCGGCCTTCCTGGTCGTGGCTTGGCAGAGAGTCCGGGGGAACAAGGGGGCCCGCACGGCAGGAGTCGATGGCATCGCACCGCGATCCATTGGCGAGGACGCTGATGCGTTCCTGATGGGGTTGCGAGCCCAGCTCAAGGCCCTGCAGTTCAGGGCACTGCCCGTGCGCCAGACGTCGATTCCGAAAGCCAACGGCAAGTTCCGGCGGCTGGGAATCCCCGTGACGGCGGATCGGGTGGTGCAGGCCTCACTGAAGCTGGTGATGGAGCCTATTTTCGAGGCAGATTTCAAGCCATGTTCCTATGGCTTTCGCCCGAATCGACGTGCACAGGATGCAATTGCGGAGATTCACTTTCTCAGTAAGCTCTCTCTGAAATATGACTGGGTTTTCGAGGGAGATATCAAAGCCTGTTTCGATGAGATTGACCACACGGCCCTCATGGACCGTGTGCGACATCGCATCACAGACAGACGCATCCTCGCTTTGATCAAGGCATTCCTCAAAGCTGGCCTCCTCAGCGAGGCTGGCCAGCCAAGGAAAACCATTACCGGCACACCTCAGGGTGGGATTCTGTCTCCACTACTCGCCAATATTGCCCTCTCCGTGCTGGACGAACATTTCACTGACAAGTGGGATGCTCTCGGCCCGTACTGGATGCGGAGCAAGCATCGCCGTGCTGGTCACCCCGTGATGCGATTGATCCGCTATGCGGATGATTTCGTTGTCATGGTTTCTGGCCAGCGTAGTGATACTGACGCTCTCAGGCATGAGGTGGGAGGTGTACTCTCCTCAATGGGCTTAAGCTTATCAGAGGAGAAGACAAGGATCGTCCATATGGACGAAGGGTTCGACTTTCTCGGCTGGCACATTCAGCGCCGTCGCTGGAGAGGCCGGTGCGAGAAACGTGCGACCTACACCTATCCATCCAAGCAGAGCTTGCTCTCGGTGATGGAAAAGGTTCGTTCGCTAACTCGCAGGAGCAAACACCACTCACTTACCGAACTCATTCAGGCGTTGAATCGCATCCTGAGAGGATGGTGTAACTACTTCCGCCACGGAGTGTCATCGCGGACGTTTAGCTATCTCGACTATTTCACCTTCTGGCGAATAGTCGGCTGGCTACGGAAGCGGCACCTCGGGCTGAATTGGGGAACATTGCATCGCCGCTACCTCCCTGGCTGGGAGGTACGGGAAAGCAGCAGCGAATTGTTCAGACCCGCGAGGGTCGAAATCGTTCGCTACCGCTACCGAGGCAGTCGCATCCCCACGCCATGGGCAACTGAGGCACTGGCATGAGCCTGTGGAGAGCCGGATGCGGTGAGAGCCGCACGTCCGGTTCGGAGGGCGGGCCGGGGAAACCCACCAGCTGAAAGGCTGGTAGGGCGCCCCGGT
>JBKDSV010000056.1:0-3102 GCA_046340795.1 Cyanobacteriota bacterium | reverse complement strand
TTACTCTCTGGACAAGAAAGTCAGCCCTCTTAAGTGCCGATATCAGGGCTTTACCTGTAACAGATGAGTACTTCGACACCTTTACACCGTAACCCTCTGAACGCCTACAAAATCAAGTTGCTCAAAATCACCTTGCTGAACTTCGAGGCAGAGCTCAATAGCTTCCTTGATACGCTCCATTAACTGATCCAATGAGCGTGCCTGTGTGTGACACCCAGCGAGAGCGGGAACGCTGGCGACGAAGAATCCATCTGAGTCCTTCTCCACAACGACGGAGAACTGCCTTGCCATCAATCATCTCCTGGATCTCATCAGACTAGCTTCAATTTGGGCTTTGCGGGATCCCCTCACGTGGACCGGCCAACGCTGCCCTTGAGTGGCAGGCCGGGCTTTCTTGCGAAAGCCGGAATTTGGTGGGGGCCTGTCCACTCGAAGGGCTTGTTCGCTGTCAGTAAGACTTTAGAAAAGAGATGCTTGCAGTGGCTTAACTTCATTCAGCGCAAGCAGCTTCTTGACTTTACCCGGTTGCGCCCAATTACATTTCCCTTCTCCGTTTAACTGCTTCAAGAAGTCGGTTACCAATGGCGAATCAAGTGCGCTCTGAATTCTCATTGCATCAGCTTCACTCCAGCAAGGGATAAAAGCGTGCATAGCTTGGTTCCCCTGCCATGGAAGCCCCGAGTGCGAGCCGACCACAATTGGTTTGAAATCATTTTTCCCGTAGGCCTGCCATGCGACCTTAAATGGGGAAAATGAATATGGCCCAACACCTAATGCAGCCCACCAGATGCCTTTTTCGATAGAAGAGCGGATCATGGTGCCCTTGCGCATCGACAAAGAATTCTTTTTGCTTAATAAGTACTCTGCAAGAGGCGGATACTCTTGAATCTGAGACCATGACAAAGGTCTTCCTGTAGTCTTGTCATAAGGCAGCAATACCCATCGGGATGGAGTGTTGTCGCCCTTCCAACTCTCCTTGCTCAGAAGAGGGAATAAGAACTGCTTCGGGAGCAGGCCTTTATTTGTATCGAAGATAAAGATATCATTCGCCCCGCAACTATTTACACCTTGTCTCGGCTGTTGGTTGGGCCCAATTGAAATCGAGAAGGTAGAGAAGCGATCACGATCAGAGTCGAGTCCTACAATTTGCCATTGGTCATCGTGCTCCTTAAGAGGATAGGCTTTTTGTTCAACCCATCCTGCCAAGCTCTCTCGGTTATACGGAACAGGGAATGATGGCATAGAATCAATCGATATCTCTGCGCAACAGTATTGTGTTCCGATGCAGGGGAAAACTTCAGTCTTGCTAAACTCATACACTCTTTCAATCGAGAACCTCCGATTGCTTGCCGTGTAATTGCGGAATCCTCGATGTGCGTCATCACCTAAGAATAGTGACGAAGGCAAAAAGAATATTGCTCTTCCACTCGGCTTCAACAACTTTCCAATAGCCCTGCTAACAACCAAGGCAGCGATGTCTGTTCGAGATGAGCCAAGCAGAACTTTCTTTCTATCAGGAACAAGACCCTCGCTAATAAAGTGCTCCTTGATAGACTCTTTGTAAAAGTCAGGAAGATCGGCAAAGTTGCACCAAGGAGGATTGCCAACCAACACATCTACAGAAATCGGCGGTGTATCAAGAATCAGATCGAGGTTGATCAGATTTGATACTGGAAAATCAACGCTGTAGATCTGCTTGGCTTTAAGTTTAAATGCAGCCAGGCTTTGCGCACAGATGTCGATTAGCCAAATTCGCCGCATCATTTCCTGGCTGACGCTAATCCCTTTGCTCTTTGCAACTTCAAAAAGAGCTAGCGCAAATACTCCTTCTCCCGCTGACGGATCACATATGGATGCGCCCTGGATCCAAAGATCGAAGATACTCCATTTCTCAATGAGCCATACTGCCCACTTAATCGGAGTAAAGACTTGGCCGATCTTATGATTTTCCAAAGGAGAAATTCTTGTATCCATTTTTTTTGAATGTTTCAAGTGCTTCAATGCGTTTGATAGCATCCCGGCTTACTCTTCGATAATGCTGAGTTGCCAAGTCAATAAAGAGGTCGTAGAATTCGATTATGTCTCTGTCCCATTCAATCTCATCCCAGACTTGATTCAGTGTATAGTTCATCCTAACTTGCCCTGTGCCTAAGTTCTCAATTCGATAGGTATTCTGAGGAAGCATCACGAATGGCGCAACTCTTATATATTCGATGTCTCGTGCGTTATTTCGGTCGGACGACCTATTGTGGCCAAACTCAGCAACAAGAAAAATGCCATTGTCATTAGCCAAGAATTTCAGCAGATTCCCCACGGCGCAAATTCCACCATCCGAGTAGCTAGTTGAATCGAGATCTTTAGTCTTTACATCTATTCCGACTATGCTGGTGCCCATCTGGAATGCAAAGTCGTAAATCGTTCGTCTCCCAGGCCTCTCAAGTGGGCCGTACCCAAGGTTCTCACATATAGCCGTCCAGTTATCAGTTATTCTTCTTTCTACCATTGCACCAAATGCGCGAGAATCCTCTCGTTCGGCAATGCCAGACATCAGTTCGCCAAATAGACTGGAGAGACTATTTTCTAGTTCTTGCGAAACGGCTTTAAGATCCATGGAGTTTTGGCTGAGATTTCTTTTGGCGAAGAGTAACAGACAAGCTCTTAACTTAATTCCTCGACGTTTCTCCTCCACCTTAGCGCGAAGCCGGCTGGACACCACAGGGGCAGTCTGGGCAGCGAACAGTGATTCGGCGGACCTTAGAAGCTGCCTCCAGTTCGATTTTTGCAGCATAAGCAGCTAGCTCTGACTCCCTATGCTTCCGTCAGCCCCTGCCTAGCAAGGCCTCCCAGGAGCCGCCACCTGCTTCATGGATTGTTACGCGGTCCGCAGAAGATTCCTCCGTTCCTCAGAGCAGGTCCGCGAGGCTTCGTACCCCAGATGGACCTCTGTTCAGCACATGGGTATAGACCATGGTGGTTTTCACATCGCTGTGGCCGAGCAGTTCCTGAATCGTACGGATGTCGGCGCCCTGTTCCAACAGGTGCGTGGCAAACGAATGCCGGAAGGTGTGGCAGGTCGCCGGTTTGCTGATCCCCGCAGCCTTC
>JBKDSV010000055.1:0-13253 GCA_046340795.1 Cyanobacteriota bacterium | reverse complement strand
AGCAAAGGAGCGCTCTGCCGCAGCCGTCTGCTCACGGTTGTCACCACGCTCCGGCAGCAAGGCCGAGGCATCTGGCCCTTCTTGGAACAGGCCTGGATTGCCCATCATCGTGGGGGTGAAAGGCCCTCGCTGCTTCCTGATCCCTGAGGCCCTCCGCTCGATCAGCTCCATCAGCCAGAAGCTTGACGGAAGGCGCCGCTTTGCGAGAAGCAAGCAGGGCTGGATGGGCGTGGCAGGGCATCTCGCCCTGTGAACGCGCACCACATCGAAAAATTCCTCTTCCTCCTCGCTTCCCGGAATAAAATCCCTTTTTGTTATTAATCCCGCTGGCTGGCTGGGGCAGGCGAAAAGTGATTTTTCGAGCAGTCCCCCAGAGACTACGGGACTGAATAGGCAATCCCTAGAACAATAATTCGTCAAAGTTGCTTTCGGTGGATTTAGCGATTAAACCAAGTCAAAAATCCGGTTCAAGCGGATCGAACAATCATCTGTTCATAATTCTTTGCCAATAAGCTGACATTGAGCGAAGCAGGTATGTATAAGACTATCCTTGAACCAGTTAAGAACTTAATGTATCTATTTTTATGTGCATTGTCTTTTGCCTTGGCTCACACAACGTAATACCTTGATCAAACTCTCTTCATTTATAGCAAATACTTGCAAGCAGCACAGGCTGACACGATATAAATTTACGTCTTATTAGAATCTCACGCTTAATCATATATTGATCAATATCTTGGCCAGTATATTAGTCTGCCATGCAAGTGATTTTTATTCAACTGTCAATTACTAAATGCAAAAAGTCTGGTTTTCAGGCAAGATTTTTGAAGAAGTTAATATAACAGGATTTTGATCTGGATGTTGCTCATATAACTATCTAAGGCCTTTATTAGCAAAGAGAATGCGACATCAGCTTTCAAAGTTTAAGCTATTTGCTCTTTGCTTTCCTTGCTGACGAATAAGCAGTCTTTAGGCAAAGTATTGCCTGGATCGTTTCATGAACATAGGAAGTGCGTCAATATGAGAAACAGAATGCTATATCACTCTGAGTCGCGATAGTTGATAGAGTTCGGCAAGACCTATGCCGAAGTTTATTCGATGACTTAAAGGGCACCTCGAACAATCATTTTTGGCCTGCTGAGACTGGCCAGCGAGGTCCGTGACAGGAAGGGATTTCACTCCAGCAGGCAAGGGGGAAGCGGGATTTTTCGAGGTGCCCTAAAGTTCTATGCTAAATAAGTGTCAAAGATAAGCCTCAATTAATTTGAAGCTGACATCAATAACAACGAATTAGATGTCACTATTTTAGCGCTAATAGTATTTATTTAAGGTAAATTATTCACTTCTTATCTATTGGGCACCTCAAAAAATCACTTTTGGCCTGCTGAGACTGGCCAGCGAGCTCCGTGACAGGAAGGGATTTCACGCCAGCAGGCAAGGGGGAAGCGGGATTTTTCGAGGTGCCCTATTCTAAAAACATTATTGGGTGAGATTGAGACGATGAGTCGCGGTACTGAATTGTGTCTTGTCAATCAGATAATTCTCTTATTTTGTCATCCATCTACTACTAAGGAGGCTCTGGAAAACCCCTTGGCGGCACCTGCGACAGCGCGGAGCTCCCAGTTGGCGCAAGGGACAGCTTCCACCGGTGACCGGTTGTCCAGAGCTTCCCTAATTTTGACCCCAGACCACCACATACCTCTGCATCTTCTGACCTGGAGCAGGCCACTACGGCATCTAAGCTGACAACATCCGTGAAAGTTGCTACCATTAAAGTCGAGGCTATCACCTCTCAACCCTAACCAAAACTATTCTTTCAATGTCACCGCAAAAACAATTCATCGCAGTCTCTTTGCTTGCAGGCGCAATGATTTGTATGCCTGCAATGGCTAGTCCAATCGTGTTTGATTTGTCTGTAGACCCTGAATCCAATTTTCCCTCTTATTCCAAGACTGTCAGTGGATTAACACTTAGCATTGGTAATCCACAAGCCACGAGTAACATTCTGCCGGCAGCTGGCGGATTAAATTCCGCGCCCACAGGGTTTTGTGCGTTCCTTCAAGTCGGCGCAGCTGGATCTCGCTGCTTCTACGGACCTCCCGAGATTCCGACTGGGAACAAATTCACTGGCTTTGAGCTATCATTCAACTCAGAGGTTACCTTGCAATCATTATTGATTTCCCGTTTGGTTGCTGTTGTTAACCCCACGATTACGTTCACATCCGGGACCTCAACACAAACCTTCTCCAACTTTGCAGACGGAGACACTCTTACTTTTTCAACACCATTTACTGTTAGTGCCAATACAGTCATTAATGTTATAACGGATGGTACAGGCGTATCCCCAAATGCTGATGGCGTATTTAGAATGAATAATCTCACTGTTGTTCCCGGTCCACTTGGTATTCTTGGTGCTACCACCGCATTTAACTTTTCTCGGAAATTGAGAAGAGCTACGCGGAAATCATCTTTAAATTAATATCTTCCACAAATTAGGTCTCTCCCCTAGAGTAATGTCTTGATTGATCCTCTCGACTGTTTTTCTTGAGTCTCGAATCAGTCCCGGCTTGAAAGCCAGGCACCAGCACATTCATTCCGGTGATCGTCATACTAGGCAATCATCGGAATGAATTACTTTTTTCATGCAACGACCAGGCTTTCGGTTGGGCTGCCTGAGAAAGGGGAATCTGGCCACCAGGAATCTGTTGTGTATAGATATCTATGCGAAGATATCTATATAATTAGGGCTTGCTGAGCGACCCAAATCCGTTGCGCCACAATTGATTCCAGGGTCAATCTCGCATTAGGATGGGACGCAATCGGCCATTCTTGGCTTAGAAGAAACCGCTGGCGCGCAAATGTACGTTTTTCAGCACACTGGTCAGCTATCGATTGAAGAGTTTCACTCGCCCTTTGGTGGAAAGCTGGATCCCAACAACCGCTGGGCACCTCGAAAAATCACCTATTGAGGAACAGATGGTGACCCATAAAAAAACGGCAGCCTCCTGCCGGGCCTGCAATAGATATAGTTATGCCTAGGCATGTTTAAACCTTTCTCGGGTACTCTTGTATTCTGTTTAAGCCATAGCAGAGCAGATTTATGTATATCAAATTAAGTTGAATGTAAGATTCCTTGGACCCCGCCACGCCTTCGTACGTGGTAAGCCAATACGAATTGTGAGCTTACCGTTCATCCATGTAACCATGCCTCCAAAAACATGCTCAACTTTCGCTCGGACTTTTGATTTTTTCTTGTTCCTCTCTTTGGCATCGGCATCGAAAGGATTGAATCTCGAGCCTTTCGCATGAATATTGCTTTGAAATCCTGCCAAATCAAGCAATTCATCAAACTTCTTTCCTGCGAAAGCAGAATCACCCCAGACAACGTCACCGGTGTTTTCTGGATCAAGCAGGGACGACAGCAATTGACTATCGTGTACGTTCGCCGGGGCAACATCATATCTTCGAATGATTCCGTGCTCAACATCAACACTTCTCGCATTTTTATAGGGCACCTCGAAAAATCCCGCTTCCCCCTTGCCTGCTGGAGTGAAATCCCTTCCTGTCACGGAGCTCGCTGGCCAGTCTCAGCAGGCCAAAAGTGCTTGTTCGAGGTGCCCTTAATTTAATCCCCACAATCGCTTGATCGATTCCTGGCGGAGCTCCCAGGCATGTTCACCGATTGCCACGGCATGGGACGGGCTGGCTGGCTCAACCTTGCGGTTTTTCATGGTTGCTTGCAACAGCGCCTGACACTGCTGGCTCTCCAGCAACAGTTGCTCGACATGGGACTTGCCACCAGCGGCTTGCAGCATATCTGGCTGCGCCAAACACAAGTTCAAGCTGGTGATGTAGTCGTCCAGCCATGCCCACTCATACTGCAACATTGCCGCAGTGCAACGGGCCAGTTCCCGTTGATACTCCTCAACGTGGAGCCGCATAATCTCTGTAGAAGTAGCTGACGACATGTCTGGATGCCTACTAGCATCTGGCTGTGCCTGAGCTAGCTTTTGCATGATCTTTCTGAGATGATTCATCGTTCTGGGGCCAGACCATTCTCGCTGAAGATGCCTTCAAACAAGATTGAACTCAAATAGCGTTCTCCTGAGTCGGGCAAGACAACGACAATCGTCTTGCCAGCAAACTCTTCTGTGGAAGCAAGCCGAATTGCTGCTGCAGCCGCTGCCCCACAAGAGAGACCTGCCAGGATCCCCTCCTCTCGAATCAACCGGCGCGCCATCTTGATCGCCTCTTCATCACTCACCTGTTCCACCCGATCCACAATCGATAGATCCAAGTTTTTAGGCACAAAACCCGCGCCAATACCCTGAATCTTGTGGGCACCTGGCTGAAGTGGTCTGCCAGACAGGGTTTGAGTAATCACCGGACTCGCTGTGGGTTCAACGGCAACAGACACCAGGGGCTTGCCAAGGGTGTGCTTGATGTAGCGACTGACACCGCTGATCGTTCCACCTGTTCCGACGCCAGCAACAAAAACATCCACCTTCCCCTCTGTATCACTCCAAATTTCCGGGCCGGTGGTGTCGTGGTGAATTTGTGGATTGGCTGGATTGACAAATTGCTGCAGCATGACATAACGCTCCGGCGATGCCTCAGCAAGATCTCGGGCCGCCTGAATCGCTCCGCTCATCCCCAGCCGTCCTTCGGTGAGCACAAGGTGGGCGCCATAGGCTGTCAATAGCTTGCGTCTCTCAAGGCTCATGCTCTCAGGCATGGTCAACGTCAGGGGAATGCCGCGCGATGCCGCCACAAAGGCCAGGGCGATGCCCGTGTTGCCGCTGGTGGGTTCGATGAGCTCCTTGCCCGGCCCAAGCTGTCCGTCTTGTTCCGCCTGCCAGATCATCGCGGCGCCAATGCGGCACTTCACCGAATAGGCGGGATTCCTGCCCTCGATTTTGGCCAGCACAGTGGCGCCGCAGCCTTCTGTCAGCCGATGGAGGGCCACCAAGGGGGTCTTGCCAATGGTCAGGCTGTTGTCGCTGTAGATGCCTCCCATCGGGGACCACCTGGTTCAATCCACCCTAATCAGCATCACGACCCCCGCCCCTGTCAAGCACTCAGCCCACAGGGAGGTTCGGCCCTGTCTGCATAAAATCTTCGCAACCTCGGTGCGCAGAGTGAACAGTGCCCTGAGTGGGCCCGCAGGCTTGTCGCTGATCCTTCTTTCCATCGCCGTTCTCACGGTGACGCTGGAGCGGATCCGCTTCTGGGTCATCTGGTGGAGACGGCGTCCCTCGCTTCAACGGCAGTGGCAGGAGATTGTGCACCAGGGCGAAAGGCAGGCCCTGGACTGGCTGGCTGATCGGGAACAGGAGATGCGCTTTGCCCAATCCTTCCTGGAGGCGGCCATGGTCATTGCTCCGCTGCTTGGTCTGATTGGCACTGTCTTGGGTCTGAGCCGCCTCCTGACGGCCATGGGGCCCCAGTTGCTGCTTCCTCCCGGAAGCGGCCTCAGTGGTTTTGGCGACATCTTGCTCAACACCGCCATGGGGTTGCTGGTCAGCCTGGTGGCGACCGTGACCTGGCACATCAACAGCGGCCTGCGTCAGCGGCAGCTGTCCTTCTGGCAGCGGGAGTTGCGTCGGGCCAGCCTGCCCCCTGGGATCGGATGACGCTGGCCTTTCAATCCCTGTTGATGATGGTGCTGCTGGTCACGGGAACTGTGGCGGTGGTGCCCTTCGTCTTGCGGGAATCCCGACCCCTGCCCTCGCCCACCCTGCGCGCTGGACTCGGTCCTGCGGCCCTCTGGCTCGTGGAGTCAGCGCAGGGCAAGTGGAGCCTCAACGGCACGCCCCACACGCCCCAGGAGCTGGAACGACTGCTGCCGACGCGAGCGCGCTCCCGGCTGGTTCACTACCTGCCCTCCGATGCGCTCCCGCTCGCCAGGGTCAGCCGCTCGCTGCGCTGGCTGCGTGATCTGGCCCCAGCCTCCGTCGTGTTGGAGCTGCCTCCCGGGAGCCGGCCCTCGCGATGATCCCCCGTAGCTCCGAGCCAGCGGTGCCTTCCCCCGCCCTTACCGCCATCAGTTTGGTTCTCCTGAGCACTCTGGCGACGGGCGCGCTTCTGTTGGTCTTGTCCTGTGCTCAGATCGTGGCCCAGCGACCGGCCAGCCGAGGCGTCCTGGTTGTCCATTTAGGAAAGGAGGGGGGGCTGCGTCTGTGGCATCAGCCCATCCGCCCGCAGGAGATCCCCGTCCTTCTGGAGCGGGCCCGTACCCGTTCCGGAACCAGCAGCCCGTTGGTGGTGCGTTTGATCCCGGAGCCTGAGGTTCCCTGGGGCGCGGTCAACGTCATGTTGAACCGACTGCGACCGCCCATGCTCCGGCCGAGCTGGACGCTGCAGCTGCAACTGCCATGAGGTGGCTGTTTCCTTTTGAGGCCAGAGGGGCTTCCGTTGTGCTCTGCGCTGTCGTGGCGCTGTCACTCCACGCGCTCGTCCTTTCTTTTGTCCACTTACGGCAGGCTCGACTGAGGGGACCTGTGCTGTTGCGCAGCCCCGACAACACCGCGGAGCTGCTTGAGTTTTCCAGTCGGCCAACGCCGCTGGCGAGTTTGGCGGTGCTGCCCCTGCCCCCCAGTCGTGCCTTGCCTCCACCGCCAGGGCAGGGGGCCACCGCAGGCGCCCAGCGACGTGGACAGCCTGCGCAAGCAGACCAAGAGCGGCGGCTGGCAAGGGCAGGATCCCGTGGCGTCAGCGCGGCCGCCAGCGGGCAGGAGAGCGCGGGAGACTGGGCGCTGGCGGTGGAGCAACTGCGCGCGTTTGCGAGCCAGGAGCCAGCCCGTGCGGCGCCATCCTCTGCCGCCAGCGTGGATCCGCCAACGGCTGACGACGCCCAGGGCAAGGCACCCATCCGCATCAGTTTGGAGTCCCCCCTCCACGCCACCTATCAGACCCTTTGGGCTCAGGCCCGTCCCCACGTTGCGCCACAGCTGAACCGGATCTCCGGCCACCTGGCCGTGCCTGTGGAGGTGCGTCAGGTTTCATGGCCGCAGGTGCGTTCCGCCGATCTGCCGATTCGGCATGGTCAGATCGTTGTTCTACCTGACAAGCTGCTGATGTTTTGGCTGCAAGGAGACAAACTTTATCTGCTGCAAACCTCAATGGCTCCGCTCTCAACCCAGGGCTGATTCAAACGTGCCACTCTGCGTTCATGTGCCCAGCAGCTCTGAGGAACTGAGTCCCGAGCTCATAGGGGTCTCAGCGTGGGACCTGAATCACAATCGTGGCCTGGCACCTCTATCCAACCAGTTTAAAGCAGCCCTGGCTCTCAACCTCCTGAAGCGGTTCACGCACTGGAGGAGTTAGGGAGGCTCTGGACAACCCCTCAGCGGCACCTATGAGAGCGCGGAGACCCTAGTTGGTGCAAGGGACAGCTTCCACTGGCGACCGGTTGTCCAGAGCTTCCTTAGCTTGAGGATCGAATCTGTTACAAGCGACTGGGTTGTCGCGGTAATCTCAGTTCAAAGCGTGCGCCACCATGGGGGGCGTTGTCTCCCAAAATCCAGCCTCCATGGCTGAGCACAATCTGCTGCACAATTGCTAAGCCCAAGCCACTGGCGCCACGATGATGGCGAGAGCGTGAGGCATCGCCACGATAAAAGCGTTCAAACATGTGTTCCAAGTCTTGCTCGCTCAGTCCAGGTCCCTGGTCTTGTATTTCAATCCGCAGCCAGTCGGCAGTGGACTGCAGGTCGATAAAAATATTGCCCTCTTCTGGGCTATGACGCAGGGCGTTGTCAAAGAGGTTGAGCAGGGCCCTGTGCAGGCGGCGGCGATCACCATGCACCACCAGTGGCAGTTGGTTGTCCTGTTCGCACATCAGCCGCAACGAGACTTGTTTTTGATCTGCCAAGGGCTTGATGCCTTGCCAGGCCTCCTTCACAAGCGAGAGGACGTCGATACTCTCTTCTGGAATGCCTTTCCCGGGTAAGACATTTTCCAAGCGCGAAAGTTCCAGTAAATCAGCAACCAGATCCTGCATTCTCCGCAATTCCTTCAGCAATCTTTCTACTAAGATCGCATTTTGATCGGTCACGTTGGCAGCCAGGCTGTCCCCTACGAGCAACAGGGCCGTCAGGGGTGTTTTCAATTCGTGTGCGACATCGCTGACCCAGCGTTCTTGATGGCTCAGCTGCGCTTCCAGCGATCGTCTGCTCTGTAGCAGGATGGCCACCCATTCCGCTTGACCTGGAAAGGCAAACACCTCCAGATCTTGGCCGTTATGTTCCCATTCCAGGCGTTTGGCCTGTCGTTGCAGACGAACATCATCAATCAACTCAGGCAGAGTGTTGGTGCCGACCAGCTCCTGAACGAGCAAGGCGGCTTGTTCGCTCATCGGGATCAATAGCAGGCGTTGGGCACGAGGGTTAAGGAAGCGAACGCGGTTGGTGCCATCGACGATCAACCACCCGAGAGGAATCTGATCCAGCCAGGAGAGCAGTTGCTCTCGGCTGGGTTCTTGGGATTCCAGCGTCCGTCGCTGTCGCCTGCGGAGCTTTGAACCGAGGAGCAGTCCAACGGTGAAGGTGAGTGCCAGAGCAAGCCACACGGGCACCAAGAAACCTCAGCCGAAGCGATAGCCAAAACCGCGAACCGTTTGCAGGTGAACGGGTTCAGAAGGATTATCTTCGAGCTTTTCTCTCAACCAACGAATATGAACATCTACTGTCTTGCTGTCGCCAAAATAGTCGTGACCCCAAATCTGTTCGAGCAGTTTATCACGACTCCAAACACGACGTGGATGTTGCATAAAAAGTTCAAGCAAACGATATTCTTTTGGCGATAGATTCAGTTCTTTGCCGTCTCTCGTTACTCGACATTCATCGGGATAAAGACGCAAATTCTTATGGGTCAACACTTGCGCTACAGCTGATTTTGCGTTGCTGCGGCGCATCAAGGCACGGGCCCGTGCCACCAGTTCCCGCATGCCAAAGGGCTTCACCAGATAGTCGTCAGCGCCCACTTCCAACCCCAACACCCGATCGGTCTCATGGTCTCGCGCGCTCACCACCAGAATCGGTGTTTGGTCACCAGCGGCCCGCATTTGACGGCAAACGTCCAGACCACTCATGCCGGGAAGCATCAAATCAAGCACCACGAGGGCGTAGGGCGTTTCTTTTTGTTGTTGTAGCAACTCCAAGGCCGAGCGGCCATCGGCGCAGGCGGATACTTCAAATCCCTCGACAAAAAGGGCATCGCGAATGGTTTCGCGAATCGTGTCATCGTCTTCTACGACCAGGAGCGTGGGAGCCATCGCCTCATTCTGCCCCAGCGCATCGCCACTGGCTGCCAGAAGCCAAAACGATCGGTTCACCGCCGAGGCAAGGGCGAGAGGATGATGGAACGCTGAGCATCAAGGCACAACCAGCCCATTTCTTTCAGTTGCCCAAGGATCCGCGTGACGGTGACACGGGTGGTGCCGAGTGCACTGGCAATTTCCTGATGGGTCAGCTTGGGGGTGAGACGGAGGCCTTGGGAACAGGGCACGCCATAGTCGATCGCCAGCAGTTCCAGAAAACCTTTCAGCCGATCTTCGACCCGCCTCAAACCCATCAGGGCCAACAGGGCTTGGCTTTGACGCTGCCGCTGGCTGATGGCTTTCACCAGCGCTGGTGCGAGGGAAGGATGCTGATCCAGCTCTGCGAGGCTCAAACAGAGCAAGTCACAATCACACAGGGTTTTGGCCTCATAGGCCTCAGGTCCAGCCAAAGCGTCGCCAAAAAGCTCATTGGCACCTGCTAAACCAAGCAACAATTCATCTCCTTCAAACGTAACGCAGCCCAGCTTGACCATTCCTCTGACAACGAGCCAAAGATGATGACGCAACAGAGGGACTGTGCTACCACTATTCATTTGCACCAGTGACGAGCGCTGGTAATTGCTCTCCAGCAATTCTCTGAAACTATCACTGCTGCTGGCCTCACGAACAGGCGTGAATCCCATGGGAGCAGTTCTGCAACTGAACTCAGACTAGGGTGGTGGTACGCAGGAGATGCCAAGAAACGTTCATCAGCAGGTTAAGGGATCGATAAGAAAATAGGTTAAGAGATCAATAAAATGCCGCCGGATCACCTCCGGCGGCGGCATGCCTAGCTCCCTTTTCTAGGGACTACTTCCCAATCCGCTCTACAGCCCGTTTGGCTTTGTTAAGAATGGCTCCCTGGAGGGGCACATAGCCAAGATCATCAGCTTTGCTTTGGGCTGGACCGAGGAGGAAGCTGATGGCTTTACGAATATCATCAGCTTTTTCACCGTTGCCATTTCGGTAGGCAAGGATCCAAGTGAGGGTTGCGATCGGATAGCTATCCGCTCCTGCCGGGTTAGAATTCTCACCGGCTAGATTGCTATCTAGAGGGATTGAACTCAAAGATGCCACACCACTTTTCAGACCAGGTTTGACAAACTTACCAGCTTTGTTTTGCAAGGCTGCAGCCTTGAGAGGCCCTTTGACAAAAGCTTGATTAAGATAACCAATAGAGCCTGCCGTGTTGGTAAGCACACCTGCAACACCCTCATTTCCTTTGCCACCAACGCCTACGGGCCAGTTGACACTTTTGCCTTCTCCCACTTGCTTTTTCCAGGCAGGAGAGAAGGCAGAGAGTGAGTTGGTGAAGGCAAAAGTTGTGCCGGACCCATCAGATCGGTGCGCAACCTTGATGGGGCCCTTGCCGCACTTCAGCTGCTCCCATGTCTTGATTTCACCTAAAAACACGTCAGCAAGTTGCTTCTGAGTCAGTTTCAGAGCAGCACAATCGGATTTGTTATACGCCACGGCGATTGTCCCACCGACGATGGGAATCTGCACCACACCTCTCGGCACCTTGGCGGCTTCTGAGACCTTGATCGGTTCATCCGTGGCACCAAAGTCCACAGTTCCTGCAATGAACTGCCGCACTCCTGCTCCCGATCCTACCGACTGATAATTGACTTTGACTCCCTGGGAAGCCAGGCTTGCAAAAGCTGCTTGATAGAAGGGGGCCGGAAAGGTTGCCCCAGCTCCATTGAGAGTTTGTTGAGCCAAGACCGCAGGGCTCGCAACCATGCCGGTGACGAGAGCGATGCTGAGAACCTTCGGGTGGAAGGCCATTGAGAAAACGCTTGAGGGAGCTCCCTTTGGCTAATGCAATTCCAAGCCCTAGGTCGTTATGAGAAGTTTAAGAGATGAAAAAGTTCTGTTTGTCCTGGCTCAACGTTGGGCTGTCCAGTCCTGAAACCATCCTCTTTTCCAGAGCCAATAGGATTGGATCATGGCGACGATAACCATCACAATCAGAACCAAGAAATATCCAATTCTCCATTTAAGCTCCGGCATATTTTCAAAATTCATCCCATAGATTCCAGCTATAAATGTAAGTGGGGCGAAGATGCTGGTCAGGATTGTTAATGTCTTCATCACCTGATTCATGCGATTGCTGATGCTTACGCTGTAAGCTTGCGTGATTGCATCGCATTGATTGCGAAGCATTTCACAGTTTTCATAGAGGAGTTGCACAAGTTCTCCCATTTCCTGGAAGCCACCGAGGGCTTCCTTGCCCAGGAGGGTCTGATGCTCACGAAGAAGGATTTGTATTTGATGACGCAACGGCCAAATTTGGCTGCGAATCGTACGTAAATTTCCCCTGTATCTAAATGTATTTGTCAGCAATCTTGGTTTTGCCCGTCTGAGCACAGCTTCTTCCAGGTCATCGAGATGGTGAGAGATGCTTTCAAGAATAGGGAAGAGATCATCCATAATATCATCAATTAAAAAATGCAGTATGTCGTCAAGATCACTATCCTCAACCACAGATTGACCGGACAAAATCCATTGGCTCAGCTCGGGAAAGGCTTCCTCTTTTGTCGCTTCCTCGACGCTGATCAAGAGCCCTGGCAGCAGCAATAAACCAACTTGGTCGCTAATCAAATGTCCTGGGGTAGCGGCAAAGCCCAGTCGATGAATAACAACCAAAACAGCCGTATCAAGACAATCCACCTGGGGCCGTTGAGGCACTTCCAACAGAGGAGCTCGCAACACAGCTGGAACCTGAAGCGCATCAAAGACGCGATGGATGAGCTCCTTCTGTTTCAATCCACGAATGCGCACCCACAGGCTGAAATGCTCTCGCAAATGGCAAAGTCTTTCTGGATCGACGTCTGCATCCCGATGCACCTTGCCACCATCAAAGCGAAGAGCATCGATCTGGGTCGGTCCCAGGCCTCCATGGAGGAAAAGTTCCCTTGGATACCCGCCTGGGCGCTGCTCCAGTCGTTGAGAACTCAGGGCACCGGGAGTAAGGCGAAGCACAGCTCAAGTCACCAGTTTTGGCGGGTTAGGAGGTCTTGATCGTCAACGGTCAGAGCTCTGGGGTAGCGTAAGACATGATCACGTTCCAGCAAGGGCATGTCTTCCGGCAAGCAGTTCACCGCCGACGGCCATGCCAATGATCCTCTCGCTGAGGTTCGTTCGCCGATGGAGGCCCATGCTGGCTATCGGGGAGAGGACTGGTCGCCAGAGCGGCTAATGTTTCATCAAAATCTTGAAACATTTGCCGAGCGAGTAGGTCTGATTGTCGGTTTGCAGGCTAATGGTAAAATTAGCCAGGAAGAGGCCTATGCACAGATCAAACTAATCTGGAAAGGGTTAAAGCAAAGTAAAGACCTGCTGATTGATCACGTCTGAGTCCTGTTGCTGGAAGTTGCCTTCGTGTTCTTCGCCCAGCGGAACAGCAAACTGTGAAGTTCTCTTCTCCCTCGGCACGGTTACAGACACACTGAGGGTGGCCCCTGCCTATCGAGCCATGTTCTTAAAGATTCATCACGATGATGACGCCAGCCTTGTGGAAGTCCTGGATCTGAAGCCCTTGTTTGACCCCTTCGAGACGAGTATCCCTGCTCGGATCCATGGTGGGGAAGAACTGCAGGATGCGCAAAGCTTTGCCAAGTCGGATTTATTTTTCCCCTCCGGTGAATCTTTACCTCGTTGTTGGCTGGATCCCCACTATCAAAACTGAAGTCTTGAGTGGATCTCGCCTCGTTGATAGAGCAGCTGTGATCTGAGCCAAGCACAGACCCAGAACCTCTGATGGCCGTGCAAATCGCCACGATCAGAAAGATATTTGTCGATTTTATCGCCATCGATCCGCTCACTTTTGATGTCGAATCCGGTTCTTTGCTCTCCTTTCTGGGTCTTTCTGGAGTTATGAGTTCAGACTAACTAAGTAGGGTTTGCTGAATTTCGTTCGCGTGCATTTCAG
>JBKDSV010000054.1:0-11250 GCA_046340795.1 Cyanobacteriota bacterium | reverse complement strand
CGGTTTCCAGCACCACGGTGAACTTGTCGGCAGCACCCCAGTTCTCAGGCGCCTTCTGGGTCGCTGGCACCACCTCCCCTTGCAACCGCCAGGCCTTCCGCCATTTGTAGAGGGTGATCACATGGATGCCCAGCTCCTGGGCGATCTCTGTCACGCTCTGGCGGTGAGGCGGGCTCATCCGACGACGGACGTCAGCTTTGACGGCCTCGCTGTAAGGACGCATCGATCAACTCCATGAGCCCCCTGGTGGCTGGGGATCAGGGCGCCTGTCCATCGGCAGACCCGTCGTCATTTGTGCCCAGCCAGGACGGTCCGCGTTCTTCAGCTCCATTTGCGGGATCTCAACTTGACCTTGAGGCAGCCCTGAAGCGGTCCCTTGCACCAACTGGAATCTCCACTCTCTCACAGGTGCCGCTGAGGGGTTTTCCAGACCCTTCTTAGAAGGACAGAGATCATCTCATTGCCTTGTGTGGTCGTCCGCAAATATACTGTGGATCCTTTGATAGGTATCTCCCCTGGAGCCCTTGCTGAGGACGGCATCTAAGCGCATGGACCAAGCCGAGGATGGCGCATGAACTTGCGAGACTGCACATTAGCAGGTGGCTATAAAAGAGAATTAACACTCAAGGGCATCTCGAAAAATCACTTTTGGCCTGCCGCGACTGGCCAGCGAGGTCTGTGACAGAAAGGGATTTCACTCCGGGAGGCGAGGAGGAGGCGAAATTTTCGAGGTGCCCTCAAGTACGCCAGAAAATTCAAGAGGTACTTTCTTGATGCTTTTCAAAATTCACAAAAATCCTATCATTTTTCCCATTTTAAAAAGTCAACGCGACAATAATAAGATTTTGAGTGATAGATTGACATTTAAAATATGTCATTTCCTGTCTTCCAAATAGTTCAGGAGGGCACATACGTGTTGACAATGGAGGAGATTTGTCTCGCAGAGAAATGGTTGTCATCTCACTCCAGCACGTCTGAAGGAGCCAAGGCCTGCCATCGTCTCAGGCTGGGAATCGCTGTCAGTAACTCGTGCCCCGCCAGCTGCTTTCGTAGCTCCTCGATTAAATTCCAAGGCATCACCAGCAGGACATCGGGCTCTTCCCTTGCCAGTTGCTCCGGGCTGATCACCGGGATGTGGCTGCCGGGGAGAAATTTTCCCTGCTTGCTCAAGGCGCGATCGGCTACGGCCGATAGCAGGTCAGCCCGGATGCCGGCGTAATTGAGAAAGGTGTTTCCTTTGGCGGCAGCGCCGTAGCCCAGCACCCGTCGGCCATCGCGCCTGGCCTGGAGCAGAAACTCCAGCAGCGCGTGCTTGGCTTCTTCGGCTCGCTTCTGAAAGCCCGCGTAGGCCCCCGCTGTTTCCAATCCGGCCGCTGCCTCCGCGGCCAGGACTTCGGACACGGCCTTGCTCACCCCCACCGTTCCCGGATGGGCAAGCCACACCCGCAGGCTGCCGCCATGGGTGGACAGCTCCTCCACATCCACCACCTCCAGGGCAGCGGCGGCGGCAATGCGCCGCACCACCCGCAAGCTCAGATAACTGTAGTGCTCATGGTAGATCGTGTCGAACTGGTTGCCCTCCAGGAGGCGCAACAGGTGGGGAAACTCGATCGAGGCACGGCCTTGCGGCTTAAGCAGAAGCGTGATGCCAGCAACAAAATCGTTGATATCGGGCACATGGGCCAGCACATTGTTAGCCACCACCAAGTCAGCCTGTCGGCCTTCCGCCACCAATTCCCGAGCCAGGGCCACCCCGAAAAATTTTTCGATCGTCGGGATCCCCCTGGCGACCGCTGCCTCTGCCGTGGCACGGGTCGGCTCGATCCCCAGGCAGGGGATGCCACGTTGCTGGACAAAGTGCAACAGATAGCCGTCATTGGAGGCGAGTTCCACCACCTGGCTCTCGCCTCCCAGTCCCAACCGTTCCACCACCGTGGTTACGAAGCGCTCGGCATGGGAGCACCAACTGGTGGACGTGCTGGAGAAGTAGGCGTAGTCGGCGGTGAAGAGTTCCTCCGCCGCGGCATGGGCCGGGAGTTGAACGAGCCAGCAGTTCGTGCAGACAAACACCTTCAAGGGATAAGTGATCTCCGGGCGTGCCAGATCTGCAACAGTGAGATAAGCATTGCTGGGCGGTTGATGACCAAGATCGATGAGTGACTGCCGCAATGGCGACTCACAGTGGCGGCAGCATGGATCACTCATGGCAGGCATGAAAGTAAGGGCAGGGCCTGATCGCGCTCGCTCAGTCCCTGCGACGGCAGTGGCCAGGGTATGGCCAGTCGGGGGTCGTTGAAGCGCACGCCGGTTTCAGCCTCCGGCACCCAGGGGCCGGAGTGCAGATAGAGCAATTCGCTGCCAGCTTCCAACACCTGGAAGCCATGGGCGCAGCCCTCCGGAATCAGCAAGGCATTGCTCTGATCAAGACTGAGCTCCAGGGCATGCCACTGGCCGAAGCTGAGCGAATCCGGACGCAGATCCACCGCCACGTCCCACACCCGGCCCCGCAAGCAGCGCACCAGCTTGGCTTCCGCGTGAGGAGTCGCCTGCAGGTGAAGGCCGCGGATCGTGCCCACCGCTTCCGTGCGGCTGTAGTTCACCTGGGCGATGCCGCGCTCACCCCAGGAGCTGGCAAACGCTGGCTCCTGGGCTCGGAAGGCGTTGAGAAAGGTGCCGCGGTGGTCGGCGAACGGTCGCGCCACCAGCTCAAACACGCCAGGGATGGCAGTGCGGCGCATCTCAGTGGGCATCGGCCCCAGCCTCTTGATAGGTCTCCAGGTCCGCCAGACAGCACTCCAGGGGGCAAGCGCCATCATGCACCGCCTGATACCAACCCACGGTGCGGGCGATGGTGGTGGCGAAGTCCCATCGGGGCTGCCAGCGGAGCCGGTGGTGGGCCTTGTCGATCTGCAGATGGAGCAGGCCCGCCTCATGGGGAGCCCCGGGATCGCTGTGGTCAACCCATTCGCCTGGCCAATGGCGGAGGATCCTTGTCACCAGGTCCCGCACAGGGCGGTTGCTGTCCAGCGGCGGGCCAAAGTTGAACGCCTCACAGGGGGGAATCGGATCCCTGGCCAGGGCTTCCGCCAGGCACAGATAACCCGCCAGAGGTTCAAGAACGTGTTGCCAGGGTCGCGTGGCGTCGGGGTTGCGCAGGGAGATGGGCTGACCAGTGGCCAAGGCCCGCATGACATCCGGCACGATCCGCTCCGCGGCCCAGTCGCCACCGCCAATCACGTTGCCGGCGCGGGCGCTGGCGATGCGGAGATGGGGCGTCTGGTGGGTCGCGCTGCCGCAGAAGCTGGCACGCCAGCTGGCGATCGCCAGTTCGGCGGCCGCTTTGCTGGCGCTGTAGGGATCGTGGCCACCCAGGGGGTCGGTTTCGCGGTAGCCGTGCACCCATTCGCGATTGTCATAGACCTTATCTGTGGTTACCATCACTACCGCGCAGGGGTGACGCAAGGCTCGGAGGGCTTCCAATAAATGGAGCGAACCTTGCACATTTATGGACCAGGTGGTGAGGGGATCTTGGTAGCTGCGTCGCACCAGCGGCTGAGCGGCCAGGTGCAGCACCACCTCCGGTTGAGCCTCCGCCACCCCCTCCCGCAACGCCTGCAGATCACGGATGTCCGCGAGGCGCTGACGACTCTGGCCGCCAATCCCGCCGCGGATGAGGGGATGCTCCAGGGCACGGAAGAGGGAGTGCCCCGGTTCCGGTGGCAGGGCGTAGCCCCAGACCTTGGCACCCAAGCTGAGCAGCCACAGCGTCAGCCAGCTGCCCTTGAAACCCGTGTGGCCGGTGAGCAGCACCCGCCGCCCCCGCCAAAAGTCTGGATTCACCATCACCATCACCAGAGCTTCCAGGGGGCTTTACCGCTGGCCCACAGTTCCTCCAAGCGCGCGCGATCCCGCAGGGTGTCCATCGGTTGCCAGAATCCTTCATGTCGGTAGGCACTCAGCTCACCGGCCTTGGCGAGACGCGGCAGCACATCTGCTTCCCAGCTACTGCCATCGCCCTCGATCAACTCCAACACGGCGGGCTCCAGGACAAAAAAGCCTCCGTTAATCCAGGCGTTGTCACCATCGGGCTTTTCCTGAAACTGCCGCACGGCATGGCCCTCCAAATGGAGCGCCCCGTAGCGCCCTGGTGGCTGCACCGCCGTAAGGGTTGCCTGGCCCTTCTCGCGTCTGTGGTGTGCCAACAAGGCATGAACATCCACATCTGCCAGGCCATCGCCGTAGGTGAAACAGAAGCTGCTGTTGGTCAGATGGGAACGCACCCGGGCCAGCCTGCCACCGGTCTGACTGTGCTCGCCGGTGTCCACCAGGGTGACCTTCCAAGGCTCACTTTTGCGTTGATGCACCTCCATGTAGCTGTCATTATCCATGTGAAACGTGACATCACTGGTGTGCAGGAAGTAATTGGCAAAATATTCCTTAATCAAGTAACCTTTATAGCCACAGCAGATAATGAACTCGTTGATGCCAAAATGGCTATATATCTTCAGAATATGCCAGAGGATCGGCTTGCCCCCCACTTCCACCATCGGCTTGGGCTTGAGATGAGTCTCTTCACTTAGACGGGTGCCAAGACCGCCGGCAAGGATAACGGCTTTCATTGACGTCTCATGTTGCGGGCAAAATCAACCGATCTTAAAATACGTGTGAATTCTACAAGATGTTTGTGCTTTGCCCCCGCACGAATGCAGCCCGCTGCAGCTTGCTTGCCAAGCCTGACTGCCGGTGCGCCATCCGCGTCCGCCCGCGCCGGAAGGGCTGGTTCGGCCCCGATCCATTGGTTTGATCAGGCTGCGAGCATGCCTTCTGGCGGTTGACGTCACTTCCGCTTCTGGCCAGCTTGAATCAGGAGGCATCCCTGCCCGATTGCTGGGCCTGTCGCGGGGATCGGGCAGCGGCGTCAGTCTCACCTCTGACACCCATCGCGGCCCCGTGACCTCAGCTTCAGGTGGCCTTGCTAGGGTGACAGCGACACTAGGGGTGCCCCTCGCGGGCTGAGATCACACCCTCTGAACCTGATCCGGGTCATGCCGGCGCAGGGAAGTGCGGCCAACCTCCTCGCACGGCACCCCCCTTTACCCTCTTGCCGTCATGCGCAGTTCCTGGATCGAGAAGCGTCGCGGCGCAGCCAATGTCACCCAACTGCACTACGCCCGGGCTGGGGAACTGACGGAAGAAATGGTTCATGTGGCCCGCAGAGAAAATCTGCCGGAATCGCTGGTGATGGAAGAGGTAGCCCGGGGTCGCATGATTCTGCCGGCCAACATCAACCACCCCAATCTGGAGCCAATGGCCATCGGCATTGCCAGCCGCTGCAAGGTGAATGCCAACATCGGCGCCTCCCCCAATGCCAGTGATGTGGGCGAAGAGCTGAAGAAATTAGAGCTGGCGGTGCACTATGGAGCAGATACCGTCATGGATTTGTCCACCGGCGGCGTGAATCTGGATCAGGTGCGCACGGCCATCATCCAGGCTTCGCCGGTGCCCATTGGCACCGTGCCTGTCTATCAGGCTCTGGAGAGCGTGCATGGCCGTATAGAGAACCTCACTGAGGATGATTTTCTTCACATCATTGAGAAGCATTGCCAGCAAGGAGTCGATTACCAAACCATTCACGCCGGTCTGTTGATCGAACACCTTCCCAAAGTGAAAGGACGCTTGACGGGCATTGTCAGCCGTGGAGGTGGCATTCTGGCTCAGTGGATGTTGCATCACCATCGGCAAAATCCTCTCTACAGCCGCTTTGATGACATTTGTGAGATTTTCAAGCGCTACGACTGCAGCTTTTCCCTGGGAGACTCTCTGAGGCCGGGCTGTTTGCATGATGCGTCGGATGAAGCTCAGTTGGCTGAGCTCAAAACACTTGGTGAACTCACCCGTCGCGCCTGGAAGCACGACGTGCAGGTGATGGTGGAAGGACCGGGCCACGTCCCCATGGATCAGATTGAGTTCAATGTGCGCAAACAGATGCAGGAATGTTCAGAGGCTCCCTTTTATGTGTTGGGTCCTCTGGTCACCGACATCGCTCCTGGCTACGACCACATCACGAGCGCCATCGGAGCCGCGATGGCCGGTTGGTATGGAACGGCAATGTTGTGTTACGTCACGCCCAAAGAACATCTGGGCCTGCCCAATCCAGAGGATGTGCGCAATGGCCTGATCGCGTACAAGATCGCTGCTCACGCAGCGGATATTGCGCGCCACAGGCCTGGAGCTCGGGATCGTGATGATGAACTCAGCCGGGCTCGCTACTCCTTTGATTGGAATCAACAGTTTGCCCTAAGCCTTGATCCAGAGCGCGCCCGCGAGTATCACGATGAAACACTGCCCGCTGATATCTACAAACAAGCTGAATTTTGCTCGATGTGCGGCCCTAAGCATTGCCCAATGCAAACCAAAATTACAGAGAAGGATCTAGAGGGGTTGGAGCAGATCTTGCAACAACAACAGCAACCGGGCAATCCAACAATCGCTTGAGCCCAAGCCGATTAAGTAGCCAGAGAAAAAACTCCAACACATCAGCGACAACAACCCAAGCAGTCGCGCCGACGTGCCTTGCAGGTCATGTTATGTTACTTAGTCAGTTTACTTATCTCTTAAAGAGTACCTCGAAAAATCACCTTTGGCGTGCTGGGGTCTGGCCAGAGAGGTCAGTGACAGGAAGGGACTTTACTCCGGGACGCCAGGAGGAAGCGGAGTTTTTCGAGCTGCCCTAAAAGGGCACCTCGAACAATCACTTTTGGCCTGCGGCGACTGGCCAGCGAGGTCTGTGACAGGAAGGGATTTCACTCCGGGAGGCGAGGGGGATGGGTAATTTTTCGAGGTGCCCAAAAGCAAAATGATTAAATTTATATCCCAGAAAGAGCACATTATCCTCACAAATAGTTAATCAAGCGCTTCTTTTTCCCGCTTAATCAGTACAACAGTCTGCTTGAACTTGTGGGCACCTCGAAAAATTACTTCTTTAGGGCTGCCTGAAAGTCAAGTTGAGGCCCGCGATGGGGCCGAAGGCCGCGGAGCTTCCTGGCCGAGAAGAAATGACGACTGGTCTACTGATTGACACACACCTTGATCATCAGCCTTTGCGGCACGTTTGATCAGCCCTGCGTGAAGCCACGACTGTCTCGGAATTTCACTTGTCCCAGTTAAAGAGTATTGCAGGTTTAAAGAATGCTGCGGACGCCATTGAATACCGGGCACCTCGAACAATCACTTTTGGCCTGCGGCGACTGGCCAGCGAGGTCTGTGACAGGAAGGGATTTCACTCCGGGAGGCGAGGGGGATGGGGAATTTTTCGAGGTGCCCTACCAGGCTCTGGCATCGGGAACTATGGCATCAAAAATATTCCGCTGTCGAGCAGCAGCAGCGGAAGCTGCGCCATGTGCGGGGGTGCTAAGCCATCTGAGCCGCTAGGAGCCTGTTGCGCATAGATTTTTTATGGGCAAATCAACAAATAACGCGACCAACGCGGACTGATGCTGAGTTTTACTCCGGGCAGTGCTTCGGCGACCAGCCCGCAAAACGCAGCTGCAGCAGTCAAGTTCAGCTGACTCTGATTGTCAGCTCAGTCTTGATCGGATCAACTTGCGCTTCAAGATGGCTGGAACGGGTCTATTGCGTGTGTCCGCTGACGTCTGCGATCTATGCGCAACAGGCTCCTAGTGTGCAATCCCCGCAAGTTCATGCGTCATCATCGGCTTGGTCCGTGCCCCTAGTGTCCCGTCCCGGAAGTTCATGCGTCGTCTTCGGCTTGGTCCGCGCGTCCAGATGCCTTCCTCAGCGAGGGCTCCGGGCGAGGTACCCAGCAAAGAATTCACAGCGCGTTTGCAGGACGGCAAACTAGTGTGCTGCCCCGCAAGTTCATGCATCATCCCCGGCTTGGTCCGTGCGCCTCGATGCCTTCATCAGCAAGGACTACAGGCGAGACACCCATCGAAGGATCCAAAGCACATTTGCGGGACGGCACACTAGATGCCATCATCAGCAAAGCCAGCCGTGCGATGCCGTAAGCGCTGTGTTCGGAGATAGATCTGTTTGAACAGGTCGTTCAGTTCAGCAAGCTGAGTCTCAAGAGGTCAGCTTGCTGACGGGCAGCTCGAACGAGCACCCCTCCCATGCTGCAGCTGGCCAGTCAGGTCAGTGGCAGCAAGAGAGCTCACTCTGGGATGGGAGGGGGAAAAGGACTGTTCGAAGTGCCCTGAGCTTGACCCCGTTTGACAGATCGAAAAGCAAGACAAAACTTGCTCTATTTCATCAGAATCTTTTAAATCAAGCCAGAGATTTGGCGGTCGCCACCACGTTGTCCACGGTGAAGCCAAACTTCTCCAGGCACACGGGGCCAGGGGCGGAGGCGCCAAAGCGGTCGATGGAGACGGCGGCGCCGTCAAGTCCGGTGTACTTATGCCAACCGAAAGAGCTGGAGGCTTCCACCACCACCCGCTTACGGCAGGAGGCAGGCAGCACGCTCTCGCGGTAGGCGGCGTCCTGTTCCTCGAAGAGCTCCACACAGGGCATGGAGACGACCCGCACGTCGCGTCCCTCGGCGCGGAGCTGAGCGGCGGCCTTGACGCAAAGATCCAACTCGGTGCCCGTACCAATCAGGATCAGATCCGGTGTGCCCGTGCTGTCCTCCAGGATGTAGCCGCCTTTGGCGACGGCGGCTGGGCTTGAGTTGGCTTGATTGGGCATGGCCTGGCGGCTCAGGGCCAGGGCCGTGGGGCGTTTGCGGTTGGTGACGGCCACTTGGTAGGCACCCATGGTTTCGTTGCCATCACCGGGGCGGATCACGAGCAGGTTAGGGATGGCGCGCAGGTTGGCCAGGGTTTCAATCGGCTGGTGGGTGGGCCCGTCTTCCCCGAGACCAATGGAGTCGTGAGTGAGCACGTAGATCACGCCCAACTCACTGAGGGCGGAGAGGCGCATGGCGCCGATCATGTAACCGGCAAACACCAGGAAAGTGCCGCCATAAGGAATCAGTCCGCTGTTGTGATAGGCGATCCCGTTGAGGATGGCGGCCATGGCGTGCTCGCGCACGCCGAAGTGGAGATAGCGATTGGCCTCACCACCCTTCTGGAAGCTGGCCTCCCCCTTGATGTCGGTGAGGTTGGAGTGGGTGAGGTCAGCGGAACCGCCAATCAGTTCGGGCAACTTCGGTCCGAAGGCGTTGAGGGCGTTGTAAGAGTGCTGGCGCGTGGCCAGACCCTTATCGGCTGGTGTGAACGTGGGCAGGCTGGAATCCCAGCCTTCCGGCAGTTCTCCCCGCAGGAGCCGCTCGAATTCCGCCGCTTCGGCGGGATAGGCCTGGCGGTAGGCCGCCAGGCTGGCGTTCCAGTCGCCCTCGGCGGCGGCCCCGCGCTGGATGGCTTGACGCCAGTGCTCATAGGCCTCCTCGGGCACCAAGAAGTCTCCGTAGGTCCATTCCAGAGCCTTGCGGGTGAGTTCGGCCTCATCAGCTCCGAGGGCTGCGCCGTGCACACCGGCGGTGTTGGCTTTGTTGGGGGAGCCGTAGCCGATGGTGGTGGTCACTTTGATCAGGCTGGGCTTGTCGGTGACGGCCTTGGCAGCCTCCAAAGCGCGCACGATCGCCTCCACATCCGTGTTGCCTTCAGCCACGTGCTGCACGTGCCAGCCATACGACTCGTAGCGCTTCAGGACATCTTCGGTGAAGGAGACGGCGGTGTTGCCGTCAATTGTGATGTGGTTGTCGTCGTAGAGGGCGATCAACTTGCCCAGGCCCAGGTGACCGGCGAGAGAGGCCGCCTCGGAGGCCACCCCTTCTTGGTTGCAACCATCCCCCATCAACACGTAAGTGGTGTGGTCGACGAGAGTGTGGCCTGGCTTGTTGAAGCGAGCCGCCAGGTGGGCCTCGGCGATGGCCAGGCCGACGGCGTTGGAGATGCCCTGACCGAGGGGGCCGGTGGTGACCTCTACGCCCGGGGTCTCAAATGTTTCGGGGTGGCCGGGTGTTTTGGAGCCCCACTGGAGAAACTGCTTGATGTCCTCCAGCGTCACCGAGTCGTAGCCGGTGAGGTGAAGCAAGGCATAGAGCAACATGCAGCCGTGGCCCGCCGAAAGCACAAAGCGATCGCGGTTGAACCAGCGGGGATTTTTGGGGTTGTGCCGCAGCACCTTGTCCCACAGGGCATAGGCCATGGGGGCACAGCCCATGGGCAGGCCGGGATGCCCCGAGTTGGATTTATTGATCGCGTCGACCGCCAGAAAGCGGATGCTGTTGATGCAGAGGCTTTCGATGGAGGTAGTGGGAGCGACGACCATGGCGGGGCTGGGGTGGAGGGCAGAAGGGGGCTGGATTCAGATCATCCGGCGGAAGGCCAGGCAGACATTGTGACCGCCGAACCCGAAGGAGTTTGACAGCACAACATTCACAGGGTGCTCCCGGGCGATGTTGGGGACAACGTCCAGGTCGCAGGCCGGATCAGGAGTGGAGTGGTTGATCGTAGGTGGTATGAGGTTGTGGCCAATCGCGAGCACCGCGGCGACGGCTTCAATGCCGCCGCTGCCGCCCAACAGGTGCCCCGTCATCGATTTGGTGGAACTGATGGGGGTGCGCAGGGCGTGCTCCCCAAGGGCGGCCTTGATGGCGGCGGTTTCGTTGCTGTCGTTGGCCTGGGTGCTGGTGCCGTGGGCGTTGACGTAATCCACGGCCTCGGGGAGTAGGCGGGCGTCCGCCAGGGCCAGGCGCATGGCCTCGGCGCCACCCACGCCACCAGGGGAGGGGGCGGTGATGTGGTGGGCATCGCAGGTGGTGCCATATCCAACCATGTCGGCCAGGGGAATGGCGCCCCGTTGTTGGGCATGGCTGAGGCTCTCCCGTACAAGCACGCCAGCCCCTTCGCCAATCACGAAACCGTCCCGATGCAGGTCGAAGGGCCGGCTGGCGGTCGCGGGGTCGTCATTGCGGAAGGAGAGGGCCTTGGCGCTGGCGAATCCGGCCACTCCAAGGGGGGTAATGGCCGATTCCGCCCCACCGCAGACCATGACGTCGGCCAGGCCCAGCTGGATCAGGCGAAAGGCGTCTCCAATGGCGTTGGATCCCGCGGCGCAGGCGGTGGCCACGGCGCTGCTGGGGCCCTTGGCCCCCAAGGCGATGGCGGCCAAGCCGGTGGCCATGTTGGGGATCATCATCGGAACGCAAAAGGGACTGACCCGATCGGGGCCCCTGTCGGCCAATACATGGGCCTGGGTCTCCATCATGAGCAGCCCTCCCACGCC
>JBKDSV010000053.1:0-4031 GCA_046340795.1 Cyanobacteriota bacterium | reverse complement strand
AGTACACGCACTGTGGCAGCAGAGACGGGAATCTCCAAATCAACGGTGCAACGTTGGCTGCAAACATTTTCAATCCAGCCTCATCGCCAAGAAAATTTCAAAATCTCAACAGATCCTTTCTTCGTAGAGAAAGTTCGAGACGTAGTCGGCCTATACCTTAATCCCCCTGACAATGCAGTCGTGCTCTGCGTTGATGAGAAGTCACAGGTTCAAGCATTAGACAGGACACAGCCATTACTGCCATTGGGACTTGGCTACGTAGAAGGCGTAACTCATGACTACATTCGGCATGGAACAACAACATTGTTTGCAGCTCTTGATGTTGCAACTAGAGAATTGATTGCCCAGTGTAAACCACGCCATCAACATCAAGAGTTTTTGAGCTTTTTGCGTCAGATTGAAAAATCATTTCTTGATGAACTTGATGTTCATCTCATTGAGGATAACTACTGCACACATAAACATGCCAAGGCAAGAGCATGGTTGGCTCAACGAAAACTGTCTCACATTCATTATGCGTCAACTTATGCGTCTTGGATCACTCAGGTTGAACGTTGGTTTGGCATTGTTGCTGAACATGCGATACGTCGTGGAAGCTTCAGGAGTGTTAAGGAAGCTCTGGACAACCGGTCGCCAGTGGAAGCTGTCCCTTGCACCAACTGGGAGCTCCGCGCTCTCACAGGTGTCGCTGAGGGGTTGTCCAGAGTCTCCTTAAAGAGCTGGTCGCAAAAATAGAAATGTTTGTTGCTAGCTACAATAAGAGGGCACCTCGAAAAATCGGCTTTGCAGCGACCAATGGACAAGGCCAACGCCAACCAAGACATGAGTCTCAATCGGTGCTTTTAGATGAAACCGGCATTTTTCGAGATGCCCAAAAACACAGCCCCACTCGTATGGACTGCAACTGCTGACTCCATTTTTGAAAAGATTCAGAGATCATGCCTGCGCATTTCTAGGGCAGCACACTAGTCTGCTGAAGAACACATGCCTTCATCCTCGCTCTCTGCCAGACGTTTCGTCAGCCCTGCCGCAAGCCCAGGCAGGCGTGATCGATCCGCACGCTGCTGGCCCTCGTCCATGCCCTAACCGTCGTTTGCCCCTTCCCCGATGGATCTCGCCCCCCCCCTGTGGAGCAATCGGACGGAGGCTGGCGCGGCACTGGCCTCCCGTTTCCACGCCTGGAACAAACCCAAGACGCAGACCATGCTCCTTGCCCTACCGAGGGGCGGCGTGCCGGTAGCCGCGGCCATGGCCCACGTCCTGGGGTGGCCCGTGGCCACCTGGTCGGTGCGGAAGGTGGTCGACCCCTCCTGGCCTGAGCTGGCCATCGGGGCCATCGCCGCGGGCGGTGTCGCCGTTTGGCGGAACGGTGGTCAGCGCAGTGCGGGGAATCGAGAGGAGCAGGCGCGGCGCCACGGTTGGCTGCGGCTGGAAGAAAAGGAACTGGCGCGCCGCCAGGCGCTCTTTGGCGATCCCGACCCCCAAAGCCTGCGCCAGCGCCATCTCGTCGTGGTGGATGACGGCATTGCCACGGGCATGACCGTTCGTGCCGCCCTGCTCTCCCTGCGAGCGTGTGAACCCGCATCCCTCACCCTGGCCGTGCCTGTGGTGGATCGGCAGGTGCTTGGGGAGATCCAACCGCTGCTGGATCGCTTGGAGGCCTTGGCGGTGGTGGCGGACCTGCGCGCTGTCGGCCTCTGGTATCGGGATTTCGAGCAGATTAAGGATTCCCGGGTATTGGCACTCCTGCGCCAGGGCTGACGCCTCTGGTCACACCTGTGGCACGCTCCCCCACACTTGCCAGGGCAGGTCAGGCAGCGGGCTGTTCCAGATTGAACAGGGTTGTGCTGTTGAGCTCCTGATAGCTGGATTCCGCCATGGAATCGATCTGGAATTCCGTCCAGGTGGCGACTTCTTCCGGCGCATCCGCCACCAGCGGCCACTCAATCCGTTGGCGGCGCCAGGTGAGGCCGACACAGGTGAGGGCATGATCATCCGCCATCAGCGACCAGAGCAGATGCACATCGCCATGGAGGTAGGGGAAGGGATTTGGCTGAGGCGGTCGGTCCGGCAGATGGCCCGGCAAGGTCTGAATCCGCCGGCGGTTTTCCCAGGCCAGGTAATGGCCGTTGTCTGTGGGATAAAACCAGCAGGTTTCATTAGCGGCGTCCTGCAAGGGGTAGCAATCCAAACAGCTGACGCAATCAACCTCCAGACCCAGCCCCCCACGGCCCTCTGGTCGCTCTGTCGGACGTCCGCTGACCTGATACACCCCGAGCCAGAGGCTGCGGGGATCCAGCAGAGGCACCAGGGCGTCACAGATCAAGTGGGCCCCTCCATGGGTTGTCTCTGGACAATCCCCGGAGGCTTTGAGCGCTGCGGAGGTCAGCGGGGTGTCGCCTCCAGCTCCCTCCCCGGCGGGTTCCTTCAGGCGGAAGAGGCGCAGCTGGGTGCCACTGCGCACACCCTGCCGCTGGGCCTCCAGGAGGGCGGTCCAATCGTCAGCCCCCTTCAGCAGAGACGCCTCTCTGCACAACACAAAAGCAAGCGCGTGATGCATGGAAGAACGGGTCAACGCTGGGCGGGGGTGAGAGCAGGCCAGGTGGTGAGCCAGGTGCGCGTGCGCTCCACATCCCGCTGGTAGCGTGGATCGCTCTGGGCCAGGGCACTGTAGAGCCGCAGGGCCTCCTCCCCGGCGGCCCTGGCCTGTCGAGGACGGTTGAGCCGCTGATTCACCTCGGCCAGGGTCTCCAAGGCCTGGGCCAGATCATCGCGATAGCCCCCGATCTCCACCGCCAGGGTGCCGGAGGGAGCGGCGGGATTGAGGCGGCGCAGCAGGGCAACCGCCTCCTCCAGGGGAGGAAGGGCCCTGGCCCCGTCACCTTGTTGCGCGTAGGCCTGTCCGAGTCGGCTGAGGGCCTTGGCCCAGTCGCCACTGACCGCCGGATGCTGGCGGGCCAGGGGCCGCAGCAGCGCTTCCGCTTCTCGGGCCGGGGGGATCGCTCGATCGAACTGGCCCAGCAGGTCGGCCACCTGGCTCAAATTGAGCAGGGAACCAGCCAAGCCATGCCGCAGAACCGGATTGTTCGGGGCCAGACGGGCCTGCCGTCGGGCAAGGCTCACGGCCTTCTCCAGATCTTGCAAGGCGCCCTCAGAACGATTCAAGGCGACAAGCACGCTGGCCCGCAGATTCATCACATCCATCAGGGCAGCTTGGGCGCGGGGATCATCCGCCGGCGCCGCCTGATGGAGACGCGCCAGGTCATCCGCCAGGGGCAAGGCCTCCAGAGGGCGATTGGTTTCGTAATAGAGAAGCACCAGGTTGCGCAACGGACGCTCCAGCGCCAGAGAGGCCTCGGCGCCCGAGATGGCTGGTACGTCGCGATAAAGGGCCAGCGCTTCCGCGGTCGGCGCGATGGCTTCGTGCTTCCGTCCCAGCCGGATCAAGACAACCCCCAGGTTGTGCAACGACGCGGCGAGACGCGGGCGCTGGCTGGGGTCTTGGGCCGCCAGTCGTCGGTGGCTGTCGACAGCGTCGCGCTGGCTCTGGAGGGCCTCCGCGAAGCGGCCGGCACCGTAAAGCGCACCGGCCCGATCCTCAAGCTCTTGGGCCTGCTCGGAGAGGCCCTGGCCTGGCACCACCTCCATCGCTGGCGATGCCGCCATGCTCCCCGTGGCTGTCTCCAGACGCCGTATCGCCAGAGCGGTGGACGGACCAACAACCACGGCGATGAGAAGGCTGAGGAGCGCGGTGACAAGGAATCCGTGGTGCCTGCGTGCCATGGCCATGACGGGTGATGGCTTCCAGGCAAAAACTGGAGGCCTGTTCCCTCTCTAGCCCGTCTTCACTCCAGTGGAGGCGGGCATGGCCTGCTAGCAAGATTTGGTGATGAAAGGCGGCCGCGGCTCACGGAGCGAGGCGCCAGCAAGCCCGATCGGCAGCGCGGCGCCGCGAGCACGGGCCAGGCTCTCCAGCGCGCGCATCAGCTCGCCCTGCAAGGCTTCGACCTGCGCCCAGCCGGGGCCCAGCC
>JBKDSV010000052.1:0-23814 GCA_046340795.1 Cyanobacteriota bacterium | reverse complement strand
GGGCTGACCAAAAGTCCTGTGGAGGCTGGGGATCAGGGCGCCTGTCCATCGGCAGACCCGTCGTCATTTATGCCCAGCCAGGACGGTCCGCGTTCTTTAGCTCTATTTGCGGGACCTCAACTTGACCTTGAGGCAGCCCTGGCCATCGGGGTGCGTGAAAACCTGCGGAGCGAACGGGGCATCGATCAGGATTGCGGAGCAACTCCGGGGAAGCCCACAGAACACAGAACCACCGACCAGCGAGCCGAGGCTCGAAGGCGTCGAAAGGCATTCCTTCCCGTGAGCTCTGATGACACCCTCACAGACGCCCCCGCAGAATTTGAGAGAGCTCTGTGGGCTTGAGGCTGTGGTGCATCGCCTCCTCGGGGGTGGCGCGCCCTGACTCAACGAGCTGGGCCAAGGATTGGTTGATGGTGATCATGCCATCAAAGGAACTGCGGGTCATGATCGACTCAATTTCATCCAATTGCCCACGTTGGATATAGTCACGACAGGCATCTGTATTGATGAACAAATCAAAGTAACCGGCTCTCTTGCCATCGGTGGTTTTGATCAGCCCCTGGGAGAGGACAGCCAGCAAACACTCGGACAGGGAGCGACGCACGCTGTCCTGCTCCTGGGGGGGATACATGCCCAGGACCCGCTCAACAGTGCGGACGGCGGAGTTGGTGTGCAAGGTGCCAAAGACGAGGTGACCGGTCTGGGAGGCTTCAATGGCGGTGGATAGAGTTTCTTGATCACGAATCTCGCCGATGAGGATCACATCAGGATCTTCCCGCAGGGAAGCCTTCAAAGCATTGCGAAACAATTTGGTGTGTAGGCCAACTTCCCGCTGACGCACCAGGGAAAGCTTGCTTTCATGCACAAACTCCACCGGATCTTCAATGGTTAAAATATGGCGTTTCATCGTGGTATTGATATGATTGATAATCGCCGCCAATGTGGTGCTTTTGCCCGAGCCAGTTGCCCCGGTCACCAAAAACAAGCCCTTGGGACGTTCCGCAATCTCTTTTAGCTGCAGCGGCAGATTCAGCTGCTCCATGGAGGGCATTTTGGAGGGGATTAGACGCAGCACCATGGCTGCTCCCCGTAGAGTTTCAAGCGCATTGATGCGCACCCGCACATAGGGGAAGCTGAAGGAACCATCAAACTCTTTCTCCCGATGAAAAAGATCCATATCGGAGGGCTCCATGATTTCCCGCAACCATTCCCGGAAGGTTGTGTTATCCGTCACCGGCCAGCCCGTGCGCACGATCTCGCCGCGATTGCGATAGCGGGGCTCCTCTCCCACCCCAAGATGGATGTCGGAAAAATTCAGCTCATGCGCGACGCGCACAATCCCCTCCATCGTGGAGGGCGCCTGGCTTGGAATGCCGTCAAGTGTGGACGACGCCTCCTGAACCACCAGGCTGTTCAGCTGGGGCGGGGGGGGAGGCGGGGCCGGCGGAGCTGCCGTTACATGGAGAAAGGGTGCTGGTCGTGGAGTGGAGGGTTGGGCCATGGCCCCGCGGAAAGTGTCTTCCATGGTGCCACCGCCGGGCTGGAGCCGCGGGTGGGCGGGCTCCCTAGGATCCCGGGGTCCGCAACCAGGCCTTGTCAGCTGCTGCCGGTGCCCTGCCCCTGGTCACCATCGTGTTGGGCACCCGCCCGGAAGCCATCAAGCTCGCGCCGGTGATTCGGGCGTTTCAAACCGCCGATGATTTTCGAACCCGGGTGGTGCTCACCGGGCAGCATCGGGAAATGGTGAGCCAAGTGATGGATCTGTTCGGGCTGAAGTCCGACCACGATTTGGCCCTGATGGCCCCTCAGCAGACCCTCACTCACGTCACCTGCGCGGCCCTGCAGGGGCTCAAGGACGAGTTTCAGGCCCATCGGCCAGCCCTGGTGCTCGTCCAGGGGGACACCACCACCGCCTTCTCCAGTGCCCTGGCCGCGTGTTACGAGCAGATCCCCGTCGGGCACGTGGAAGCCGGCCTGCGCACCGACAATCTCTTCGATCCCTTCCCGGAGGAAGCCAACCGCCGCCTGATCTCCCAACTGGCCCTGCTGCATTTCGCCCCCACAGAGCGCTCCGCGGCCAATCTGCGGGCCTCCGGTGTGGTGGGAGAAACCATCACCACAGGCAACACGGTGATCGATGCCCTGCTCCTGATGGCGGAAACCACCCCCCAATGGGAGGTGCCAGGCCTCGACTGGGCCCGCCAGCGCGTGCTTCTGGCCACAGTGCACCGACGGGAAAACTGGGGAGAGCGCCTGGAGCAGATCGGTCGCGCCTTTTTGGTCCTGCTCGATCGCTTCCCCGACACGGCCCTGCTCCTTCCCCTCCATCGCAACCCGACGGTGCGGGAGCCCCTGCAGTCCCTACTCGGGACGCACCCGCGGGCCGTTCTCTGCGAACCGCTGGATTACAACCATCTGGTCGCCGCCATGCGGGGTTGCACGCTGCTGCTCACCGATTCAGGCGGCCTGCAGGAGGAAGCTCCGGCCCTGGGCAAGCCGGTGCTCGTGTTGCGCCACACCACGGAGCGGCCGGAAGCCATTGACGCCGGCACCGCTCGGCTGGTGGGGACCGAGAGCGACGTGATCGTGGCGGAAGCCAGCCGGCTGCTCACGGAGCCCGCGGCCTACGCCGCCATGGCCCAGGCCCACAACCCCTTTGGCGATGGCTACGCCAGCGGTCGCATCCTGGCGGCGGCGCGGCGCTTCCTCACTTCCTCTGCTTCGACCACGGCGGCAGATCAATGAACACCCGCGTGCCGGACGCCAATCCCGACAGGATCTCCGTCTCCTTGCCGCTGCTCACCCCCAGCTCCACAGACTGAAAGGTGGGCTGACGATCCTTGCCCACCAAGAGCACACCGGGCTTGCCCTTCTCCGTGACCACCGCCACGGTGGGCACCAGGGTGCGGGCCGGCAAGGCGCCGGTTTGAAAATCGATGTCGGCGGTCATGCCAATCCGCAGCTCCGGCGGTGGGTTGAGCAGTTCCAACTTGACCTCAAAGGAGGTGACGTTGTTTTGCTTCACCGCCCTGGGCGCGATCTGGCGGATCCGTGCGGGGAAGCGGCGGTCGGGAAAGGCATCCACCCGCACTTCGGCTGGCAGGCCAGGTCGGAGCCGTCCCAGGTCGCTTTCGGGCACCTTGGCGATGGCCTCCAAGCCCTGGGAGAGCTCCACGATGGAGGAGCTGGTGGCCCCGGCGGTGGCTGAGGCCGTTGTGGTGGGGGTGACGAAGGCTCCCGGCTCGGCAAAACGCTGGGAAATCACCCCCGCAAAGGGCGCCCGCACGATCAGCTCGTCACGTTCCACCTGCCGTTGCTGGATCCGTTGCTGCACCGCGGCCACCGCCATGCGCTTCACTTCGTATTCGGCTTGAAAGCGCTGCAAATCATTGAGGCTGATGGCCCCCTGGCGATAGAGGGGCAGGTTCCGCGCCAATTCACTGCGGCTGCGGGCCAGCTCGGCCTGGGCGGAGAGCAGGTTGGCCTGCAACTCCTCCAGACGATCCCTCAGATCACCCGCGTCCATGCGCGCGAGGGGTTGCCCCTTCTCCACCCGCTCACCTTCCTGCACGAGCAGTTCCAGGAGCTGCCCCTGACGCTTGGGACTGACGTTGACCCGCTCCATCGCATCCAGCTCGCCGCTTGCCGTCACCACCCCCGGCAAGCTGCCATTGCGGGCCACCACCGTGTAAGGGGCAAGATTTTGGCTGGCGATCATGCGCTGACGTTGCTGCCAGAGCCCCAGGCCGGCGGGCAGGGCCAGCAGGGCAGCCAGGCCGATCCACAGGGGGCGGCGAAAGCGGGGTGGCCGCAAGGGAAGGGCACGGGGAGGGGAGGGAAGCACCGAGGGGGGAACGGCAGCCACCGGCTCAAGGGTGCGCAGGGGACGCGTGACAGACATCAATGGGCCGGCTTTCCTACCAGTCTCGCGGCTGGGGGGATCATTCGTGGCGCGTAGATTTCCGACCATGCTCAAAGCCGGAATCGTCGGTCTGCCCAACGTCGGCAAATCGACCCTCTTCAATGCCCTCGTGGCCAATGCCCAGGCCCAGGCCGCCAATTTCCCCTTCTGCACCATTGAACCCAACACCGGGGTGGTCGCCGTGCCGGATGAGCGGTTGCGACTGCTCAGCGACCTCTCGCACTCCCGAGAGATCATTCCCACCCGAGTGGAATTTGTGGACATCGCCGGTCTGGTGAAAGGGGCCAGCCAGGGGGAGGGGCTGGGCAACAAGTTTCTGGCCAACATCCGGGAAGTGGACGCGATCGTGCATGTGGTGCGCTGCTTTGAGGATGGGGATGTGATTCACGTCTCCGGATCCGTCGATCCCCGCCGCGATGCGGAAGTGATCAACCTGGAGCTGGGCCTGGCCGATCTGTCCCAGATCGAAAAACGCCGTGAACGCCTGAAAAAACAGCTGCGCACCAGCAAAGAAGCCCAATTGGAAGAGGCTGCCCTGGCTCGTCTGCAGGCGGCCCTGGAGGCGGGCGGAGCCGCCAGGAGCGTGGCCCTCAGCCCCGAGGAAACCGCCCTGGTGAAGCCTTTGGGCCTGCTGACGGCCAAGCCGATCATCTATGCCAGCAACGTCAGCGAGGACGAACTGGCCGGTGGCAACAGCCACACCGCGACGGTGCAAGAGCTGGCCACCCGGGAGGGGGCGGCCGCCGTCGCCATCTCGGCCCAGGTGGAGGCGGAGCTGATCGCCCTGCCGGAGGAGGAGCGTCAGGAGTTTTTGGAAGGGCTCGGTGTGAGCGAGGGGGGACTCAAGAGCCTCATCCGCGCCACCTACGACCTGTTGGGCCTGCGCACGTACTTCACCACCGGCGAGAAGGAAACCCGCGCCTGGACCAACCGCGCCGGCATGACCGCGCCCCAGGCCGCCGGGGTCATCCACAGCGACTTCGAGCGGGGCTTCATCCGCGCCCAGACCATCGGCTGCCGCCAGCTGTTGGAGGCCGGCTCCCTGGTGGAAGCCCGCAACCGCGGCTGGCTACGCAGTGAAGGGAAGGACTACGTGGTGGCGGAGGGCGATGTGATGGAGTTCCTCTTCAACGTGTGAACGCCCAAAGGCTCCTGAGGCGGGGTGACCTGCTCGCTGGCGTCACCGTGGCGGCCTATCTCGTGCCCCAGTGCCTGGCCTATGGCGAGCTGGCGGGCCTGCCCCCCGTGACAGGGCTGTGGGCCATCCTGCCGTCCATGTTGATCTATCCCCTGCTGGGCAGCTCCCCCCAACTTTCTGTGGGGCCGGAAACGAGCACAGCCCTGATGACCGCCGCGGTCGTGGCGCCGCTGGCGGCGGGGGATCCCCAGCACTACGCCACCGCCGCCAGCCTGCTGGCGTTGCTCGTTGGACTTCTGTGCGCCCTGGGAGCGGCGCTGCGCCTCGGTTTCCTGGCGGATCTGCTCTCCAAGCCGATCTTGGTGGGCTACCTGGCGGGTGTGGCGGTGCTGATGGTCTGCGGCCAGCTCCATGCTCTGACCGGCACGGGCCTGCGTGCGGACACCCTGGCGGAGGCCGTGCGCCAACGCCTGCTGATGCATGGCAGTGTGCATGGCCCCACCCTGGCCCTCGCCCTGGCGGCGCTTCTCTTGATGGGGGCCCTGGCACGCTGGGCGCCCGGCTGGCCCGGTCCACTGGTGGCGGTGTTGCTGGCCAGTGCGGCCGTGCCCCTGTGGCACCTTGAGCAGCAGGGGGTGGCCCTGATCGGCCCCATCCCGGCGGGCTTCCCCTGGCCCCGGCTGCCCGCCCCGGTGGATCTGCAAACCGTACCGCCCCTGTTGGCGGGAGCCCTTGGCATCGCCCTGGTGGGCTACTCCGACTCGGTGCTCACCGGGCGGTGCTTTGCCCAGCGCGGCGGTCGGCGCCTGGACGCCGACCAGGAATTGCTCGCCCTGGCGGCGGTGAATGTGGGGAGCGCCCTGTTTCAGGGGTTCCCGGTGAGCAGCAGCAACACCCGCACGGCCCTGGCCGATGCCGCGGGCTGCCACAGCCAGCGCTACGCCCTGGTCGCTGCGGGGGTGACCGTGTTGGTGTTGATGGGCCTGCGCCCCTTGCTGAGCCAATTTCCACGGCCCGTGCTGGCCGCCATCGTGGTGTTCGCGGCTCTGCGACTGATTGATCCCGGAGCCTTTGTTCGCCTCTGGCGCTTTCGACCCAGCGAGTGCCTGCTGGCCCTGGGCACCCTGGCCGGAGTGCTGTTCAGCGGTCTCCTCATCGGGGTGGCCCTGGCTGTGGGGCTCTCCGTGGTGGCTCTCTTTGGCCGCCTGGCCCGTCCCCATGCCGCTGTGATGGGGGAGGTGCCGGGCCTGGCCGGCTATCACGATGTGCAGGACTGGGAAGGAGGACGCACCATCCCCGGTCTTGTGCTCTTTCGCTACGACGCGCCCCTGTGCTTCGCCAACGCGGAAGACTTCCGCCGCCGCGTTCTGGCGGCGGTCGACGGGGCGGCGCCCGCGGCGGAGTGGCTGGTGCTCAATGCCGAGGCGGTCGTGGAGATCGACAGCACGGCGGCAGAGATGCTTCTGGAGCTGCCGCGGGAGCTGGCCAAGCGCGGCGTGCGGCTGGCCCTCAGCCGGGTGAAGCACGAGCTCCAGGCTCAGCTGGAGGCGGCGGGGGTGCTGGAGCTGGTGGGGCTGGAGCATCTGTATCCGACGATTCCCACCGCGGTGGCCGCCTTTCAAGCCCGGGGGGAACACAGGGAGAAGGACATCAAGGAGAATGGATGGAATCCCCCCGTCCCCCGGAGCGGCTGAGACCATGGGCAGCCCGATGTCCGCCATGCCCGATCCCACCGACACCCCGCTTCCCCTGGGAACGTCGTCCCCTGAGGAGCCACCTTCGACGGCAGGCCACCATGATTTCGAGGCGCAAAAGCGCATCCACCAGCAGATTCGCAACGATCCCGATTACGACGATTGGGAGTACGGCACAGAGCCCTTGCCCCATGAGGCCTGGATCGCCGGCCGCCAGGCCAGTGGCCAACCGCCAGCCCCCCGCCAGACCCCTGAGCCGAAGGGAGAGGGTCGATCTGCGGGATCCTGAGACCTGCGGGGCAAGCGCAGGGCAAGGGATAGGCCCGACAGCGGGTCAGCGGAGGTGGCCAAGATTCGCGTGAGGGCAATGGCGCGGGCGGAGGGCAGCCGCCCTGAACGCCGCCTGCTGACACGCCATGGGCCTGAGATGGAGAACAGCGCCAGCACCGAGGGCCAACATCCGCCGGAGCAGAGCCAGCTCCCGCAGCGCCGGGGGAAACTGGAAGATCCAAGCGCCTGATGGTCCTGCCTCTGGTGTCCGTTTCGAGCCGCCATTCCCGGAGGTACGCCCTTGTGGCCAGTTTGCTGGTGGCCCTGGCGGCTCCCGCTGGCCTGCCGCTCGCGGCGGCGGAGGTTCTGGAAATCCAGCTGGACAGCCTTCGGGTGCCCATTCCCCTGGCCCAATTGGAGGCCTGGAGCCGTCAACCGCCCAGCCGCGGTCGTCCGGGCCCGGATGACGCATCATCCGATGTGGGGGCCTGGTTGACCCTGCTGGACGGGCAAAGCCAGCGGGATCTGCGCCAGCTGCTGCAGGCGCCGCTGCTGCGGGATCAGAGCTTTGGCCGGCAGCTACTGGACAGCTGGGCCGGCAGTCAACTGCTGGCGGAGGTGGGAGCCCTGCTCACCACATCCAGTGGCCACAGCACCACGCCGCTCCTGCAGGTCACCTTGCGACGGCTGCTGGAGGAGCAGCGGCAGGTGTCGCTGCTGGAGCTGCTGCAGGCCTTGCCAGAGCCTCGGCTGCAGCTCCAGCTGGATGGCCTGCTGGGCCTGGCGCAACAGTGGCGGCTGCAACTGACGGGGCAACGGGAGGCCCTGCGCCAGCTGGCCCGGTTGCCTCAGCTGCCCCCCCAAGCCCTGGCCCTGCCCCCTGTGATGCCGGTCGGTGGGCGCCAAGGCGTTCCGTTGCGGATGAGCCTGCCGGTGCCCGGACGCCAGGAGTCGCTGCCGCTGGAGATCTGGTCCCCTCCCCCGTCGGCCCCGTTCAGCCCGCGCCGGCCCTGGCTGCTGGTCATGCCGGGATTGGGCGGTACAGCGGAGCAGATGGGGTGGCTGGCTGCCGCCTTGGCCCAGCGGGGATGGCCTGTGGTGGTGCTGCAGCATCCGGGCAGCGACGCCGCGGCCGTCAAGGCCACCCTGGAGGGGCTGCGCCCTCCTCCCGGAGCGGAGACCCTCCAGCAGCGCCTGGCCGATCTGCGGGCGGTGCTTCAGGCCCAGCGGGAGGGGCGATTGCCCCTCGGCCAGCCAGCGGATGGCGTGGTGCTGATCGGTCACTCCCTCGGCAGCGTGGCCGCCCTGCTGGGGAGTGGCTTGGCGCCGGAGGCGGGGCTGGAGCGTCGCTGCCAGCGATCGCTGAATCGTCTGCCCATCGCCAACCCCTCCCTGCTCCTGCAGTGCCAGTTGCCCGCCGCGGCTCTGCCGGTGGCGGCCACCCCCCCGGATGGGCTGCGGGGCGTGGTGGCGTTCAACAGCTTTGGCAGCTTGCTGTGGCCCCACCGCGGGCTGAGGGCCCTGGCCGTGCCGGTGTTGCTGGTGGGCGGCAGCCTGGACCTGGTGACCCCGCCGATCGCGGAACAACTGGATCTGTTCTTGCCGGTGGGGCATGACCGCAGTCGACTGGTGCTGGTGGAGGGGGGCAGCCACTTCTCTCCTGTGCGCGTGAGCGTGAAGGAGGAGGCTTTGTTGCGCTTGGGCGCGGATCTGGTGGGGGCCCCGCCGAATGTGGTGCAGGCCCTGCTGCTGCGCCTCACGGAGGAGTTCCTGGACTCCGTCGAACCCCCGCCAGCCTCCGGGATGCCCCCCCAGCGTCTACAGCTGGATGGCGTGAGCGCTCATGTGATGGATGGACCGGCGGCGGCGGCCTGGCAGCAACGCCTTCGCCCCGTCGCGCCGGGGAGCTGATGGATCTGTTTCAGAAGCGAATGCGGGGATCCAGCAGGGCCACGAGCATGTCCACCACCACGCTGATCAACACCACCAGGGCCGCCACCACCACCACAATGCCCTGCACCACCGGGTAGTCGCGCTGGGCGATGGCCACCGGCAGCCGGAAGGCGATGCCCGGCCAGGAAAAGGAGACCTCGATCAGCAGAGCCCCACCGATCAGGGAAGCCACTGTGATCCCCGCGATGGTGAGCACAGGCAGCAAGGCATTGGGCAAGGCGTGGTGGATCACCACGCGGCGCTCGCTGAGCCCGCGGCTACGGGCTGCTTCGACGTAATCCGATGCCAGGGCCCGCCGCAGATTGAGCCGCAGGGCATTGGTGAAGATGCCGCTGAGCAGGAGGCCCAAGGTGGTGGCGGGGAGCACCAGATGGCGCAGGGTGCCCGCCAGTTGGGGCCAATTGCCCTGGCGCAGGCTGTCGAGCAGATAGAACCCCGATCCACTTGGAGGCAGCAGGGTGGAAGGGAAGCGCCCTCCCACTGGCAGCCAGCCGAGAGCGACAGCGAACACCAGCTGCATCACCATCGCCGCCCAAAAGGGCGGCAGGGCATAGGTGCCGATGCCAAACAGGCGTCCACCCAGATCCACCCAGCCCTCAGAGCGGGCAATGCCACTGAAGCCCACGGCCAATCCCAGGAGTGCCGCCAGCAGCAGCGCCACCCCTCCCAGCTCCAGACTGGCGGGCAGACTGCCGCTGATGATGCGGGTGACCGGCTCCTGGCTGCCCAGGGAGGTGCCCAGGTCGCCCCGCAACAGATGGCCCAGAAAGCTGCCGTATTGCCTGAGCAAGGGTTGATCGAGACCCAGTTGCTGCCGCAGGGCAGCCCGAGCTGCCTCCGGCGCGCGACTGCCGAGGAGGGCATCAATGGGATCGCCAGGAGCCACCCGCAGCAGCAAAAACACCAGGGAGGCGATCAGCCAGAGCATCACGGGCACCAGGGCCAGGCGGGCGGCCACATAGCTCAGCAAGGCACGACGACGGCTCATGGACGCTCCCCCTCAGGCCGTAGGCCGCTGAGCACCACCCGGCCGGAGCCATCAAAGCTCGGGACGCGCAGCCAGGGCTGCGCCCAGGCCACGGGGGTCACCACCCACAGCGGCAGATAGGGAACCCCGTCTGCCGCCCGGCGCTGCACCCGCCGCAGCAGGGCCTGCCGCTGCGCGCCCGCCAGCTCGCTGCTGCGCAGAAGCTCGGCCTCCAAGCCCGGGGTGGTCCAGAAGCTGCCGCTGAGGACGCTGCCTCCCTCCAGGCAGCGACTGCCGTCGGCCTTGCCGCAACCCAGCATCGGGGTGAGGTAGTTCTCGGCATCGGGATAATCCCCCAGCCAATCGAGCAAGATCATCGTGAAGGCTCCCTTGTCGAGCTGGGAATAGGCGGTGGTGGATTCCATGCCCTCGGGATTGAGCTGAAGGCAATCGGACAGATCCCGCCGGATCTGGGCCTGCCAGGTGAGAGCAAAGAGCCGATCGCTGGGGATGTCAGATCGGAAGGTGAGGGGCAGGGTGAGGGTGCGGCCCTGGCAGTAGCCCGCCTGGCGGAAGAGGGCACGGGCCTTGGTCAGATCGGTGGCGGGCCAGGCGGTGGGATCGGCGCCCGGGAGCACCGGCGGCACCAGGGAGCGCAGGGGCGGTCGCAGACCGAGGCTCACCCGCTCCTGGATCAAGCGACGGTCGAGGCTGTGGGCCAGGGCCTGACGCAGGCGGGGATCGCTCAGGGGCGGCGCAGATGTGAGCAGGGAGAGAAAACCGATTTCCAAGGGCGGGCCGACAGCTTCCTTGAGCCGGCCAGCCAGGGCGAGACGGTGCAGGGCCCGTTGATGGTCGAGCTCCAGACTGTTGGACAACAGCACATCCACCTCGCCGCTGCGCAGGGCGCCGAGCAGGGCTGTGGAGTTGCTGTAGGTGATCAGCATCAGGCCGCGATTGGCGGCGGGGGGGCCCCAGTAGTCGCGGAAGGGAGCCAGGCGCAACTGCTGGCCCCCAAAGAAAGCCAGCCGGTAGGGACCCGTGCCCACAAAGCGCTCCGGCAGAGGCTTGTCTCGATGGGCCCGATAGGCCGTGGGCGAGACCGGTGTGAGCACGATGGAGCTGAGCAGCTGCGGCAGAGGGGAGAAAGGCCGCTTCAGCCGTAGCTCAATGGTGTGGGAATCAACGGCGCGCAGGGCGGTGACACGGTCGCTGAGTTGATAGCTGAGGGTGCCGATCGCCAGGAAGCGGTTGAGGGAGAACACCATCGCCGCCGCGTCAAAGGGAGTGCCGTCGTGGAACCGCACGCCACGGCGCAGGGGAATGCGGGCCAGCAAGCCGTCGGCGCTGAGCTGGGGCAAGCCAGTGGCCAGACGGGGCTCCAGGCGACCATCGGCCGTGATGGCGTAGAGGGGATCGCCAAGGGCGCTGAGCAGCTGCTGCTCGCCGATGCGGGAGGCTTTGGCCGGATCGAGGGAGACAATGCGGCTCTTGGTGGCGACGATCAACAGGCCTGGAGGCTTGCTGGGCTGACAGGCGCTCAGGGCCAGGGCCAACGACGCCATCCAGCCGAACACGAGGAGGCCAGGGCGCACCGAGCACGCAAAAGGGAGGGCCGCGGCGGGTGTCACACCGGAGGGCAGGGGCCTCCCATTCAAAAGGACGGTGTCGACCTCAAATCGCGGGCCAGTGTGCAGTCCCGCAAATGTGCTGTGAATCCTTTGATGGATACCTCGCCCGGAGCCCTTGCCGAGGAAGGTATCTGGACGCACGGACCAGGTCGAAGACGACGCATGAACTTGCGGGACTGCACACTAGGGGGAGGGGTAGGTCCCTTGAAAGGCTCTGGGGAGATGGCGTCGGGCCACCGGTCCAACGTCACTGAGAGCCAGTTCAAACACCGGTGAGCCGCGCCGGGCCAGGGGCCAGCAGCGAAGCCAACAGCGGTCGGAGCCGGCATCGAGGCCGATCACCTGATACACCTGGCTGTTGGAGGCATGATCGCCGGCCAGGGTTTCGGGAAGGCGGATGCAGTCCCCCTGGTGGAGGTCCATGGTTGGGAAGACGGAGTGGGCTGAAGCTGGGCGAGAGCGACTGGAGTGGACGGAAACCCGCGGAGGGGGGCGGACGGGAGAAGGGGAGATCTTGATTCTTGCTTAAGGATTGCCACTGGCGCGCGGGCGGGTGGTTCGTGACGCACCTTCCCCCGTTCGGGATCAGCGGATCCGCACGGGCAGGTTGCCCTCAGAGGGTGCGCAGGCAGGCCGCCACCGTTTCCACTTCCTCCAAGGCGGTGATGACCGCCAAGGCGCGGCGAAAGTCCGCTTCCAGCACATCGTGGGTGATCACGACAATCTCGGCGCTGCCGCTGTTGGACTCGTATTGCACGATGGACTGGATTGACACGCCCGCCGCACCGAAGGCGGTGCCGATCTTGCCGATCACCCCAGCCTCATCCCGACTGCGCAGACGCACGTAATTGCGGTGGCGGCCGAGGCTGCCATCCACCAGCGCGCAGCGACGCCAGCTGCCAGCGGCCAGCAGCGGATCCAGGCCAGCCCCCACGTCTCCCACCTGGCGGATGCCGGCGATGTTGAGGATGTCGGCCACCACGGCCGAAGCGGTGGGCCCCGCCCCCGCCCCAGGGCCAAAGAACATCACTCGCCCCACCGGATCGCCCTCCACACGGCTGGCGTTGTTGACACCATGCACTCCCGCCAGGGGGTGATGGCGCGGCAGGAGGGTGGGATGCACGCGCACATCCAGGGGCAGCTCTCCGCCAGGAACGGCATCCGCTCCCACCAGCCCATCGACCCGCTCCGCCACAGCCAACAGCTTCACCACATAGCCCAGCTGGGCGGCGTAGCCCACGTCGCGGGCAGCCAGGCGATCGATGCCCTCCGTGGCAATGGCGGCCCGGGGCACCGGGCCGCCAAAGGCCAGCGCGGCCAGAATCGCGATCTTGTCGGCGGCGTCGTGCCCTTCCACATCGGCGGCCGGGTCGGCCTCGGCGTAGCCCAAACGCTGGGCATCCGCCAAAACGGCGCCATAATCAGCACCCTCGTCGGCCATGCGACTGAGGATGTAGTTGGTGGTGCCGTTGATGATGCCGCTCACCCGTTGGATGCGGTTGCCGCCAAGCGACTGCTTGAGGGGTTCGATGATCGGGATGCCGCCCCCCACCGCCGCCTCGATCAATACATAGACCCCGCGCTGGGCAGCGGCGGCGGCGATTTCCTCCCCGTGACGGGCGATGACTGCCTTGTTGGCGGTGACCACCGGTTTACCGGCGGCGATGGCCTGCAGGATCAGGGAGCGGGCAGGCTCCAGGCCTCCCATCACCTCCACAACGATCTCCACCGCCGGATCCTCCACCACAGCCCGGGGATCGTCGCTCAGCAGGGCCGGATCCAACGCCACCGAGCGAGGCCGGGCGGGATCGCGCACGGCCACACGCTTCAGAGCCAGCTCGCGAACAAGGGGATGGCGCCCTTCCGGGCTGGCGAGAATCGAGGCCACGCCGGCTCCCACTGTGCCCAGTCCGAGCAAGCCAACCCCGATGGCCATCAGCCCCTCCGCAAACCACTGATCCTAGAAAGACATCTGCCGCAGAGGATGTTTCAGGGGGAAGACCTTTGCCGGGGCGCAGGAGTTCAGGAGGAGCATCAGGGCTGACGAAACATCCCGTGAATTCCGCTGATCAAGGCGTGTGTCAAGCGGCAGACCAGTCGTCTGTGTGCTCGCTCAGGCGGGTCGGCGTTCTTCAGACCCAGTTGCGGGGACTCGCGTCGATCTGGAGACAGCCCTGCGGGAGATCGCGCACAGCCACACGCTTCAGAGCCAGCTCGCGAACAAGGGGATGGCCCCCTTGGGGCCGCGCGGGGAATCAATCCAGCTGGAGCTGGCGGGCCTGGGCCTGCATGGTGCGAAAGATGCTGAGAAAACCGTTGGCCCGTGAGGGGGTGAGGCTGGCCTGGAGGCCAGTGGATGCCAGGATGGCGGGATCCAGAGCCATGGCCTGCTCAGGCGTGAGCCCCTCCATGCCCTGCATCAGCAGGGCCAGGAGCCCCTTGGTGATCGCCGCGTCAGAATCCCCCTGCCAGTGCAGACGCCCATCCTGCAGCTCCCCCACCACGTACACCTGGGAGACGCAGCCCTTCACCTTGTAAGCCTCCTGGCGGAGCGTGTCGGGGAGGGGCTGCAACTTCTTGCCCAGCCAGAGCACGTATTCATAGCGACGCTTTGGATCGCTGCTGCCGCGCAGGCGCTCCACCATCTGATCGAGGATCGGGCTGCCGCTGCCCTGGGGCGGAGGCGAAGCGCTCATCGTCGGGCGCGGTTCAGCAGCAGGCCAGTCATCGTGCCGAGCAGGGCCATAACCCCAAGGGAACGCAGGATGTGGGCCAGGGGACGGGACGACCAGGTGGATTGGCCCTGCAGCGGGGCTGGAACGGCGCCGGGGAGCTCGATGTAATCGCGGTGGCCGGGGCCGGCGTCCACTTGCACCTCCCAATCCGCCCGCGCTTGAGCGGGGAGATGGAAGGTGAGCTGCCCCTCCGCGTTGGTGTGGCCAAGGTCAATGGAGCCCGAGCCGTCGGGGCTCACCATCCGGACGCTGGCGTCGCGGGCAGGCAGGCCCGAGGAGAAGCGACTCTCGAGTTGAAAAGGGCTGCCGGAGAGAAGCCCCCCAACCCGCTCCAACGAGCTCTCGATGCCGTGGGCCCTGGCCGCGGGGACGCCCAACAGGCCACAAGCCAAGCCAGCAGCCAGCAGCGGCCAGCGAAAAAACACCCGTGGCGCAACCAGCGGTGCCATCGATCGCAAGGAGAGACGCTTCAAAATCCCAGGCCCGTCAAGAGGCATTCCAACGGCTGTTGGTGCCACGGGCCGCCTGGACCATGGAGGCGATCGTGCTCACCATCAGGCTCAAGGCTTCACCGGCACCCTGGCGGGCTTCCATCTCGGCGGCGAGGACCTGGGCGGCGACCGTGCGCTGGCTCCCGCCATCGGAGGAGGAGGACGGTGTGGCAAACACCAAGCGCTGCGAAGGGGACAAGGCCAAGACGGGCTGTTGCACTTCCCGGATCCTGGCAAATCCCACGGGCAAGGGCGAGGAGACGAACAGGTCGTTAAGAGGTTGCAACAGAAGGCGACCTCCACTGCAGACCCGTCTCCTCCAACCACCCGGGAAAGGGCACATCCCAGCAGTCGCACGGCAGGCGGGGGACGACGCAGACGGCCGGCACCACCACCAGGGCGGGTACGGCCTGCCACAGGGGATCGCTGCGCAACCGGTCGTACCACCCCCCGCCGTAACCCAGTCGGATGCCGCTGCGATCCACCGCCAGGGCCGGCACCAGCAGCAGACCCAGTTGGCCGGGCGCCAGGCCGCGCTCTCCCAACGGAGCGGGAATGCCTGCCCCATCAGTGGCCAGGGGATCGCCGGGTTGCCAAGGCAGATAGATCAGGCGATCGCCCCGAATGGCCGGCAACGCCAGGTGAGAGCGCCAGGCAATCGGTAAAAGGTCGACCAAGGGGCGCAGATCGGGTTCCTGGCCGATGGGCCAGTAGAGGCCCAACCGCAAGGGAGGCACCAGGAGGGTGGGCACGGCGGCAGCGGCGGCGGCAGCCAGCGCACCGGGGGCTGCGGCGACAGCCGCGCGGCGTTGCTCACGGAAGTGACGCCGCAAGGAGGGTTTCAGCGGCGCCGGGGCCGGCTTGATCTGGGGGCTGAAGGGTGGGCCAAGGCTTGATTGGGGGGCGGTGCGGGAAGCATCCCGCCGCGCCAGGGGGTCGGAAGGAACTGACACCGCCGCGAAACCCCGACCACCAGGCGAGTCGATTCTGGCGCGGGCGTCACCATCCCAGCCAAGGGGGAACGGCGGGCATCCACAGGGGCCTGCCGCTGAGCCACTCTGAAATCTCCATTCAGAGTGGCTCAGCCGCCCGCCTTCGCCCCATGCGCATCCTCGGCCTCGATCCTGGCCTGGCCCGCGTTGGCTACGGCGTGATCGAGGTGGAGGTGGGGGCCAACGGGCGGCCCTGCCGGGAGCGACAGCGCATGCTCGATTGCGGCCTGATCCGCACAGAACCGGACCATGGCGAGGGGCAGCGGTTGGTGGAAATCGCCGCCGACCTGCGTGTTCTGATCCGCCGCTGGCAACCTGAGCTGGCAGCGGTGGAGAAATTTTTCTTCTATCGCTCCAGCACAACCATTTCCGTGGTGCAAGCCCGGGGGGTGTTGATCATGACCCTGGCCCGCTTCGGGATCCCGGTGGTGGAATACCCGCCGATGCAGATCAAACTGGCCCTGGCCGGCCATGGTCACGCGGAAAAAGGGGACGTGCTCGATGCGGTGATGCGGGAACTCGATCTTGCCGATCCTCCCCGGCCCGATGATGCGGCCGATGCCCTGGCCGTGGCCCTGACCGGCTGGTTTCAGCGGTAGCCCCCAGCGAACACGCCGGGGTGCCCGTTGCTGACGGGGGTGGGATCAACGGGTCGTCAGAATCCTGCAGTGGTTCCAGAAAGGAGGCAGGCCAGTGCTGGCCTCCGCGAGAGGGGGAAGGGCCTCTGCGAGAGAGGCTGACGCGTCTTGATGGCAGACCATGGCCTCCATCGATCGCAACCATTGGAGCGCGGAGAGCTCTCCGGAGCCCAGGGGTGGTTCCTCAACAGGCAAGTGATCCCGGGCGTGGGCAAAGATCGCCAGCAAACCAATGCCATGGCTGTCGTTGAAGGCCATCAGATCGCGCCCAAGGGTTGAGCTGAGCAGCGAGAGATTGGTCCAGGCTTGAAGATTGAAAAGATGCTCATGGCGCAGACGAGCATCAGGTTCAGAGGATCGAGGGGAACCGTCAGCGCGAAACTGCTTGGCAAGCAAGCCGGGCAGATTATCAAACACTTGCGCCACAACGGTTCTGCGACCACGAAAGGTGGCGATAGCGAGCATGAGCAGGTGATACCAGGTGCAGGCTGGACTGGTGCTGTGGTGTTGCAAAAAGGAGCCGCTGTCCGCCGCCAGCCAGGCGAGAAAAGCATCCAACCATTCATCGATCTGCTGTCGCTCAAGGAGAGAAAAGCAACCCTTGCGCTGCAACAAGGTGAGCGCATCGAGCAGAGGATAGAAATCACGGAAATCAATCGCCGCCTCCAAGACATTGCGGCTGGTGTCAACAGCAGAAAGGCGAGCGTAAGCGCCATCCGGAATCATTGCCGTGACGGGATCAATGAACCAGGTCTGGACCATACGAACTGCATGGTCCAATGAAGAACGATTTTCGTTAAGATCGCCATCCAGTGACAAGCTGCAAACGCAGTCGATCATCAACTGAAGCCGGGCCCGATCATAGTGCTGCGCAACATCGCCGCAAAGAGGTCCCGCTCCGGCCAGCAAGGCAACACGGCTGAGGTCAGCCCCATCGCCGGCCACACTCTGCCAGTGGGCAACAGCGTTCACATAGGAGCGCTCGTTGGTGCCAGGCAGCACCTCAGGTTTCTCGGTGACACTGGGAGGGGGAACGGAGCGTGCATTGGCCGCAATGACGGCGAGACTGGACGTTGGCGTGTTCCCGTGGAGAAGACCTGTCCAACAGCGCAAGGGATGCCGTTCCATCGCTTCGCCAAGGAGACGCTTGTCGATGTTGCGCGCATAGACCCAGATGGCCTGCTGGCGTTGCTGAAGATCGACGGTCGCCAACGGCGGGAGAAGATAGGCCCATCCGGCCTGCGCCAACCGAGAACGGTCTGCAAGGGGAGTGGTGTCAAACGCCTCCCAAGGACAGGGCTCTGAAATCCTTTGGCGCCAGACCCCCATCAACCCAAGGCGGCAGGGCAAATCGGAAACACTGCCACTGTCACGGCGTCGCTGGGGATTGAAGGGGGGCGTTGCCTGCCGGGCGATTCCAAGCAGGGGAATGCCTTCGGCCAGCGGTTGGTGAGCGAGCTGAGCCAACAGCTCCGGACCATCATCAAGCGCGGTGGTTGGTACAGCGATGTAGGCCAACCAGGATATCCTGAGAAGCTGACGGATCACTCGCCAGGCGTCCAAGGAAAGGAAACAATTGCCATCCCAAGGAAACACCCAGCGGGCATCACGCCAACCAAGGGTCAAGGCATGGTTACGAGCGGCATTGGCATTCAGTAGATAAAGACTCTTCTCACGTCCGACATAGTCAAGAATGCGAAGTTGCAGCCCTTTGTCCAGCCGAGAAAAATGGGAACTCCAGGGATGAAAATCGTCAGGAATAGCACCACTATCGGTCCAGCAGTTCAGATAACTCTCGGGTTCAAATGGCAACTCACACCAGATTTGCTTGTGCTGATTCAAAAGAGAGATCAGTGCTTGTCGTTGCTCGGAATCAGAGAGTCGATTGAGCAGCCAGCGCTTCTCAAGTCCGGGGAGAATCGGCTCCTGCTCAAGGATAAATCGCAGACGTTCAACGGTCATGCCTGACGGCTGAATACCAGGCAGATCAGGACCAAGAATACGATAGAGAATGGCTTGCGGACGTGGTTCGTAGCGTCGACGCGGGAGCGGAGGCCTGTCTGCACTGGATGAGGCAAACATCTGACGCAGAAATGAACGCAGACGATCAGGCATCGGGCGTGGAGAAAACAAGCGTCGACAAATTCAGTGGGCAACGAGCAGACGGGCTCGATTGCTGTTGATGGCATCCCATCCTGAGGCGGCTGGCGTCGGCTCGGGAGTGGAAGCGGTGGACACAACAGCAGGACTAGCCGCGAACGGAGAGGATTGTTGACTGGAGGCCTTCTGAAAATAGTGCAGCAACTGATCTTGGAGCTCCTGAACTTGCCGCATCAGAAGATCAAGGCGGCAGCGGGCCAAGTCAAGCGCATGATTGAGGTCCTGCTCTTGTTGAAGGGCTTGTAGCCGACTGAGCTGGAGTGCATCGCACTGTTCCCTCAGTCGGGACAGTCGCTCCGCGTCAGTATGGACACATTCCTCAAGCTCTGCGATCCGCGTCATCGCTTTGTCACGAGCATGCTCAGCGGCCTGAACAAGGGATTGGAGGTCTGCCAATTCATGGAGCCCCCTATCCAGACGCTGCTGCTTATGACGATCGGCGATAAAGGTTGCCTGCAACTGGTCCTGCAACTCAACCAGCTGAGAACGCAGGAGCTGGTTGGTGTTTCCTTGGATCCAGCTCTCTTGCTCCAAGATAGAAACCCGCTCACTGAGATGGTCACAGGCATGATGCGCCTGCTGGAGAAGCTCGCCCGTCTCACTAAGTTCACGCTCAAGCAACCGTGCAGATTCCTTGCCGCGCTCGCTCTCTTCTGTGGCACGTTCAAGCTCTGCCTGCAGACGTTGCAGGTCAAGGGATTTCGCTGTCAGCTGGCGCTCAAGCGTGGTGAGCGCCAGCGAGGAGGCCTCCATCTGGTGGGCCTGGGATTGCTGCAGCGCACGCGCCTTGCCGATCTCCTGTTCAAAACGGTGCTGCCGCGTCTTGAGTTCGGCCGAGAGGGCAGCGACGTTGTGTTGTGCAGCATCGTTCTCGGCCAAGGCTTGAGCAAGCTCAGCCTCGCGTGTTTGCAGCTGCTCAAGGGTTTGGGCCTGCTGAACACGCAGCTGGTCCAACTCGCTACGCTGGCTAGCAATCATCTGGTGAAGATCTTGAATATGTTCGCGACCCATGCTGCGAAGCTCGCGACAAACATCTTCCAGCGCAGCCAAAGTTGAGGGGATGGAATTTGAAGCCATGATTCACCGTTTTTTTTCGTTATCAGGCAAAACGTTGCCGCAACCTCCCTCAAAATTGAGGCAAGGATTGCTCGTATTTGGTTTACAATTAGCTGATTGGCCTAAAGAGCCCAAGGGTACGAGCGCATGGAAAAGCATTCGAGAACTGGGATTAGACTACGCAAATCTTCTCACGCATTGGCAAAAACAGATCGATCATAGCCCGATCGACACAAGGGCGGTGATCCATCAGTTCTTGCTTCACCTCAATGCAAGTCAAATGCTTGCTGGCTGGGACACCTGGGTGGGATTGGTGATTGGCGACTGCCTTGAGACTAACAAGGATCAAGAGCCATGGCCAGGCCTGAAGACGCCGCTGAATCAAAAAGAGATTTCCCCAGCTCAGCTTCTTGGCAGCTCCATTTGGCTGGCCCGAGAAGGAGAGATTAGCGCTGCGATACTGTGTCTCGCCTGGCTTGAGGAGAAGATCTCAAAGCAGATGAAAGAATCGTCGAGCATTCGACAAGCAGCGGCAACTCTGCTGATTAATAATGTGCTTGACTCTATCACAGCAGACAATAAGAATATATCCAAAATAACACTAGAGCAATGGCTGGCCCAAACAGAACTTTGCCTCAGTCTGCAGATCCTGACTAGTCAAATCTTTCAAGACAAGCCGAATGTAATACAGCTTCTCCCCGAGGATCTGGATCGGGTGGCTGAACGGATCAGGGAAGAAGAGATGAGGGTCAGCCATAAGGCCAGGAAACGACTGGCAACAGAGGTCTGGCTAGCACAAGAAGAGCAACAGAACAACCATTAAAGTTATGACTGTAGCTCTAAGTATCCCGATACAATAAATATAAATGACCTGCGAGGCGTGCCAGCGACTGCTTGGGTTCTTGTCGCTGCTGTGTTGAAGTTTTTTTCTCTGGCTACTTACCAAAGATCCGGCTCCGTCAAAGCCAGAAGATTATTCATCAGTAAGAATGGCTTGATCTCAACTGATCTATATAGAGATCCGTACAGGTAAACATCAAGAGATCATGACTAAGAAAGCTCTGGAGAACCGGTCGCCAGTGGAAGCCGTCCCTTGCAGCAACTGGGAGCTCCATGCTCTCACAGGTGCCGCTGAGGGGTTTTTCAGAGCCTCCCTAACTGTCAGATTGTTTGGGGATCTTCGCATCAGAAGCTGCAAGTAAATTCAAGATCATGGCTAAGGATCTTAAAACATCAGTAGTCCAAAGATTAGCTTGAGTAGGATTAAGCAGTACATCAGCTGGTGACGGAGTCTTGAGGCTTAATGACCATTCCTCGCGAAGATACGCAAGTTCAGTCGTGGCCTGTTCAAGGATCACTGCAACGGTGGCAGGATCCGGGAAATACTTCGGTCCAGGGATCCTCTCAAGCAACAGAGATAAGCGATGCTGGGGTGCCCTGGCAGGTGAGTATTTAGGATAAAGAGAAGCCAACTGATTAGCAATTAAAACAGCAGGCATAGAAAGGGACTGGCGTTTATACAGCCTCGGGAATAAGTTGACATCTCCCCGAAAATCAATACAATAAAGAAAATCGGCAATGAGATCGTGATTGACAAGTGATTGGTAGGAGAAATCGCGGACACGAATAAATTTAGGATCAAAACAACGGCTCCAGGATTTAAGGATTCTCTTGGGACGATTGAAGGGAGGATGTGCAGTTAACAAATCAAGGGTAGAAACGCCATTCTTAATCATTTCCTGAATCATACTTGCGGCCGAAGATAGCGGGTGGCGAAAATATACAACAACAATTGTATTGGCAAAATTTGCATGCAAATAATCTTGCAAGCGTCGTATAGAAAGCTCTGACAACAGGACAAGATGCTCTGAACTCAAGACAAGGTTAGTGCAGCCACTTGCTTGAAATTCGCTCTCCAAGCGACGCAAGTTATTGTCGTTGCGTTCATTAATTTCAGATGCTGACAAAGAGAGAAACTCGTTGTAATCAAATGTTTCAGGACGCTCCAGGAAGGCTGAAGTGAGAAAACGATGATTAATTTCAAATACAGGGTAATAATATCCATGTTCAGCAAGTTGTTGTTGACCACTTGCGAGCGAAGCTTGTATAGATGTACTACCAGTTTTGGGTACACCAATATGGAGATAGCACGTTCCCAAGGCAAGTAAAACTCAGAGAATTCGATAAAGTTAGATACTTTTTATGCAAGACAAGCGCTGAGGGGCCAGATCCTTCCTCTGAATTCCACTGACCTCTGAAGGCGCTGGCTTAGATTGCTGTTGGCGAGAGCGCTTCTGTGCAGCTTTGAGAGACTGCTCGGACAAATCTGGGTCATCAAGAAAACATGATTAGAATCAGCTCGTACCAAAAGATATGCCTGATCCGTGCTCTGGAAACAAAAGGTACGATCTCGTAAGATGCACGAGGATAAGAGCTGTTCCCGAGATCAACAGATCAATCACAGAAGCATGCGCAACAAATCAAATGAGCTTTTCGATCAAATGAGTATCATTGATGATCTTTTGGCTTGATCCAAACCCATCCACCCTGGCGTCCGGTTTCCCGATTGGTGAGCGCTTTAATTCCAAGAGACGGGCTGGTGAAATCTTCTTTGCGACGGATCAGATCAGCCATATGAGAAAACTGAGCCGTAAGCACCTTTCGGACATGCTCGCGTGGCAGGCCGGTTTCCTCAGTAATTGAATTGATCATCTCGCGAAGATTCATTGACTTTGAGCCACTCGGCTGATACTTTACATCGTTCTCTGCAACATGTCAAGGCATTGAGGGATCCAAAAGAAAGGGCACCAGAAGCCATTGGTCGCGCTCAACAGTGAGCCAGGAAAAGAGGTTATCTCAGCATCATGAGCATGATCCTAAAAAGAAGTTGTCATCAAGTAAAAGGGTAATGCCAATGATTTGATGAACAAGCCTCTCTTCCGAGACTTGGCTGGGATTTAGGAATCCTTTTAAGCTATCAGGAAGCATTTCGAGTTTGGTTGGCGAAGCAAGGCAAGAAGACAAATAGTATCCAGTCGGGGGCTGGGACAGGGCTGCCTCGACGTCAAGGTGAGGTCCCGCAAATGGAGCTGAAGAACGCGGACCCTCCTGGCTGGGCACAAATGACGACGGGTCTGCCGATGGACAGGCGCCCTGATCCCCAGCTTCCACAGGACTTTTGGTCAGCCCTGGGGGCTGGGATAAATCTGAGACCCATTGCACTGCAATAGGTCTGTTCCGTCGATTGACGTTTGGCCATCGCTTAAAAAGCGATCGCTGTAGCCCTAAGGAAGCTCTGGACAAGCGGTCACCAGTAGAAGCCGCTCCCTTGCAGCAATTGGGAGCTCCGCGCTCTCACGGGTGCCGCTGAGGGGTTTTCCAGAGTCTCCCTAACAGGCCCCATTTCAGGCTTATAGGCCTAACACAGGCAATACATGTAGTCTTCCTTGCCCCCCACACACACCATATCTAGCCGCTAAACGGATACAAAAATAGATATCACCAGAGTATCAGGTATTCAAAATTAATGCCAGCTTCGGTTTTATATCCTGAAAATATCCTTCAAACTCTTTGCTGTGGTTCTGTGATTAGAGCGTTGACAGGCAAGGCTGCTTTAAATTCGTGGCATGCACTCCAGTTGTTTGCCGCGCAGCAGGCTTGTGGGCAGGGCTGCTTTAACGTGGTTGGATAGAGGCGCCAGGCCACGATTGTGATTCAGGTCCCACGCTGAGACCCCTATGAGCTCGGGACTCAGTTCCTCAGAGCTGCTGGGCACATGAGCGCAAAGTGGCAAGTTTGAATCAGCCCTGCCGCCAAGGCCCTGTCCTTCCGCCGGAGCTCCTGTTGCAGCCGCCTGATCTCCCGCTGATCCTGCTGGTGGCGTTTCTCCAAATCCTTCTGCTCGGCCATCGTCAGCCTGCGGCAGTGCGTTGGCATCTTGGGCCGCCTGACGCCAGCGGTCCACCTGTTCGGGATACAAACCCCGCTCCTGGCAGTAGGCGCCGAGCTCGGTGTCATTCAGACCAGCGGTTTCCAGCACCACGGTGAACTTGTCGGCAGCACCCCAGTTCTCAGGCGCCTTCTGGGTCGCTGGCACCACCTCCCCTTGCAACCGCCAGGCCTTCCGCCATTTGTAGAGGGTGATCACATGGATGCCCAGCTCCTGGG
>JBKDSV010000051.1:0-4095 GCA_046340795.1 Cyanobacteriota bacterium | reverse complement strand
CACGGCCGCCGTGCTCGTACACGTTCCAGCCCTCGGCAGAGCTCGCTCTCACCGACGTTCGCAAGCCCTCCTCCCACTTCTCAGCGCGGCGGATCACAGGCATGGCAGAGGGTCTCAGCTGCCCCCGAGGGGGCAAAAAAGGGGCAAGAACAACCTAAATGGTCCGGACAGCCCCCGCCAGCATCGGCCAAAACCCTTGCCAGCATTGGAAAGCCTTCCCTGCCACTACCCCTCGCTTTTGCTTTGGGAGCACTAGGTCGCAGGTTCGAATCCTGTCGCCCCGATTGACTTCTCAGGGACTGGCCTCCGAGGCCGTGCCCAAAACGTGCCCAAAACCGGGCGCCAGTCCATTCTCTCGGGCACGCGTGTCCACGGGGGTGGACTGGCGCCCGGCCGGGCATTGATCTGAACCACCCGGCACCGATATGTCAGCGTCTCAACATTTCGGACAATCAAGACGAGTCAGGTAGTCCCTTGCTCCTGGACGGCGAGGCCATCGATGGAGCCGCCAAGGACTCTCTGGCGATCGGCCAGTTGATGGTGGACCAGGTGTGGGCGGAGGGCACCGATCCCACGGGCGGGGGGATCTACTACGAGCGCAACAGCCAGCACCACCGGCGCCTGCAGGCCTTCACGGTGCAGCCGCACAGGCAGAAGCACTTCAATTTGTCGACGGATCCCTTCCTTGTTGAGAAGGTCCGCGACATCGTCGGCCTATACCTGAATCCGTCCGACAAGGGGATGGTGCTTTGCGTTGACGAGAAGATGCAGATCCAACCCTGGACCGGGCGCAGCCGCTGCTGCCCATGGGCCTGGGCTACGTGGAGGGGGTCACGCACGACTACATCCGCCATGGCACCACCACCCTGTTCGCTGCCCTGGACGTTGCCACGGGGGAGGTGCTGACCCAGTCCAGGCCTCGCCACAGGCACTAGGAGTTCCTCGGCTTCCTCCGCCAGATCAAGAAGTCCGTCCCGGAGGATCTCGACGTGCACCTGATCGTCGACAACTACTGCACTCACAAGCACGCCAAAGTCCGCTCCTGGCTGGCGCAGCGGGCACGGTTCCACGTCCACTACACGCCGACCTACGCCTCCTGGCTCAACCAGGTGGAGCGCTGGTTTGGGATCATCACCCAGCGTGCGATCCGACGGGGCAGCTTCTCCAACGTAAAGGAGCTGATCGCCAAGATCGAGCAGTTCGTGGCGGCCTACAACACGACCAAGGCGCCGTTCAAATGGACCGCCACGGCGGATTCAATCCTCGAGAAGCTCCAGCGACTTTGCTCGCAAATCTCCGGGACAGGACACTAGATCAATAAGAGAGTAAGCACAATTGCAAGCAAGGCAACCAAAATTGACTATTATTTTAAAGGCTATCAGGGGAATTGCCGAATATTCTGCTATACTTAAAGGGAAGTGATTATCTCGGATCACCATAGTGGTTCTTCTCTATAGGGTGCAGAAGTAGGTTCAAGGGTGGGTCTGGATCTAATTTCAGGGACGTCTCGTGAGTCGCCTGGGCGATTATGATCGGCGGGGGGTGCCGCTTGTAGATTTTTGATGCGGATCTGTTTTCGTAGGCTTTCGACCTGGGATGTCGTAAGGTTACCCTTTGGACGTTTTGAGGGCTCCAGGAGGTGTGTGCGACATCCAGCCCACTCATTAGAACGGAGCCTTTTGGTTGTAAGATATCTTATGTCAATGCCATCTAATCTGAATGACATCTGGTTCTGTTCTGTACTTCTTTTTATCTCCCCTGGCTCAATAGGCGGCTCAGTCGCAAGTGCGCGATAAGTCAGAAAAGGCAACTTATATCTGAGCCGTCTTTCCAGCGCGTACGCAATAGATCTTGCGCGACTCATGCTAAGAGAGTGAGATGTGGTCGGACTGGATTCTGAATGCTGATAAGAGTCTGCATAGGCCATTACGATAATCTCAATTGTGTCAGACTTGTAACGGCTTAGGCTATTCAGAATTTGAGGAAGACGTATGTCTAGTCGCTCTTCCATAAGCGGAGTTAAGGCGTGTGAGAAAGGCTTGAATTCGAAGCCTTCTTCTTCGGTTAGTCTCATGGGCGTCGATAAAGCCTTGGTTCTGTCTTCGGCATCAATCGACCGTCTTTCGAATTCTTTTATGGACTGCTGCAAACTCATATTTATCACGATCAAAGATAAGAATCCAACCAGGGTGAAGGACAACACGCCTGTCAATTTTGCAAATCGTGCGGTTTGCTCCGCCCGCTGCGCGGCCTCATCCGCCTCGCGGCTGGCCGCCAGAAACTTCTGGTCGGCATCGGCCAGCCGACGGTCGCGGGCCCAGGTCCGGGCCTCCCGCAGGGGCGCGCCGGCGATCAGGTGCTGGTCGCGCTGTTCCGGTTCGGCCGCCTGCCAGGCCCGCAGGGCCTCGCGGTAGATCGGGGGGCGCAAGTCGGCCAGCTGGCGCTCCAGCCAGGCCTGGTCAAACAGGGCGGCCACGATCGGGTTGGCAAGCACCAGCTGGCCCTGGCGCAGGCTGACCATGCCGGTCAACCGCAGCAGTTGATGGTCGTCGATTGGCTCCATGGGCAGGCGGCCTTGATCCAGGAGCGCCTGGGCGAGGCCCAACAGGCGGCCCCGTCCCCGCTCCTCACTCAGCAGCAGGCGATCACGGATCGTGCGAAGGTGGGGCGGATTGTCGTTGGCCTCCCAATCGGTCAACACCCGGCGGCGCACCACCTCCGCCACCCAGGCCTCCGTGCTCGCTTCCCCCTGAGGCTCCTCCAACAGCAGGGCCAGGAGCTTCTGGGTGAGAAAGGGCTGGCCGCCGCTCCACTGCACCACCGCCGCCAGGGCGGCCTCCGGTTCTGCCACCCGGCCCTCCAGCCCCGCCAGGAGGGGCCTGGCCTCCGCCACGCTGAAGCCGCCCAACTCCACGGCGTGATCGATGTTGTACGCGCGGCGGCTCTCCCCGCGGATCAGGTCGTAAGGAGTGGCCACCCCCAGAAAGGCAAAGCAGAGGCGCCGGTACATCGGCTGGGCCGCTCGCCGCTCGTGCAGAGACCGGATCAACGTAAAGAAGCCATCGGCGCCGAATTGCAGGCTAAGCAGGCTGTCCACCTCCTCCACAAAGATCACCAGCGGCGTGTCGCCGGTGGCCGGCAACAGGTCGCGGTCGATGAACTCGAAAAACCGCTCCACCGGGCTCAGGGCCTGATCCGCCTGGGCGCTCCAGCGGCGGTAGGGGAGCCGTTCCTCCAGGTCGAAATCCTCGATCAGCCGTTTCACCGTGCCCGCATACCACTGCTCCTCCGTCACGCTTGTGCCCCGACCTTGGGGGTCGATCACGGCGCAGAGCCGGCCCGCCGCCCGCAGCCGTTGCATCGCCCGCACCTTGAGGCTGGATTTGCCCATCTGGCGGCTGTTGAACACCGAGCAGGTTTCGCCCCGCAGCAGGTGGTCCACCAGCTCCTGGTCCGCACCGCGCTCCACATACCCCAGGAACTCCGGCGGCAGGCTGCCGCCCACCTGGTAGCGAAAGGCGGGGCCGCTCATGCGGGTCGCTGCCAGCGGTCCTGGAAGTAGCGGCGGTAGAGGGAGCAGCGCAGCTGCACATCGTTCTCCACCCGCGTCACCAGGCCGAGGCTGTCGAGCTGAAACGCCTCCTCCGCCCGCACGCGCGCCGGCCGGCTGGCCGTGATCACGGCCGTGAAGGCCTCCGCCAGCCGTGGCCGGCTCACCAGAACCCCAAGCAGATGGCGGAGATGATCACTGAAACAGCCCGCCTCGGTGGGGGCCGCCCGCCAAAAGGCCTCAAAGGGTTGGCCGCCCGCGCTGAGCTGATAGAGCCCGGCCCGCACCAGATAGGGGTGGCCGCCCGTCAGCTCCCAGAACTGTTGCCGCTGCTCTGGGGAGAAGGCCAGGCCGTGCCGTTGGCAGAGCTCCATCACCTGGGCCTCTGTGAGCGCCTCGAGCTCGATTGGCAGGCCGACGTTGAAGGGCGACTGGTTGATGTCCTGCAGCAGATAGGGCTCCTGGGAATAAACGATCACCAGGCGCAGCTGGCCCCAGGGGGCCTTGATGCGCGCCCGCTCGTACCAGGCCCGCAACAGGCCGAA
>JBKDSV010000050.1:0-12337 GCA_046340795.1 Cyanobacteriota bacterium | reverse complement strand
AAGCTGATCAGATCATTGGCAGTGGGCTGATCGACTGCAGCGATGAGGGTTTCGTGCATCGGAAGCGAGAAATCTCGTCAACCAAAGCCAATGCCGGCAGGCCCGACAAGAGCCACGTGGACAGACTTTCAGGCAGCCCTGCCCCGTGCCCGTAGCGGCCAGAAACTGCACCTCGGTCTCCCCCGTCGCTCGGATGGCGCTGGCGATCTCTACGGCGTGCTCCAGACTGCCACCCCGTGGACCGGGCCCTGGCCGGCTCGAGGCCGATTTTAAACGCGACTTCGAGGAGCAGATTGACTCATGTTCGGGCTCGATTCCGAGAACCCCTTGCCAAACCGATCATCTGTTGGCAGTGCGGGATCTGCCCTTGATTCACCGCGATTCCTTGGATCGGCTGCCGGTGGTCCAGGCCAACCAGGAGCGGCTGAGCCTGCTCAGCGCCAACCGCACCCTGCCGGACCACGGCTCTGGCATGCGCAGGCCAGGCGGAGCACGCCACGGCACGGCCGGCCCGGGGGAGGCCCAGAGCGCCGACGGTGTGGAGGCGGGTTGGCGCCAGCCTGATGACTCGTCAGTTGCCACAGTGTTGTGACAGGCTTTGCCCACGCCCCCGCACCCCGCGATGACCGCCGCCCCGTCCCGTGCCGCCGCCGCTGATCCGGCTCGATCGGAGGGGGCCACAGCCACCGATCCCCGCTTCGACACCGTCATCCACCGCCGCCCGACCCGCAGCGTGCGCGTGGGGGATGTGTGGATCGGCAGCGGCCATCCTGTGGTGGTGCAGTCGATGATCAACGAAGACACGCTGGATGTGGAGGGCGCCACCGCTGGCATCCGCCGGCTGCACGAGGCGGGCTGCGAAATTGTGCGGCTCACGGTGCCCTCTCTGGCCCATGCCAAGGCCGTCAAGGAGATCCGCCAGCGGCTGGAAGACACCTACCGCCCGGTGCCCCTGGTGGCGGACGTGCACCACAACGGCCTGAAGATCGCTCTGGAGGTGGCCCAACACGTCGACAAGGTGCGCATCAATCCGGGTCTCTTTGTCTTTGACAAGCCCGATCCCAACCGCTCCGACTTCAGCCCCGAGGAGGTCGCCGCCATCGGCGTGCGCATCCAGGCCACCTTCGAGCCCCTGGTGAGTCTGCTCAAGGCGCAGGACAAAGCCCTGCGCATCGGTGTCAACCACGGCTCCTTGGCCGAACGCATGCTCTTCACCTACGGCGACACGCCTTTGGGGATGGTGGAGAGTGCTCTGGAATTCATCCGCATCTGCGACCGGCTTGATTTCCACAACATCGTGGTGTCGATGAAGGCCTCCCGGGCCCCGGTGATGATGGCCGCCTATCGCCTGATGGCCGCCCGCATGGACGCCGAAGGCTTTCCTTACCCCCTTCACCTCGGCGTGACCGAAGCCGGTGACGGCGATTACGGCCGCATCAAGAGCACCGCGGGCATCGCCCCCCTGCTGGCCGAAGGAATCGGCGACACGATCCGCGTCTCCCTCACGGAGGCCCCAGAAAAGGAAATCCCCGTATGCTACTCGATTCTTCAGGCTATGGGCCTGCGCAAGACGATGGTGGAGTACGTGGCCTGCCCCAGCTGCGGACGCACCCTCTTCAACTTGGAGGAGGTGCTGCAGAAGGTGCGCGAGGCGACTGCCCACCTCACGGGCCTTGACATCGCCGTGATGGGCTGCATTGTCAATGGGCCCGGGGAAATGGCTGATGCCGACTACGGTTACGTGGGCAAAACCCCAGGCACGATCTCCCTCTACCGAGGACGGGAGGAAATCCGCCGCGTGCCCGAAAGCGAAGGCGTGGAGGCCCTGATTGCTCTGATCAAGGAGGACGGCCGCTGGGTTGACCCCTGAGGTCTGTTCGAGCGGGGCGTTTCGGCGCTACGTTGTGATGAGAGTGTGCTTCGTTTGAGGACAATCCAGATGCTGAGCGGTCGCACCACGTTTGCGGTGGTTGTCGGACTTGGTGCCTGCGCCACCACGGCGGTGCTGGCCCGAGAAATGGTCATGGCTCCCACTGCCAATATCAGCATTGCCGACAGCCCAAAGGAGGTGATGGATCAAGCCTGGCAGATTGTCTTCCGCGATTACCTCGATACCACAGGCAAGTACACCCCCGATCGCTGGCGCACCCTGCGCCGTGAACTTCTCGCCCGCAGCTACGGCAATCCGAAACAGGCCTATGAGGCCATCCGCGGCATGCTCGGCACCCTGGATGACCCTTACACCCGTTTCCTGGATCCGCGAGAATTCAAGGAGATGCAGATCGACACCTCCGGGGAACTTTCCGGGGTGGGCATTCAGTTGAGCCTCGACAAACAGACCAAAGAACTTGTTGTTATCTCTCCGATTGACGGCTCGCCCGCATCACGGGCTGGCGTACAGCCGAAAGATGTCATTGTGACGATTGACGGCAAGAGCACCAAGGGAATGAGCACCGAAGAAGCGGTGAAGCTCATTCGTGGCAAGGCCGGCACCACCGTCAAGCTCACCCTGCGGCGTAAGGGATCGCTGGTGGATGTGCCCCTGATGCGAGAAGTTATCGAACTCCATGCCGTTGAACATCAGGTCAACACCACTCCTGATGGAGTGAAAGTGGGCTACATCAAGCTCAAACAGTTCAACGCCAATGCCTCCAAGGACATGCGCGCGGCCTTGGTGGATCTGGAGGCCAAAGGTGTACAGGGCTATGTTTTGGATTTGCGCAGCAATCCTGGTGGACTGCTGGTGGCGAGCATCGACATCGCCCGTCAGCTTCTCAATGAGGGCATCATCGTCTCCACCAAAACCCGCGATGGCATCCAGGATGTGAAGCGGGCCACGGGTCGGGCGATCACCACCAAACCCCTGGTAGTCCTGGTCAATGAGGGCTCAGCGAGTGCCAGTGAAATTCTTTCCGGTGCCCTGCAGGACAACAAGCGCGCCGTTCTGGTGGGCCAACAAACCTTTGGCAAGGGCCTCGTGCAATCCGTTCGAGGTCTCTCCGATGGCTCCGGCATGACGGTGACGATTGCCAAGTACCTCACCCCCAGCAATCGGGACATCCACAAGCATGGCATCGATCCAGATGTCGCTGTGAAGCTGACCGACAAGGAGTTGAAAACGCTTAAGTTGGAAGATATTGGCACTCGCAAGGATGGTCAATATCGAGCTGCTGAGACCACGCTCATGCAACAGGTGAGAAAGAACTCCGTTGTCAATAATGCCTACGTGCCCGGCAGCAGCAATCTTCCCGCTGCCCTCTCCACCCAGTAACATCTCGCGTGGCCAACGCCGAAAGAGAAGATCCTCCCCATCAATCCGGGGCACAACTATTCTGGCATCACAAACCTTGGTGGTGCCAGCCGTGGTCTATCCTCCTCACGGGAGCCCTCGGCATCGCTCTGGATCTGCTGGCCTTTTTTCGCCTTTCCGTCCCCCTTTGGCTGGTTCTACCGTTCCTGCTTTGCATCCTGGCTTGGTGGTTTCTTTTCTTGGTGCTTGTTCCCTCCTCCGCCCAGGCTGATAACAACATTTATTGAGCTGCAGCTTGAACAATTGAGCTACAGCCCGGATAGCTATTCGGTTAATCCTAAGGCAGATCGAAAAATTTCGCCTCCTCCTCGCCTCCCGGAGTGAAATCCCTTGCTGTCATGGACCTCGCTGGCCAGTCGCGGCAGGCCAAAAGTGATTTTTCGAGGTGCCCTGCAGGCCTTGCTGATGACGGCAGCTAGGAGCCTGGTGCGCCTAGAAAAACTGGGTCAACGGTCACATACAAAAGCTGCAAGATGCATCAACCGATAGCTGTTGATGATCTCATTGAGATGACCCAATTAAGGGCACCTCGAAAAATCGGCCTTGCAGCGACCAATGGACAAGGCCAACGCCGACCAAGACATGAGTCTCAATCGGCGCTTTCAGGCGAAACCGGTATTTTTCGAGATGCCCTTAAACAGTTTCTCCATAAATCCTTTTTTGGAAGCAGATTTGACCTGGATCCAGTCGATTTGGAGCTCGATATCCTCGCATGGACATCTATGCGCAACAGGCTCCTAGGCGCACGGACCAAGCCGAGGATGACGCATGAACTTGCGGGACCACACACTCGCCTCCCGGAGTGACCTCTCTTCCTGTCACTGATCTTGCTGGCCAGCTGCGGCAGGCCAACCGTGATGTTTCGAGGTGCCCTTTTTCGCTTGACAGTAAAATTAGGGCAAATAATTCTCTCGGGATCCAATCTTCATGCAAGATGGTGATGCTGTCCAATCCTTGCCTCGCTGGCAGAACAGTCTTGAAGTCGCCATCCTTGCCGTTGCTCTGCTCCTCTCCGCACTTGTGATCCTCCAGGGAAGTGGGGTTGTGCCCAAGCCGCTGATGGATCAGCATTTTGTTGAAACGGTCAATCTTCAGCTACGAAGAGAAGATGGACATTTCGTATTTCAATATCCAAATCTTATGCATTCCGGTGGTATCACCTCTAGTTTGATTGCGGGCATCTACAAGCTCATCATCCCAACCACTCCCAGCAGCCTGAACTGGCATTTCAAAATTTTTGCCATGGCGGGCTGGTTGGTGAGCAGCTTTGTCTTGTTACGAACGGTGATTCCACGTGTTCTCTCCCTGCGAATTCTTGGATTTTTGATCATTGCGACGGCTGGCTTCCAACTGTTGGAACCTTCCAGCGATGTGATCTCTGCCAGCCTTTTAAATCTCTTCTTTATTGCCGTTCTCCGGCGCTGGCCCACCATTTTGACAGCCTTTATTTTGGCCACTTTTGCCCTCTGCAAAGTTGAACTCATCCTCAGCGCCACAGCCCTGGCCCTCTTTTGGTTTGTCTGGGAATGGCGGCAAGGCCGAGCCAAGTCTTATCTCACGATTGTCTTTACGGCTCTTTTTCTATCTTTTTATCTGGCGCCTGCATTTATCTTAAGTGGAAGTAATCCATTCACATCTGATCGAAGCACGACAGCCTTTTTTAGTGCCTATCGAGATTTCCTGCGCTGGCATCAATTTCAACTGGTCCCGCCAACAGAACAGGAGGCCGAGCTTGCCATGCGCAACACCCTTTTCCGTGACGCGCCGACATTTCGCGATGTATTACGTCAACATCCCGATCTTTACTTTGATTATGTTGGTATTTCGGCGGCAAGGAGCTTGCCCAATGTGATGAAAGTATTTAAATTCATGGCCATTCCCTTTATTCTCATCCTATTTCAAGTCAGAAGTATCAAAGAAAATAAATATCTTCTTTTGGGCTCTGTCTTGGTCACCGCTTGCATTCTCTTGCCAGCTTGGCTTGTCATTTTTGTGCGGATGCGTTATATTGCCAAAAGCTTGCCTTTGGTCATAGCTGTCACAATTGCTTGTGCATTGGAATTAGCGCCTAAGCGCAAAGTTTATCTGAGATTGGTGTGGCTTTGTGGCTTGTCTTCCATCCTCTGGCAGACTTTTGCTCTGACGCCCTTTCAGGATTAATTGCTGTTAAGTAGCCAGAGAAAAAACTTCAGGGCACCTCGAAAAATTCTGCCTCCTCCTCGCCTCCTGGAGTGAAATCCCTTGCTGTCACTGACCTCGCTGGCCAGTTGCAGCAGGTCAAAAGTGATTTTTCGAGGTGCCCTTCAATAGGCCAGCGACAACAACCCAAGCAGTCGTCTGCATGCCTCGCACGTCATGTTATGTTTGTTTAGTTGGGTGACTTAAGGGAAGCTCTGGAAAACCCCTTGGCGGCACCTGTAAGAGCGCGGAGATCGCAGTTGGCGCAAGGGGACGGCTTCCACTAGCAACCGGTTGTCCAGAGCTTCCTAAGTAGCTGGAGCAAAAAACTTCAACACACCAGCGACGAAAACCCAAGCAGTCGCTGGCATACCTCGCAGGCCAGGTTATGTTGATTTGCTCGGATTACTTAGCATGCTAAAATTCATCTTTTATTAGTTCGTGCTTTGTGCCGTGCATTCGATACCATCCATTGACCTCCTGGTGCCTTGTTACAACGAACAAGAATCAGCTCCTTTTTTACTTCAGGAATTATCAGCTACAATTCAGTCTCTAAAGCGAGACATCTCGCAAAATTTTGATTTTCGCTTGCTGATTGTTGATGACGGCAGCACCGATCTGACGGTAAAAACATTTCAAGAGCTGATTCGAGATGCGGCTGATTTATCAGGAGGAAAAATCATTCAACTCAGTCGAAACTTTGGCAAGGAAGCTGCTATTCTTGCTGGCCTTCATCAGTGTGATGCCGATGCCTGTATCATTCTCGACGCAGATTTGCAGGATCCACCTTCCCTGATCCCCTGCATGATTGAAGAATGGCTGCAAGGTCATCAGGTGGTTAATGCCGTGCGCAGCGACCGAACAAGTGACACGTACTTCAAGCAGGTCAGTTCTTCTGCCTTTTATTCGATTTTTCTTCGGCTCAGCAAATTGAAAATTGAATATAATGCTTCCGATTATCGCCTACTAGATCGGGTTGCCATTGATGCGATCCTAGCCTGTGAAGAACGTATTCGCTTTTCCAAAGGATTTTTTGCCTGGGTGGGATTCGATCAAAAAAACATCACTTTTTCGCGTCCAAGTCGCAAAGCTGGCATGACAAAATGGAACCAGTGGAAGCTCTGGAATTATGCCCTGGATGGTATTTTTTCTTTTTCAACAGCTCCCCTGAGAATTTGGAGCTACCTTGGTCTAACCGTCACGGCAGTGTCCTTCATAGTGGGGCTGATGGCTGTTTTTAGAGTCATTTTTTATGGAATTGATGTGCGGGGCTATGCCTCACTCTTTTTTGCGGTGACGTTTTTAGGTGGGTTGCAGCTGATTGGTATTGGTATTCTGGGTGAATATGTGGGTCGTATCTATGTAGAAAGCAAGCGTCGACCGATTTATCTGATAAAACGAGTGGATAATATTCCATGAATGCTTATCTCCGTTTCGCTAAATTTGGACTTGTTGGTGTCATCGCAACTGCGGTTCATCTGAGCATACTCCTTGCCCTAGTTCATTTATCTTTGCTTCCAAAAGGACCGGCTAATGTCTTGGCTTTTGTGACCGCATTTCTTCTGTCAAACACATTGCAGCAACAATTCACCTTTTCCGATCGTCTCGCTGGTCAACTTTTAAAAAAAAGAAGTGTGCTACTGTTATTTATTGTTAATGCTGTTGCTGCTTATTTTTTGGCCTCCCAAGCTCACGGATTAATGATTTATCTGCTTGCGTTCGTTCCCGCCATTTTAAATTATACTCTCCTCCACCTTTTCTCTGGCCACTCTCGCTTCAAGCGCTGAGCTTCCATCACCGTTCAGGGGGCAGATATAGCGTCTGATCAGCCTGTGAACACTACCGGTAAGTAGCCAGAGAAAAAACTTCAACACACCAGCGACAACAATCCAAGCAGTCGCTGGCCTGCCTCGCGCGTCATGTTATGTGTATTTAGGGCTTGCTGAGCAACCCAAATCCTTTGTGCCACACTTGATTCCAGGGTCAATCTCGCGTTAGGACGGGACGCAATTGGCCATTCCTGGCCTAGAAGAAATCGCTGGCACGCAAATGTACGTTTTTCAGCACACTGGTCAGCTATCGATTGAAGCGTTTCACTCGCCCTTTGGTGGAAAGCTGGATCCCAACAACCGCTGGGTTCTGCTCCACAAGCTGATTCCGTGAATGTTACTGGAAAGCCACTATGCGCCCCACTTCAACCAGGGCTCATTAGAAGTTATCCAGAAGCCTGTGTTTGAGCAGCTTCTCGCCAGCCCAGAAGCTCCAATAATCCCCTGATGTCGTGGGCCACGGCGGCCACACTCTCGGGGATGGACCAGAAGCCATCGAGCTGCAGCGCATTCATGGCCAGGCTGCAGAGCGTGGCCATAATAATGGATTAGGCTGATTCTATGTCCGTGCCACTAAAAAGCTAATCATCAGCAGGCCAAATCGGACATCGGAAGGGAGAGCTCCCGCCGACCAAACCAAATGCTGATAGGTCCGGCAAGGGCTATGTGGACAGACCTTTAGGCAGCCCTGGAGTAGAGGCTCACCTCAGGGCTGATTCAAACTTGCCACTCTGCGTTCATGTGCCCAGCGGCTCTGAGGAACTGAGTCCCGAGCTCATAGGGGTCTCAGCGTGGGACATGAATCACAATCGTGGCCTGGCGCCTCTATCCGACCACTTTAAAGCAGCCCTGAGGCTCACCTGGGCGATAAAACGCGCTGCCCCGGTTGCGGTTTCATCGATTGAGCCCCGCAGCGTCTTGCCGTCACAGACCAGGGTGTCGATGGGTTCGGCCTCGCCGATCTGGGTGCTCATCCAGTCTTGGAGCAGGGTCTCAAAGCTCTCCACATCAAGCTGAGCCAGCAGCAGTCGGAAGGTGGAATCCGACGGCGGCTTGGCGATCTGCGTACCCAGCAGCTCGTTCATCGTCTGGCGGTGCAGGGCTGACCAAAAGTCCTGTGGAAGCCGGGGATCAGGGCGCCTGTCCATCGGCAGACCCGTCGTCATTTGTGCCCAGCCAGGACGATCCGCGTTCTTCAGCTCCATTTGCGGGACCTCAACTTGACCTTGAGGTAGCCCTGGGGAGGAGCTGCGACTCTGTGAGGGTCCGGTGGCCGGGGCGGCTCAAGCGCCTCCCATCGCCAGCCGCGCCTGCAACGCGGCGATGATGCGGGCGTTGGCCGCCGGGAAGGGGTAACTGGTCAGCGCGCTGGGCTCCACCCAGCGCACCTGCTGGCAGGCCAGGGGTTGGGGTTCGCCCGAGCGCCAGCGGCAAAGATGCACCACAAACCGCAGGCGCTTGTGGCTGTAGGCGTGTTCCAGGGTGAGCAGCTCCTCGCCCACCTCCGCCTCGATCGCCAGCTCCTCCCGCAACTCCCGACGGATCGTCTCGACGATCGGTTCATCAGGCTCCTGCTTGCCGCCGGGGAATTCCCACAGGCCCCCCAGCAGGCCCTCCTCCAAGCGCGGATCGATCAACACCCGGCCCTCTTCATCCTGCACCACGCCCACACCGATCACCTGAAACGGCACGGGCCGGGCGGTTTCCTTCACGGGGAAGCGGGTGGGGTCGCCGGCAGCGTAAGCCCCACAGGCCTCGCGCCAGGGACAGGCCTGGCAGAGGGGACAGCGGGGCGTGCAGACCGTGGCGCCGAGATCCATCAGGGCCTGATTGAACAGCCGCGGTTGGCGCGGATCGAGCAGGCTGGCGCTCCAGCTCCAGAACAGACGCTCCTGCGTCCGGGGAGGGCGGGGATGGGCCAACAGCCGCGCCAACACTCGGCGCACATTGCCATCCAGCAGGGGCACCGGGAGATCACAGGCGGAGGAGAGGATGCCACCCGCCGTGCTGCGGCCAATGCCAGGCAGTTCCAGCCACCCCTCCAGCGTGCGGGGCCAGGGAGCAGCCCCTCCCCCTTCCGCCTGCCGGGCCAGCAACAACCGGGCCCCCTCCCGCAGTCGCCTGGCTCGGCTGTAATAGCCCAAGCCCTGCCAGAGCCGCAGCAGGGTTTCTCCCTCCGCCGCCGCCAGGACCGCCAGATCGGGCAGAGCCTCCATCCAGCGCCGCCAGTAGGGGAGAACGACCCGCAGCTGGGTCTGCTGCAACATCACCTCGGCGACCCACACTCCCAGACAACACAATTCCTCGCCCGACTCCGGCCAGCGGCCAGCGGGCGTGAACATCCAGGGCTTCTGGTCGATCCGGCGCCGACCATGCACCTCCCACCAGTCCAGGAGCTGCTGGCGCAGGAGCGGAGCCTGGGCCGTCAGCCGGTCCAGCTCAGGGTCAGCCTGGGGGTGTTGCGCAGCTTTTGGCATGGATCTGACAGACCTCAGGCGGCGACCAGCCGTTGGTCAGCGCCATGGAGCTGTCCCGCCAGGCCAAGCCGCGGCAGGGGTCTCCCCAGCTGAGCGGGGGCCAAGGGCCTGCCGCCGCTGCCGACCTTGTCCTCCCCGGCGAGGGTCTGGGCCATCGCCCCGTAGCGCATCCCAGCCGGCCACCATCGCGACCAGCCCCCCCCGGAGCGGTCCAGCCTCTGCGGTGGCCCGCTCGCGACGGGCAGAGAACCGCCTGGCCTGGGCTTCCCCGTAACCGGCAAGCCTGACACGCAGCTGCTTGGCCGCGGTCAGCGCCTCCCGGGTGGGCTCGCTGATCCGGCCGGCGCTGCTGGGGGCGTCGATGTCCGGCAGGTCGCACAAGACGAAGCCTCCCATCCCGTTCTTCTTGGCCGCGTTGGCGACCTCTAGCACAACGCCGGCATCCCGGGCCAGTCGTCGGCCGACAAGCCATTGACGGACCCAGCAACCAGAGGCGGAAGCCAGTCTGCCTTCGCGATGACCACCAGCGCCCTGACCTGACGGCGTGTGCAGACCCGGGTGGAGCACAGCCCGCTGTGGCGGGGGGGTGCTCGCCTCACCTCAGCCAGCCAGACGGCCAGGCAGGAGCTGGTGGGCGACGTCCGAACGGGAGGGCCAGGCAACGCGAAAAAAGAAGGAAACATCGAGATGGTTTGATCGTCTTCAAGCGTGATCGAGATCACGTCAGCTGTTGATCGGCGTTCAGGTTCAAGGTGACTTGGGGAGCTCCAGCGGCTGACGGCAATCGCCAGCTGGAGATCAGGCGTTGTCGCCACCACGACGTCAGAAGAGAAGGACAGAGAAAAGAGGGCGGCGACAACGCCAAAGAGATGAGCTGCCAACCTCAAAAGCCACAGCCCGGTACGCCTTGAAGCCAGTCCAGAGGACCAATGATCCAATGGCGCAACCTCCCTTGATTCACGAAGAATCTCTGTTCCAGGGCCATTCACTCGCCCAACTATCAACCTCTGGCGCTATAGATATGCCTCTGTCAAACACGTCTGAATCGTTACGGAGAAGCTGCCATGTTGAGCCCCGCCCGACTCGAGGCCTTTGACGTTTTGCTGTGGGTGTGCAACGGACACCAGGCGGGGCGAGTCACCGCTCTCAGTCAGCCCACGATCAGCCGCGCGGCTCACCATGTGAGTGAAAATCTGGGCGTGAGCTTGCAGAAGATTCGCGGTGAGTGGCAGGTGGCCGGCAACACCAGTCTGCTGGCCGAGGAGCGCCAACTCCACCAGACGGCTCGATTGGCGGGACAGGCCAGATCACGTCTGGAGGCTGGCGCCATCTCCAGCCGCCTGCTGGCAGATCCCGCGCCGACGGGATGGGTGCTTGGTCGGGCCGATGCCATCAACCAGCCCCGCTCCCTCACCCTTCTGAAGCAGCGGGTGATCGACGCCTGGCTCTGCGCCAGCGCCCTTGATCTCCCCGACGACCCGATGCAGACATTCGCCGTGATGGAGCTGTACCGCACGCCCCTGCGGCTTGTGGCCAACGGCAGCCACCCCCTTGCCGGGGAACGGGGGCTTGGCGTTGACGACCTCTCTCCCTTTCCCAGCGTGGCCCTGGATGGCAATTGGTATCCCATGAGCGCGGCCAAACTCCGGCAGCACGGCCTCTGGAGCGCCCCCCGGCGCCTGAGCCATTACAGGAGTCATCACTGGGAGGGCCGCACGGCCGACGGCCAAACCCTCGCCTATGCCTCCCCGTTGACCGTGGCCCGCAATCCCTCGCTTTGCCCACTGGATTTCAACCTGGGTCTGGACCATCTGTTGGCCCTGGTGGTGTTGCGGGAGCTGGCGGACCATCCCCGGATCCAGGAGCTGCTTCAAGAAATGCGCAGGCGGGTGGCGCTCCTTCAGGCGGAAGAGCGCATCACCGCCCGCGCCGCCTGAAGCGTTCCGTCAGCTCGCCGCGACCAACGCGCGCAAGCGGCAAAGCGGCAAAGCCAAGCGGCAGGCCGGCAGGGCCAGACCCAGGGCTGCTTCAAAGTAGTCGGATGGAGACGCTGGACCACGGTTGTGATTTAGATTCGACGCTGAGCTCCCTGTGAACGCTGGACTCGGGCCCTCGGAGCTGCTGGACACCCGGGCGTAGGGCGGCAAGTTTGAATCAGCCCTGGGGCCAGGCCCTGCGTCGGGCACCTCGCACAATCAACCCCCTGAGCGGCTGCGGCTGACCAGTCAGGTCAGTGGCGGCAAGAACTCTCACTCCGGGAGGCGAAGGGGAAAGAGAAGGAAGGTCCAGGACTTGGAGAACATTCCCATACGCGTCCGTGAGGCTCAGATCAGGCAAGGGTGAACGCCAGGCCCCCCAGGCCACCGCCAAGGAGACTCTGGACAACCCCTCAGCGGCAGGGGTGCTTTAAAGTGGTTGGATAGAGGCGCCAGGCCACGATTGTGATTCAGGTCCCACGCTGAGACCCCTATGAGCTCGGGACTCAGTTCCTCAGAGCTGCTGGGCACATGAACGCAGAGTGGCAAGTTTGAATCAGCCCTGCC
>JBKDSV010000049.1:0-8200 GCA_046340795.1 Cyanobacteriota bacterium | reverse complement strand
CGCGTGGCGCCGCGGCCTGGAGGCGGGTCCGGCGGGAGGGGCGGTGAACGCCGACCCATGCCGGCGCCTCGCCTGACCCGGCGCCCCGACTTCTTGGATCGGGGTCCCATTCGCCTTGGTCTGCCAGATCAGGGCACACGGCCGCCAGATCAGGACGCGAGGAGCTGGAGTGTTGCGTTCCCAGAGGCCTCAGCGAGTCACAGTTCCAGCGAACCACAAGGGTGCGTTTTCGCACCCGGCCGCACGCTTTGAAGGAGCCTGGGAGCCCGGTGGCGGGTGGCCGAGGGGCGGAGCTCCTCGCCGCAGAAGGCCGTTCGAGAGGGAAAGACCGTTTGAAGCTGAAGGACCTTCCGCATGAAAGACCCTTCGGGTCAAGGACTTTTGATATGGAAGGACCTTCGCGTTAAGGAAGCTCTGGACGACCGGTCGCCAGTGGAAGCTGTCCCTTGCGCCAACCGGGAGCTCTGCGGTCTCAGAGGTGCCGCTGAGGGGTTTTCCAGAGCCTCTCTAATCAAGAGACCGTTTGGAGCTGAAGGACCTTCCGCATGAAAGACCCTTCGGGTCAAGCACCTTTGGTATGGAAGGACCTTCGCGTTAAGGAAGCTCTGGACGACCGGTCTACCAGCGGAAGCTGTCCCTTGCGCCAACCGGGAGCTCCGCACTCTCACAGGTGCCGCTGAGGGATTGTCCAGAGTCTCCTTAAGGAAGCTCTGGACGACCGGTCACCAGCGGAAGCTGTCCCTTGCACCAACCGGGAGCTCCACACTCTCACAGGTGCCGCTGAGGGGCTGTCCAGAGTCTCCTCAAAGCCCTTCGGTGTTGGCTAAATCCGCTGGCCGAGCGGCTCAGAGCACGCCGCGGGCAGCCAGGCCTTGAATGGCGCCCATGCCAAGGATGTGGCCCAGGCTGATGGTGCCGAGCATGGCGCCGTGGCTCAGGCCGCCAAAGAGGGCCGAGCTGGGCAGTTGCAGGCCCACATTCGGTTGTTTGATCGTCGCTTTGCCGATGGCGATGGCGATGACATTCGCCACGATCATCACCAACCCGACTTTTGGTGACCAGGACACGCTGGCAGGGGCCAACGCCAGAATCGGAAGCAGCATGATGCCAAAGCAACCGACCCATCTTCCGGGGTGAAGCAGGTCTCTGGAGGCTGGCCTTAAGACTTGTTCACTTGGCGGCGAGCCCAGGGGGCAGCGTGGAGGTGGAGGGGATCGCGGTGGCGGTGGCGGAGACTCCCCGGCTGGGATCAATTCTCGCGCGTGCGCTCCTTGCCCCGCGGCCGCAGCGCCTCTTCTCGCAGCAGACTGACCTCGCCGGTGCGTTTCAGCCGGCTGATGGCCAGGTCGATGCGCAGGGCCGTGGCTCCATCCAGGCCGGGAGCGTAGGCGAACCCCTGGGATTCCGGACGCAAACCGCGCAACACCAGAGAGGGCACCACCGCGCCGCCGGTGTAATGCGCGAGAACGTAGCTCAACTGCAGGTCGTCCGCCAAAACGGCATCGGCACGGCCCGCTTGGAGAAGGGCAATGGCCTGGTTCATCCGGGGCAGGGGAACCGCCTGGATCGGAGGGCCTGAGGCCGCCCGGTTCAGCTCCTCCACCAGGGCGGCGCTGATGCTTCCTGGCCGAACGGCCACCCGTCGCCCCTGCAAGTCCTCCAGCCCTCGCAGGGAACCGGCCGTGCGCTGGCGTGTCTCCTCCACCACATGCACCGTGAGGAAGCCGACCAGCAGGGAGGCGGCCACAATGCGCACCAAATAGGCCAGCAACACCAACAGGTGACCCCGCGTGGTCTCAACAATGGTGTTGCTGCCGGGGCCTGTGGCCAGGATCTGAAAGACGCGGGCGAAGCTGCGCACCGCACCCAAGGCCTGGGTGGTGGCCGAGCGTCCATGGCCCTCCACCTTCCAGGTGAGCAGGCTGAGGAGGCCGATCAGCAGGAGAAAGCTCCCCAACAACTGCAACAGAGCGGGACCGAGCAGGCTGCGCAAAAACGCTTTGCCCAGATCAAGACGGTTTTGCAAGGCCAGCACCGCCAAACCATCCTCTTGAAACGGCAGGGAAAAGGAGATGGAGCGCAGGCGCTCCGGGGACAGATTGATGCAGCCCACAGCGACATCCACCCGCTGGCGGCGGGTGGCCTCCAGGAGGGCGCCCAGGTTGGGCCATTCCTGGAGGATGAACGGCAGCCGTTCCTCGGTGGCCACCCGGGTCCAGAGATCCACAGCCAGGCCCTTCCAGACTCCTTCCTCGCGGAAGCTGCAGGGCTGGGCGCCATCCACCACGCCCACCCGCAACACCGTTGGCATGGGTTGCCCCCAAACCCCGAGAGGGGCCCCCGCCAACAGCGCCACGGAAAGCGACAGAATCCCCAGCCAGGGATGCCGCCAACGGCCGGCCAGGCCCCCTTGGCCGCTCTCAGTCATGGTCGCGTCGCGACAGGAAGCCAAGGACCACGAGCAGATTGCTGAGGGTCAGAAAGGCCTCGGCGCCCCCATGCAGAATGTCGACATTGGCGAGGAGCTCGCCATAGCGTTGTTTGGCCAGGATGGAGGCGGCGATTGTGACAGCGACGAACAGCAACGTCAGCTGAAAACCGATCAAGGCGAGTTTGGGGAAGGCCCGCACCCGGGAGGCCCAGTAGAGAAAGGCCAGATAGGGCACAAGGGAGAGCACAAACAACGGCCCCGGATTCAGCCCGGCCAATCCGGCCAAGGGAACAGACGCCGCGGCGATCAAGGTCATGGCGTGCGCTCCTCGGCGGAGAGGGCGTCGCCGCGCTGCTGTTGCCGCAACAACCACCAGGCCGCCAGCGCCAGACAGACATTGCCCAAGAGGGTGCAGGCCGCCTGAAGCACCACCAAGCCCTGAAGGGCGGGAGGATTGTCAAACAGGTGCCAGGTGCAGGCCGCCATCGCGCTCACCAGGGCGGGGAGCATGGCCAAGGCCAACCAACGCCAGCCGGGCTCCCGACGTTGCCGGCCGTAGGCCTGGATGGCGAAGATGGCCAGAAGCCATTCCACCACCGAGGTGACGTGGATCCACCAGGTGCCAAGAGAGAGGGCGTGCATCGAAACCGTGCGGGTCTCCAGGTGGCGTGACCATTCAAGTTAGCGGGCCCTTATGGTCGAGCGATGGGGGAATGCGACCATGACATGGAAGGGGAAGCCACGTCGTCCGTTGCTTTGCGGCTACTACGGCGAGCACAACCTGGGGGATGATGCCCTGCTGGAGGTGCTCCTCTCCCAGTTGCCCCCGGGCTGCGATCCCCTGGTCACCGCCCATGACGAGCGCTGGGTTGGCGAGCGCTTTGGCGTGAAGACCTGTGATCGGCGCCGTTTAACGGAGGTGATCGCTCGCTTGGGCGCCTGCGATGCCCTGGTGTACGGAGGCGGAAGTTTGTTGCAGGACTCCACCAGTTTCAACAGCCTTCTTTACTACTGCCTGCTGATCGTCGTGGCGCGGGGAACAGGCAAGACCGTGCTGCTCTGGGGCCAGGGGCTGGGACCGTTGCGGCGGCCCATCAGCCGGCTCCTGGTCCGCTGTGTGCTCCCCCTGGCGACGGCGATCACATGGCGAGACCGGGCGTCGGGTCAACTGGCGGAGCGGTTGGGATGCCGCCGTCATGCCGTGGGCAGTGACGCGGTGTGGGCCTTTCCAAGGCAAAACCCCTGGAACGGGGAGGGGGGGCCGATCGTGCTCTGCTGGCGGCCCCTGCAGGAGCTGGAGCCGAATGGGTGGACTCCCTACCTCCAGGCGCTGGCGGCCTTGGTTGAAGGCAGCGAGCGCGAGGTGATCTGGCTTCCGTTTCATCGCGAGCAGGATCAAGGCCTGCTCCAACTCCTCCACCAGGCCGGGCTGGTGCCCCGATCGGTGGCGGAACGCAGCCGAGAAGTGGAGCTGGACACACCGGATCAGGCCATGCCCTTCTTTGCCCGATCCGGCCTGGTGGTGGCGATGCGTCTTCATGGGCTCATCCTGGCGGCGGTTGCCGGTAGCCCCGTGGCCGCCATCAGCTATGACCCCAAGGTGGCTGCCGCCGCCCGCGCCTTGGAATGCCCCCTGCAGGATGCGGCAATCCCGCCCGATTCCGGGCTGGTGGATCGGTGGCGGGAGCAACTCGATCACCCCCCCGCAGAACAGCGAATTGAAGCGCTGCGGGCTGGCACTGCCGTCCATGAGCAGCTGTTGCGGCGAACCCTGGTGAAGTAAAAAGAGGACAGACGCCGCCGGCCGCGGCCAGCAGCCGAGAGCTGTGGGGCGACCTGGAGCAGGGGTCGGTGGCCACGGCGCCAGCCTGTGCGACTCATCGCCTGGCTTGTGGCGGCAGCCCAAGCTCTTGCCTGTGCCGTGGGGCCCGAAGGGGCGTCTTGGTCTGTTGTTCTTGAATGTTTGGCGGCGGGAATAGCCGATGCCAAAGTTAAGGGCACCTCGAAAAATCAATTCTGTCGTGCTGAGGCTGGTCAGTACGATCCCTGACAGCAAAGGATTTCACTCTGGGACGGGAGAGAACGGGGTGATTGTTCGAGGTGCCCTTAAATATTTATTCGCTTAGGGAAGCTCTGGAGAACCGGTTGCTAGTGGAAGCCGTCCCGTTGCGCCAACTGCGATCTCCGCGCTCTTACGGGTGCCGCCAAGGGGTTCTCCAGAGCTTCCTTAGGGAAGCTCTGGAGAACCGGGCGCCCAGTGGAAGCTGTCCCTTGCACCAACTGGGAGCTCCGCGGTCTCACAGGTGCCGCTGAGGGGTTGTCCAGAGCCTCCTTAGTTGCAGATACCATGAATCCGGCCAGATCCCGTTCCGCAGCCCCTCGCCTCTCGGGCCCGCTGGATATCGTCATCGGTTTGTCTCTGGCGACGGCGGCCAGCGACGACATCCTCGCCGGGGCGCCCCTGCTCGGCGATCTGAACGACCCAGTCAGCCCTGCTGACAGGGTCGGCGGGAGCGACCCCGGTGACCACCTTCGCTTCACCCTCAGCCAGGCTGCCACCCTCAGCCTTGGCCTGAGCGGTCTGAGCGCCAGTGCCGATCTGGAGCTGCTGGATGCGGCTGGGGCGGTGTTGCAACGTTCCGCCAACAGGGGCACTACAGCCGAAGCCATCCGCCGCGCCCTGGCGGCGGGCACCTATGCCGTGCGCGTCGCCGGCGGCTCCGTCTCCACCCCCTACACGCTCACGCTCAGCGCCGACGCCGCTGGCAACACGCGCGCCACAGCCCGGAGCCTTGGCAATGTGCTCGGCAGCCGCTCGCTCAACGACTGGGTCGGCAGCGGCGACAGCAACGACTACTACAGGATCGATCTGGCCCAGGCGGGCAGTTTCGCCCTCACTCTCAACGGCCTGAGTGCCAACGCCGATGTGCAACTGCTCAACAGCGCCGGCTCGCTGCTCGCAAGTTCGACCAAAACCGGCACCAGCCCGGAGTCGATCAGCCGTTCCCTGAGCGCGGGCAGCTATGGCGTGCGGGTCTATCCCCTCAGTGGCAACAGCACCAACTACAGCCTGGACTTGTCCCTCACCCCTGCTGACGCCGCCGGCAACAGCCTCGCTGCCGCCCGCACCCTTGGCAGCCTGGTTGGCAGCCAGAGCATGAGCGACTGGGTCGGCAGCTTCGACACGAACGACCTCTACAGCTTCACCCTCGCCCGGAACAGCACCGTTGCCCTCAGCCTCTCCGCTCTGGCGGCCAATGCCGACCTGCAGCTCTTGGATGGGGCCGGCGCGGAGTTGCAGCGTTCCAGCAACGGGGGCACCATGGCGGAGACGATCAGCCGGTCGCTGGCCGCCGGCCGCTATGCCGTGCGGGTGTGTTCCACCAACGCTGGCAACACCGGCTACAGCCTTGGTCTGACCGTCACCCCGCCAGCCGCGCCCGGACGCAACTACGCCGACGCCCTGACGCGATCCTTTCTGTTCTACGAGGCGCAGCGTTCTGGAACCCTGCCGGCCGGCAACCGGCTGCCTTGGCGCCGCGATTCCGCCCTCGGCGACAGCGCCGCCCGTCTCGACGCCAACGGCAACGGAGCGCTGGAGGCCAACGAGACCATCAGCCGCGACCTCAGCGGCGGCTATTACGACGCTGGCGATCGCATGAAATACGCCTATCCGCTGGCCAGCGCCATGACCATGCTGAGCTGGGGGGCGGATCAGTTTCGGTCCGCCTACAGCCAGAGCGGCCAGCTGGATGAGGCGCAGGCCGCCATCCGCTGGGGCACGGACTGGCTGCTCAAGGCCCATGAAACCAGCGGCAGCGGCGCCAGCCTGCAAACCGTGCGCTTCTGGGCCCAGGTGGGGCGCACCGCTGTGGACCACGGCAACTGGTCGGACGATCAGCGCATCGCCACCCCCCGGCCCGCCTATGCGTTGGCTGCTACCCAGCCAGGATCAGATCTGGCCGCCTCGGCGGCGGCGGCGCTGGCCTCCGCCTCGATCGTGTTCCGCGCCAGCGATAGCGCCTACGCCGACACCCTGCTCAGCAACGCCCGCGCCCTTTACCGCTTTGCCTACACGCTGCCAGGGGTGTATTCCCGCTCAATCCCCGACGCCGCTGACAGCTACGGCTCCAGCGGCAGCGCGGATGATCTGGCCTGGGGTGCGATCTGGCTGCACCGGGCGATCGCGGCCGCCGGGGGCAACACCGCGGAGGCCCAGGGCTGGGCCGCCAACCAGACCTACCTGCAGATCGCCCGCGCCAAGAACCCGGGCCTCGGCACCTGGACGCAGAGCTGGGGCGACCAGGAATTCGGCACAGCGGTGTTGCTGGCCCAGGCTGACCCCACCTACAACCGCTCCGAAGTGGAGGGCTGGCTGGACCACTGGACGGTGAAGGACGGCAGCAACGTGCCTTACACCAGCGGTGGACTGGCCTTTCTGGATGGCTGGGGCTGCCTGCGCTACGCGGCCAACACCGCCTTCCTGGCAGCGGTCTACGGCGAGACGATCGCCGATCCCGGCGGTCGCTATTCGGGCTTCGCGAAAATCCAGGCGGATTACAGCCTCGGCAACAACCCACGGGCTGCCAGCTACATGGTGGGCTACGGCAACGCCTCCCCCCGCAATCCCCACCATGCCCACGCCCATCTCAATGGCAACCCGGCCTACACGGGCGCCAATGGCTGGGATCTGTTCAACGCCTCCAGGTCCAGCCAGAACCTGCTCGTGGGGGCTTTGGTGGGCGGTCCCGGCAGCCGCAACGACTTCGACTATGTCGACTCCCTTCAGGACTACCAGCGCAACGAGGTGGCGCTCGACTACAACGCTGCCTTCACTGGTTTGCTCGCCTACCTCCACGGGGTCGGGGCAGGGCTCTGAGCGGGGTGGGAGGCCCCGGAGCTGTGCTTAGGGGCAGAGCGCCACATTCTGCGCGTCGAGCAACAGCCGGCCGATGGTGGCATTCGGTGAGGAGGCCCCATTGGAGATGGCGCTGAAAAAACGGGGGCCAGCTTCGGTCAGCAGTTGACCACTGATGGAGCGCACGCCGGTCAGGGTGCCGGTTTTGGCAAACACCCGCCCGGCCAGGGGAGTGCCGACGAACAGATTTTTCAACGTGCCGCGGCGGCCCGCGATGGCCATCGAGCTCACATAGGCCCGCCCGTAAGGATGTTGATCCATGCGCAGCAGCAGGGCGGTGAGGAAGCGGCTGGTGACACGATTGGCACGGTCGAGGCCGCTGCCATCCGCCACGCGCACCCCCTCCATCGGCAAATCCTGCTGGCTCAGCCACAGGCTTTCGCGCCGCACCGCTTCCGGTAGATCCCAGCTGTCGGCCCCGGAACGCAGCAACACTTCGGCGGTGAAATTGTGGCTGTCGCTGTTGGCCAGGCTCAACAGACCCTGCATCGAGGTGGAGGGTTCCTCGTGAATCAACACCGCATCGGCGGGAAGGGGCTGCTCGGCGGGCACCACCTGCATCTGGATGTCCCCTCCCTGTTGATTGGCGGTGCGCCTGAGCAGGGACTGCAGCCGGGAGACCGGATTGCTGACGGCGTCATCGATGGCGTTGCTGGTGACCGCCAGCCGGGTGATCGGCGCCCCGTACCACTGGGCTCGATCCGCGTAGTGCCAGCCCTGGGGCCACCCGCTCTGCTGGGGCAGCTCCGCCACCTGCAGCCGCACCACCGGCCCCGCCGGCCCGCCAGGCCCGGCCCCACCCGCCACCCCCGCCTTGGCCCCACGCCAGGGATGGTCGCGGGTGGTGCCCG
>JBKDSV010000048.1:0-7939 GCA_046340795.1 Cyanobacteriota bacterium | reverse complement strand
CCGCCTTCGCTCGCCTTCGCGCGCCTTCGCCCGCCTTCGCTCGCCTTCGCCCGCCTTCGCTCGCCTTCGCCCGCCTTCGCTCGCCTTCGCCCGCCTTCGCTCGCCTTCGCCCGCCTTCGCTCGCCTTCGCTCGCCTTCGCTCGCCTTCGCCCGCCTTCGCTCGCCTTCGCTCGCCTTCGCCCGCCTTCGCCCGCCTTCGCCCGCCTTCGCTCGGCTCCGCTCGCCTCCGCTCACTTCCGCCCGCCTCCGCTCGCCTCCGCCCGCCTCCGCTCGCCTCCGCTCGGCGACGCTCGCTTTCGGCAGGCGACGCCCGCCACAGCGCCATGCGCTGGCCGAGCCTCCTGTCAGGGGGCGTGCCTAGGATCGATGGCGCCTGAACTGACGCGCGATGCCTCCAGACGACCCAGCGCTGGCCGGAGACGGCGCCACGGTGGAGATCTACACCTGGCGCTTCTGTCCGTTCTGCGTCCGCGCCAAGCGGTTGCTCGATCGCAAAGGGGTGCCCTACCGCGAGTACGGCATTGACGGCGACGAGGAGGCCCGGCGGCAGATGGCCTTGCGGGCGTCCGGCCGCAGCAGCCTGCCCCAGATCTTCATCAACAATCAGGGCATCGGCGGCTGCGACGATCTGCACGCCCTGGAGAGCCGCGGAGCGCTTGATGTCCTGCTGGGACGAACGGTGTGAGCAACGACGCGGGCCCCACTCCTGCCGCTGCGCGCCAGCTGTTCGTGATGGACCCGCTGGCGCGGCTCAACCCAGCCAAAGACACCTCCGTCGCCCTGATGCAGGCCCTGCAGCGGGCCGGAGGGCAGGCCTGGTGTTGCACGCTGGCGGATCTCTCCGCGGAACCTCATCCCGACGGGGGCTACGGCGCCTGGGTGCGCGCCTGCCCCCTCGATCTGGCCGAGATGGGCTGTCAGGACGGGCGCTGGCTGGTGCCCGATCCCTGGGTGCGCCCTGGCCCGTCCCAATGGCTTCCTCTGGAGCGCTTCCCGGTGGTGTGGATGCGGAAGGATCCGCCCGTGGATGAGGCCTATCTCTACGCCACCCACCTGCTGGAGCTGGGGGAAAAGCGGGGGGCGCGGGTGATCAATCGCCCGGCGTCGCTGCGGGCCTGGAATGAAAAGCTCAGCTCCCTGCGCTTCGCTCAGCGGATGGCCCCGACGCTGGTGAGCAGCCGGGTGGACACCCTGGAGCGCTTTGCCCGCGACCAGGGAGAGATTGTGCTCAAACCCCTGGCCGGTCGTGCCGGCCAGGGGGTGGTGTTCGCCTCGGCGGCAACGCCCGGCCTGAGGGCCCTGCTGGAGCTCGTCACCCAAATGGAGGCGCTGCCGGTGATGGCCCAGGCCTTTTTGAGCGGCGTGAGCGCGGGCGATAAGCGCATCCTGCTCGTCGATGGCGAACCCTTGGGGGCGGTCAACCGGGTGCCGACCGGTGACGACTTTCGCAGCAACCTGGCGGTGGGCGGCAGGCCCCAGGCGGCGGATCTCACCGCGACGGAACAGGAGATCTGCGCAGAACTGGCCCCCGTGCTGCGGGCGGAAGGGCTCTTTTTTGTCGGCATCGACGTGATTGATGGCCGCCTGAGCGAAATCAACGTCACCAGCCCCACGGGGGTGCGGGAGGTGGAGCGGCTCGGCGGGATTCCCCTGGCGGATCAGACGATCGCCCGGTTGCTGGTGCCACGGCCGAGCGGCAGCAGCTGATCCCGCAACACCCGCAGTTTGAGGGCCACCTCCCGCTCCTCGCGATCGGCCGCCGAGCCCCGCACCAAGCCCGCCCCGGCGGTAATCTCCAGGCTGCCCTGGCGCAGCAGGCCGCTGCGGATCGCCACCCGCAACTCACCGTCGCCCTGGCTGTCGATCCAGCCGATGGGGGCCGCGTAGTGGCCCCGCTCAAAGGATTCAAGGGTGCGCAGCCAGGCCATGGCCTCCCGGCGGGGCAGGCCCGCCACCGCCGGAGTGGGGTGCAACGCCTCGGCCAGGGCCAGGGGGGTCTGTCCCTGGAGACGGGCGGTGATCGGCGTGTGCAGATGGACCAGGCCACCATGGCGGGCCAGGCGCGGGTGGCGGGGGCGATGGGGACTGAGGCCCGATTGGCGGAGCACGCGGCTGATGGTCTCCACCACCAGATCGTGCTCATGGCGGTCTTTCTCGGAGCCCAGGAGCTCACTCGCCTCAGCCCCACTGGGTCGTGTGCCGGCAAGGGCATCCGCGCGCAGCCACCCCTGGCGCAAGCTGAACAGCCGCTCGGGGGAGGCCCCGAGCAGGGCTTGCTCGCTGGTGGGCTGCCAGAGGAAACGACAGCTTCCCGGCTGGCTGCGCCGCAGGTGGGCCAACAACAGCCGAGGATCGAGGGGGCCGCCCAGCTCCAGCCGCTGCCGGGCCGCGAGCACCAGCTTGCGCAGATCGCCCCGCTCCACCAGGGCCAGACCGCGATGGAGGGCGGCCCGGTAGGGCTCCCCCCAATCGGAACAGCGCTTCACAATGGGCGCCAGGCCACCGACGGACGGGCACGGCTGGGACAGCTCCCCCTCCAGGCGCGCCAAATGTTCCAGATGGCGCGCCATCTCCCAGAGCTCCTCCGCCACGGCGCGGGGGGTGATGGCTCCTCCCAGTCCGCGCTGCAACCGCAGCCAGCAATGGCGCCCCTGGCGGCTCAGTTGCCAGCGGGGAAGCACCGCCTCCACCCCCGGCACGCCACTGTCCTGATGGAGGGGGCTGTCAAAGAAGGCAAAGGCGAGCAACACCCGGGGGCGAGCCAAGGGCGGCAGGGGCTCGGGGGAGACGGCCAGGCGCTGCAGGCTGAGCCCACAGAACCGTTGGGCCAGCTCGAAGCGCCGCGGACCGCTCAGCTGCAGGCTGTTGCAGCGCCCGCTGGCCGCCAGGCAGAGGCCCGGTGCCCCATCCCAGAGGAAGCGGAAGGGGTCGACGCCATCGAGGGCGGGAAGCAGGGCCAGAGGATCGAGCGTCTTGGCGTTTCCGGCATCGAGGGGGAGAGCCAGGCTGAGCACAGGCTCCTCATCCGCCGCAGCGCCCGCCGCGATCTCCGCACGGCGGGCGAGGGCCGCTGCGGCGGCAAGCAACCCGGGGAAGGTCGGGGGGGCCAGCACCAGGGGAGCCTCGGGTCTGGGTCGAAGAGCTGCTCAAATGTATGGGTCTTTGCCCGTCCAACGTCTGTGCCAGGCCCGCTGGAGCCCCAGGTCGTCGCAAGCCGTTACGCCGAGCCTCTGCCTGCCTCTGCCGGGGAGGGGGGGGATGGCCGTGCGGGGGCCGATCGGGCCCGCCTTTGGCGGGCCGCCATCAAGTGGCCCATGTACGCCGTGGCCGTCATGCCCGTGGTGCTGGCGGCAGGATGGCGCCTGGGGCAGGCGCTGCCGGTGCGAGCCGACCAGCTGGGGCTCTTCCTACTGGCAGCCATTCTGCTGCTGGCCTGGGAAAACCTGGCCAATGATGTGTTCGATGCCGACACCGGCGTCGACAGCCGCGGCAAACCCCATTCCCTGGTCAATCTCACCGGCCGGCGCGATCGCGTCGCCCTCCTGGCCCATGGCTGCCTGGGGCTGGGGTTGGGGCTGATGGCCCTGGTGGCCCTGCGCAGCTCCCCCGCCGTGCTCATCCTGGTGGTGGCCTGCTGTGGCTTGGGCTACCTCTACCAGGGGCCACCCTTCCGGCTCGGCTACAGAGGCCTGGGCGAACCTCTCTGCTGGCTGGCCTTCGGCCCCCTGGCCACGGCCGCCGCCATGCTGGCGCGCGCGCCCCGGCCGCTGGCCGGCGCCCCGGCCCCGATCCCCTGGATTGCCGCTCTGGTATTGGGGGCGGGGCCGGCCCTGGCGACCACCCTGGTGCTCTTCTGCTCCCATTTCCACCAGGTGGCGGAAGACGCCGCCCATGGCAAGCGCTCGCCGGTGGTGCGGCTGGGCACCCGACGCGCCGCGGCCCTGGTGCCCTGGTTTGTGGCGACCAGCCTGGCGTTGCAGGGGGCGCCGGTGCTGCTGGGCTGGTGGCCCCTCACGGCGTTGTTGGCGGGGCTGGGCATCCCGCCCGCCCGTGCCCTGATCCGCCTGCTCGCCACAGGTCACGACCAGCCTGGCCGGATCGCGGGCAGCAAGTTTCTCGCCCTGCGCTTCCAAGCCCTGAGCGGTCTGGGCCTGGCGGCGGGCCTGGCCATGGCTCCTTGGTGGCAGACGCTGGCGGGCCGGTGAGAGGCGGGGCCTTCGCGAAAGACCGCGCCGGCGCAGCGGAGGCGACGGCCGGAGCGCCCATCGCCTCCGCGGCGCCGGCTGGGGAGCGGATCCACTTGAGCTGGCGCGCCTTTTCCTTCCCCTTGACGGGTTCCCTGCGCACGGCCGCCGGCTCCCTGGCCGGGCGGCGGGGCTGGCTGTTGCGCCTGCAGAGGACCCAAGGGGGTGAGGGCTGGGGAGAAGCGGCTCCCCTGGCCTTCGGCGAGGCCCTTGACGGGGCTCTGGAGCGCTGCGCCCTGGCCTTGCGGCAGCTCCGTTCCCCAGCGACCCGCGAGGAGCTGGAGCGGCGGCTGCCCAGCCTGCCCCCTCCGCTGGCCTTCGCCCTGGGGGCGGCCTTGGCGGAGGCCGATGGCCTGGTGGGGGAGGCCGGGGGCGGCTGGCGGCCGGCTCCAGCTTCCGCCTGGTTGCTGCCCGCGGGGGAGGAGGCCCTGACCGTGGCCCGCTCCCTGCTGGCCGCCCGCTCCCGCTGCACCGGCTTTGCCCTGGGGCAGGGCCCTCCCCCCGACACCGACCCGGAGATGGGCGGCCCGGTTTCAGCGACTCCGCTGACGCTGAAGTGGAAGGTGGGGGTCCATTCGGAGCGCGAGGAACGGGTCTGGCACCGGCAGCTGGTGGCCCTGTTGCCGGCGGACGCTCGCCTGCGGCTGGACGCCAACGGCGGCTTCGATCGCGCCACCGCCTGGCGCTGGGCCGACCATCTGCGGGGCGACGCTCACCTGGACTGGCTGGAACAGCCCCTCGATCCCGCGGACCAGGAGGGCCTGGAGGCCCTGGCCCGACAGCTGCCGGTGGCCCTGGATGAATCCCTGCTGCGGGCTCCGGAATTGCGCCACCGCTGGGCGGGTTGGCAGGTGCGCCGCCCATCCCAGGAGGGCGATCCCCGCCCCTTGCTGCGCGCCCTGGAGGAGGGCCGGCCGCGGTGGATGGTGAGCACGAGCTTTGAAACCGGCATTGGCCAGCGCTGGCTGGCCCACCTGGCGGCTCTGCAGGTGGCGGGTCCAACGCCCGCCGCACCGGGCCTGGCTCCCGGCTGGCTGGCGCCCGGGGATTTGGGGTCGGCGCAGCCGGAGGCGGTGTGGCAGGCGGTCGGGGAATCGGGAGCCACAGGGGTCCCGCGGGTGGATTGAAGCGATGGCAGACCCCGCCGTGCCCTTGACCATGCTGCCCGCAGAAGCGGGACTCCCGGCGCTGGAAGCCGCTCTGGGGCGACTTCCCCAGAGCGGCGGTGTGGTGGGCCTCGCCCCGACGTTGGCGATGCCCGCCCTGCGGCAGGCCCTGGGAGAGGGGCCCCCGGAGTTGGGCCTCCATGGACCGGCGGTGGTGGTGGGGAGCGGTGGCAGCAGCGGCGGACGGCGCTGGTGCCTGCAACCCCTGGCGCGGCTGGAGGCGTCCGCCGCCGCCACGGGGGAGTGGCTGCGAGGAGTGGGCATCGAGCCGAGCACGACGCTGGTGGTCAACCCCCTCCCCTGGCAGCACGTGAGCGGCCTGATGCCCTGGCTGCGGGCCAGGCAGTGGGGGGCGGAGCATGGCTGGCTGGCGCCGGGCCAGCTGCGCCAGCCGCAGACCCTGGCGGGCGCTCTGCCCTCTCCTCGCGGCCGGCCGGCCCTGCTCTCCCTGGTGCCCACCCTGCTGCACCGGCTGTTGGCCGATGCGGCGGGTGTGCGCTGGCTGAGGGAGTTCGCGGTGATCTGGGTGGGCGGCGCGCCCCTGGCGCCGGAGGAGGTGGCGCGCAGCCGGGCGGCGGGTCTGCGACTGGCCCCCTGCTACGGCAGCACCGAAACGGGCTCGATGGTGACAGCGCTGGCGCCGGAGGGATTTCTGGCGGGTCGGGAGGGCTGCGGCCCACCCTTGCCCCACGCCCGGCTACGCATCGCCGCCCCGACCAGCGCGGTGGAGGTGTGCGCCACGAGTCTGAGTCCAGGCCATCTGGAGGGGGGACGGCTCCTTCCGCTGGCGAGGACAGGGCCCTGGTGGCGCAGCGGCGACCGGGGGCGCCTGGATCCGTCGGGCCTCATCGTGCTGGGGCGGCTGGATGGGGCGGCGCACAGCGGTGGCGAAACCGTCTTCCCCGAGGAGGTGGAACAGGCCTTGCTGCGGCTGGCGGCGCGGCGGACCCTGCCCGTGGCGGCCCTGCTGCTGGTGCCGCGGCCGGATCGAGAGTGGGGGCAGCGACTGGTGGCACTGGTGCGTCCCCGGGGGCAGGGAGAGGCGGAGAGCCTGCTGGCGTCACTCAAGGCGCTGGCTTTGGCGCTCCCCCCCGCCCAGCGTCCGCAAGAGTGGCGGCTCTGCCCGGCCCTGGAGCCCAATGCCCTGGGCAAGTGGGAACGGTCGCGCTGGGCGGATTGGCTCAGGCAGAACGGGTGAGTGGTTTGGCTTCCTGTCGTCCCCACCTCCTGACGCAGCGCTCGTTATGGAGTGTTCCTGCAGGCCTCGACACACCCCGACACATGCAGTTTTGTATGGTCATGCCGCTTGTCACCCCTTGGAAGCCTCACTCGGAAGCCCAACTACCGCAACGGATCTGATCAGTTTCCTCAAGGCGCTACCCGCCTGTTGCATAAGTCGTGGCATCCGTTTTCCCCAGTGGTAGATGCTGCTGGTCACGATTCTGACCATCCTCAACAACCGGGGTGATGTGTTTGACGGTCTTAAAAATCTGCTCACCCAGCCCGTGCTTCTCCAGCAGGTGGCGAAAGGTCAGGATCATCGTCTCATCTGGGATCTAATCACTGGTCAGCTCGATGCCGACAAAGCGGCGCATGGTGGGCACCTTGATCAGGACTTCTTCCATCGCAGGGTCGCTGAGTGAGTACCACTGCTGCAGGAGATGGACCCGCAGCATCGTGGCCAGTGGATAGGGAGCACGGTCGCCTTTTTTGCTCGTTTTAGGATAGTAAAGCTCGATCAAGTCGATCAGCGCCTGCCAGGGCACCACCACCTCCATCTCAGAGAGAAACTTCTCCCATCTTGCCTGCTTCTTGGCGGTGGTGATCTTGCTAAGGAAGCTCTGGATAACCGGTCGCCAGTGGAAGCTGTCCCTTGCACCAACTGGGAGCTCCGCGCTCGCGCAGGTACCGCTGAGGGACTTTCCAGAGACTCCCTAAGGAAACTCTGAAAAACTAGTCGTCAGTGGAAGCCACCCTTTGCAACAACTGGGAGCTCCACGCTCTCACAGGTGCCGCTGAGGGACTTTCCAGAGACTCCCTAAGGAAACTCTGAAAACTAGTCGTCAGTGGAAGCCACCCTTTGCAACAACTGGGATCTCCACGCTCTCACAGGTGCCGCTGAGGGATTTTCCAGAGACTCCCTAATCCGAGAAACCAGGCTGCTTGCCGCCCACCAACCCAGTCCTGGCCAGTGATCACAAGGCCATTGTCCCGCGAATGCCTTGGTTTCCCAGAGTCTCCTTGGCACCATGAGTATCTCGGTATGCAGCAAGGGTGAGCGAGAGGGGAAGGGAATCCATGAAATCCATTCCAGCGTCACGAGTTTGCGTACTGGTCCCGAAGCTTTGCTGCGGCACGTGCGTGATCGCTGGAGCATCGAGAACTCCTGGCCCCCACTGTCAGGAAAGTTGTCCGGTAGGCCAGATCCAACAACCAGGGGGCCCAACCGAGGACCATGAAACCGACTTATGACGCCGCATTGCGGGATGCCGTCCGTTTGCGGATGAGCCCTCCCAATCGAGAAAGTGT
>JBKDSV010000047.1:0-3825 GCA_046340795.1 Cyanobacteriota bacterium | reverse complement strand
ACCGACAGTGCTGATGAGCTTGCGGGCAGTGCTGAAACACTTGCGGGCGGTGCTGAAACGATTGCGGACAGAACGGAGGCAGCGCTGCTCCCGGCGGTGCTCAAGGCTCAGCTGCGGAGCCGCCTGCCAGATCACATGCTGCCAGCCGCTTTTGTCGTCCTCGAGAGCTTCCCCCTCACGCCGAACGGGAAGCTGGACCGCAAGGCGCTGCCAGCGCCTGAGGCGGAGGCCTACGCCCTGCGGGCCTATGCCCCACCAGAGGGGCCTGTGGAAGAGGCCCTGGCAGCCTTGTGGCGTGAGCTGTTAGGAATCGAGCGGGTGGGTCGCCAGGACGACTTCTTTGCCCTGGGGGGCCATTCCCTGCTCGCGGTGCAAGCGATCTCGCGCCTGCGGGCCACTCTGGGCCTGGAGGTATCACTGGCGGAGCTGTTCGCCCGGCCGGTGCTGGCAGACTTTGCAGCTGGCCTGGCTGGCGCCAGTTCAGCTGACAGTGGGCTGATTGAACCTGCCGATCGGAGCCAGCCGCTGCCGCTGTCGTTTGCCCAGCGGCGGCTGTGGTTCCTGGCCCAGCTGGAAGGTCCCTCGGCCACCTACAACATCCCCCTGCCCTTGCGCCTTGCCGGTGCGCTGGATGCGGCAGCGCTGCGTGCTGCCTTGGATCAGCTGGTGGTGCGCCATGAGGCGCTGCGCACGACCTTCGTGGCGGTGGACGGAGAGCCCGTGCAGCGGATTGCGCCGGCCACGGACGCACGCTTCCTGCTGATCGAGCACGACCTGCGCGCAACAACTGACGGGCAGGCGGAACTGGCCCGCTGGGTGGAACAGGAAGCCTCTGCTCCCTTTGATCTGGAGAAGGGCCCGTTGGTGCGAGGGAGATTGTTGCGCTTGGCGGAGGGGGAGCACGCCCTGCTGTTGACGATGCACCACGCCATCGCCGATGGCTGGTCGCTGAGCGTGTTGGGTCGAGAACTGGGCGCCCTGTATGGCGCCCTGCGCCGTGGGGAGGCGGATCCGTTGCCAGCGCTGCCGATCCAGTACGCCGATTACGCGGTGTGGGAACGGCAGTGGGTGGCGCAGGAGCAGCTGCAACGTCAGGCGGCTTACTGGCAGGAAGCATTGGAGGGAGCTCCAGTACTGCTGGAGCTGCCCACCGATCGCCCTCGTCCGGCGGAGCAGGATTACATCGGCGCGATGGTGCCGGTGGTGATCGACGCGGAGCTCACGGGCAAGCTCAAGGCTTTGGCCCGTCGTCATGGCGCCACCCTGTTCCACGTGCTGCTGGCGGGTTTTGCGGCGCTGTTGAGCCGGCTTTCGGGACAGACAGAGGTGGTGATCGGCAGCCCCAGCGCCCACCGGAGTCGCGCGGAACTGGAGGGATTGATCGGCTTTTTTGTGAACACCTTGGCTCTGCGGATCGACACTGCTTCCGCTACCAGTGTGGGTGAGCTGATCGCCCGGGCCAAGGGCCAAGCTCTGGCGGCCCAGGCCCATGAGGACCTGCCGTTCGAGCAGGTGGTGGAGCTGCTGCAGCCGCCGCGGAGCCTGGCCCATGCTCCGTTGTTCCAGGTGATGTTTGCCTGGCAGAACACGCCTGAGACGACCTTGCCGCTGGCGGATCTTGTCGTGGAGGGCTTGGCGGCGCCCCATTCCATCGCCAAGTTCGACATGTCTCTGGCCCTGGCCGAGACCAGCGAGGGCATCGAGGGTGCGCTGGACTATGCCACCGCCCTGTTCGAGCGGGCGACGGTGGAACGCTGGGTAGGCCATTGGCTCCTGCTGCTGCAGGGGCTGGCGGAGGCTTCCGATGCCACAGATGTCCACTCCCTGCCGCTGCTGGGCGAGGCCGAGCGCCGGCAGGTGCTGCATGGCTGGAACAGCACAGCGATGGCCTATCCAAAAGACCGGTGTGTTCATCAGTTATTTGAGGAGCAGGCCGAACGAACGCCGGATGCTGTCGCCTTGGTGTTTGAGGAGAAATCCCTCAGTTACGCCGAGCTGAACGCAAGTGCCAACCGTTTAGCTCACCATTTGATCACGCAAGGAATCCGCCCTGACGACCGTATAGCGATCGGTGTGGAGCGCAGCCTGGAGATGGTGGTGGGCCTGCTGGCAATCCTCAAGGCTGGAGGGGCGTACGTCCCCCTGGATCCGGCCTATCCCGAGGAACGGCTGGCCTTCATGCTGGAAGACAGCACACCCGTGGCACTGTTGGTGCACGGGGCCACGCGGGAGCGGTTTGCCGCCTTGGCCGAAGGGGCGACGCTGGTGGATCTGGATGCTGACGCTGGGGCTTGGGCGGAGCGGAGCGCCGCCAACCTGGAGCCGACCGCCCTTGGTCTCGGCCCAAATCACCTGGCCTATGTGATCTACACCTCCGGCTCCACAGGCAAGCCCAAAGGCGTGATGAATGAGCATCGAGGCGTCGTCAACCGCCTGCTCTGGATGCAGGCCGCCTATGGATTGAGCGCGGAGGACATTGTGCTGCAGAAGACTCCTTGCAGCTTTGATGTCTCGGTATGGGAATTCTTCTGGCCATTGCTGGCCGGTTCACGGTTGGTGCTGGCTCGCCCTGAGGGTCACAAGGATCCCGCTTATCTGGCTGAGATTATTAGCAGCGAGGGCATCACAACGCTGCATTTTGTGCCACCGATGCTGCAGGTGTTCCTTGGACATCGGCTCACTTCCAGCTGCCCGTCCCTTCGCCGTGTGTTCTGCAGCGGAGAAGCTTTACCGGCGGCCCTGGTCGATCGGTTCCACGCGCTGCTGCCCGCCTGCGCACTGCACAACCTCTATGGACCCACAGAAGCGGCGGTGGACGTGACGGCCTGGGATTGCGCCGAACTGATTCCCGCCTCGGGCACGGTCCCCATTGGCCGTCCGATCGCCAACACCCGCATCTACGTGCTGGATGGCGACGGCCAGCCCGTGCCCATCGGCGTAGCCGGGGAGCTGCACATCGGTGGCGCCGGAGTAGCGCGTGGGTATCTGAACCGCCCGGAACTGACAGCCGAACGCTTCCTGCCTGATCCCTTTGTGGCTGAACCAGAGGCGCGGATGTATCGAACGGGTGATCTGGCCCGCTGGCTGCCGGATGGCAACCTGGACTACATCGGCCGGATTGATTTCCAGGTCAAGATTCGTGGCTTCCGCATTGAGTTGGGCGAGATTGAGGCCGCGCTGCGCGACTGCACTGGCATCCGGGAGGCTGTGGTGCTGGCCCGGGAGGATTCACCCGGCGAGAAGCGCTTGGTGGCCTATGTGACGACGGATGTAGCTGCCAAGAGCGCTGATATGGCTACCGACAGCACTGACGGGCTTGCGGGCGGTGCTGAAACCATTGCGGGCGGAACGGAGGCGGCGCTGCTCCCGGCGGTGCTCAAGGCTCAGCTGCGGAGCCGCCTGCCAGATCACATGCTGCCGGCCGCTTTTGTCGTCCTCGAGAGTTTCCCCCTCACGCCGAACGGGAAGCTGGACCGCAAGGCCCTGCCAGCGCCTGAGGCGGAGGCCTACGCCCTGCGGGCCTACGCCCCACCAGAGGGGCCTGTGGAAGAGGCCCTGGCGGCCTTGTGGCGTGAGCTGCTCGGCATCGAGCGGGTGGGTCGCCAGGACGATTTCTTTTCCCTAGGGGGCCATTCGTTGCTGGCGTTGCAAGTGATCTCCCGGTTGCGGTCCAGCCTGGGCCTGGAGGTATCACTGGCGGAGCTGTTCGCCCGTCCGGTGCTGGCGGACTTTGCGGCTGGCCTGGCCGGCGCTGGCACGGCTGATGGCGGGAGCATTCCCCTGGCGGATCGGAGCCAGCCGCTGCCCCTCTCGTTTGCCCAGCGG
>JBKDSV010000046.1:0-17538 GCA_046340795.1 Cyanobacteriota bacterium | reverse complement strand
TCCTCGAGGGACGGAATCGAGGTGGTGGTCCACCCCTGCAATGGCGGCCCGGCAAGACCGGGGCCATCGGTGGGGCCCACGGAGGCCGGATCGCAAGCGACCAGGGCCTTCCATGGGCTCCAGTCGACCTGGGCAAAACCCTTGGGACGACTGGTGCTTTGGGCCCCGAAAGGGGACCGCTGGCGAAAGTATAGGGGTCGAAAACAAGCTTTTTTGGCTGCCAGTTACAAAGGTTCAATCCAGGGCTTTTCAAGGCTGTGAAAGGCATCTGCAGGAGAGTTCTTTATATCCATGCCCGATTTCTTAGCTGTCTCAAATCACGGGCATCCAATTTCGCTTTGCGGCCCTGCCTGCCGGTGCTCCTTCAGGCTTGGCTTCGCGCGCTCCTTCTGGCCTGCAGCGGCTGAGCGTCAGCAGCCAGGAGCTGTTCAAACTTGTGCCCCTCGCTTGGGAGACGTGTGGCGACGCGGTCCCGAACCCTGATTGCATTGCGTTCTCGTATGCGTTCAGAGGGCGGAACGACCAGCAAGACACCAGCCCCAGCCATGGTTCTTGCCCTGTTCAAGATGGTGTCACTTCAAACAAGAAGGGGCTCTGGGCGCTTTGGTGGGGCGACTGCGGCGCACAGTAAGGGCAGCGCGAAACATCACTTTTGGCGTGCCGCGACTGGCCAGCGAGGTCAGTGACAGGAAGGGATTTCACCCCGGCAGGCTAGTGTGCAGTCCCGTAAGTTCATGCATCATTTTTGGCTTGGTCCGCGCGTCCAGATGCCTTCCTCAGCAAAGGCTCCGGACGAGATACCCATCAAAAGATCTACAGCGCATTTGCGGGACTGCACACCAGGAGAAGGCGGAGTGCTTCGCGTGCCCAGAAGTTGCATGGCAGGGCTCATTAAAAGGGCACCTCGAAAAATCGGCTTTGGCCTGCCGCGACTGGCCAGCGAGGTCAGTGACAGCAAGCGACTTTACTCCGGGACGCCAGGAGGAAGCGGAATTTTTCGAGGTGCCCAAAAGTCAAGCCGAGCTCAGCTGTCGACCAGGCTCTCGCCAGCGGAAACGCTCCAAAAGACCCCTGATGTCGTGTGACAGGGCGTCGAGCCTATCTGTCGAATAAAAGGCAGCCACCTCAGACCAGAACCCAGCGAGACGTAGAAGTGTTCAACTGCTGCCTAGTATGCAGTCCCACAAGTTCATGCGTCACCTTCGGCTTGGTCCGTGCCTCCAGATGCCGTACTCAGCAAGGGCTCCGGGCGAGACACACATCAAAGGATCGACAGTGCATTTGCGGGACTGCACACTAGAAGGCAGGCCCTGCGCCAAGCTCCGGAGGGTTGCCATCACCTGCACGCCGTTGCGCTCTTGGTCGTCGGGCAGTGCCTTGAGGAAATGGATCAGATCCGTTGCGGCAGTAGGGCTTTCGAGTGAGGATTCCAAGGGGTGACACGCGGCATGACCATACAAAACCGCACTTGATTCGGCAGAACGTTCCGCTGGTGCTCTGGGCCAATTCAAAGTGAAGACTGGGCTTCTCTTCTGGGCACCTCGAAAAATCGGCTTTGCAGCGACCAATGGATAAGGCCAACGCCGACCAAGACATGAGTCTCGATCGGCGCTTTCAGACGAAACCGATATTTTTCGAGATGCCCTTCTGTTCTTGCCCGAGTGGCTCGGTTTGGGATTGGCGGAGCTTGCTGCCGAATCAAGAAACCGCATGTGTCAAGGCATGTTTAGGCCTGCAGAGACACTTCCAATCAACCCTGAGTTGTATGGGGCGCCACCAGTAGCGCCCCGATGCCGGTCAGCCGCTATCTCCACCCCCTGAAGGGTCACGAGCTCTCCGCGGGTGATCCAAACCCGACGCGTGGCTTGTCGTGCCAGTCGGGCCCCTTTGAAGCGGCCCTGGCGGGAGGCAAGGGCCAGGAGGCAGGAGGTGGGAGCCAGAACCCTCGGCGGTGCGGCTGCCTCTGAGCAGAATGGCTCGTTTCCGGGGAGGATCCGGCGTGGGAGGTCGGCAAAGCCGTCAATGGTTGGCGCGGGCCATGGGCCTCGCTCTGCTCTTGCAGCTCCTGTTCGCCCCCGCACCGGTGGAAGCCCTGAGCTGGCGCATCCCGGGACGGGGAGCCCCCCCGTCTGGGCCCACGGGCTCCCACGCCGGGCGGCGCCTGCAAGAAGTGTCCCCTCCCGAGTGGGTGCAGAAGGCGCGAGCTGCTCTGGAGGATCGGGATCCGAGGGTGCGCATCCTGGCTCCCGCCGATGGCGACCTCCTTCCCGCTGGCCCCTGGACCCTCCGACTGCAGGTGTCGGACTGGCCGCTCGTCGATGCCGGCCCCCTGGGCCTGGGCCCCCATCTGGTGGTGCAGCTTGACGGGGAGCCACCCCGTTCCCTCGTGGACACTGAGCTGGAGATGCCTGCGCTCACTCCGGGCAGCCATCGATTGACTGTCTACGCCGCCAAGCCCTGGGGAGAGGCGCACAAAAGTCCCCTGGCTCTGCAACAGATCCGCCTCCATCGCCTGGCGCCCAACCCGGCCACCCTGCCAGCGCCGGGCAGCCCCCAATTGATTCCCGTCAGCCCCACCGGCCTGGCAGGCCCTCCCCCCCTGTTGCTCGACTGGCTGCTGGTCGATGCCCCCTTGCAGGGTCTGCGCGGCGACGCCTCGGGCTGGCGCCTGCGGCTCACCGTGAATGGAGAGAGCGTGCTTGTCGATCAACAGCTGCCCCTTTGGCTCCAGGGCTGGAAACAGGGCAGCAATGCCCTGCTGCTCGAACTTCTGGATGGGCGGGGGGAGCCCCTCAACCCACCGTTCAACACACTCCTGCAGGAAGTGATTGTGCCCGCGGCCGGCACCGGCGACCTTCCTCGATTCCGTTCCGTTCCGGCGACTGATTTGGAGATGGCCGTTCTTCTGGGAGAGCAACCGGTCTCGGCGCTCCTCCCCTTCACGGCGCCGGAAGTCCCCGCCCCGTCGTCCCCTCCAACCGCCCCCTCCGCAGCCGCGTCCGTCCCCACCCCGTCGTCCGACGCGCGCGAGCCAGCCTCCCTTTCGCTCGCCCCCGTCGCTCCCCCCCTCTCCCGGCCAGGCCAGGAGGAATCCGATCGCGCGGGGGGCTCAGCCGCGCTCCCATCGCCGGCATCCGTCCCCTCCCTTCTTCCGTCCCTGCTGCCAGCCACTCCCCCCGATCCGGGGTCCGTCACCGATCCCGCCAAGACCCTGGCCCCAGCTGCCAGCCCGGCGCTCTCTGAGACCTTGGCCGGCAACGCCTCCGCTTCCGTTGCCGCGATCCCTGCTCCGGCTGCCTTCGCCAGCCCGGAGGCCCCCTCTGTCCCGGAGAGATCCCCTTCCCCTGTCACTGAGACCGTGAGCGAGAGCGCCAGCGGCCCGGACCGGGGCGAAACCCCGGGGCTGGAGTCCACCGCTGGTTCCGCGGCGCTCCCGGGCGCCGTCGCCAGCTCCTCCTTGACCCAGAGCCCCGGGTCGCTCACGGCTGATCCCGCCAGGACCGCCGCCACAGCCCAGACCCCTGAGGCGGCGACAGTCCCGCCTGCGTCCCCTGTCCCGTCCTCAACCCCATCCCTTACCGCCACCGCGCCTGATCCGCAATCTCCGGCACCCCCTCTGAATTTTGCAGCGCCTGCTCTGGAACCTCCGCAAGCTGATCTGGAACCTCCAGCTCCTGCCCTGAAGCCTCCAGCGCCTGATCTAGAACCTCCAGAACCTGCCTTGGACCCTCCGGCACCTGTTCTGGCCTCTCCAGCGCCTGGCCCCGTCTCCCCCCCGTCTCCCCCGGAATCACTGACGGCCCTCCCTCCTCCCGAGACGCCAGCGGCAGCGGACCCCGAATCTCTCCTTGCTCTCTCCGAAGCCCTCGCCGCTGCCGATCCCCCGATCCCGGTCCGGGCGGAGGGCAGCGGCGAGGGCAGCCAGAAGCGCCCCGCCCATCCCACCCCCTTGGAACGGCTGCGGGAGCGCTTGGGCCGATGAGCCGCACACCTTCCCCGGGCGACAGACCGCTGGCGGCCATCGGCTTCAGCGCGACGGCGCTGCCCCTGCTGCGGCAATTGGAGCAGGCCTGGGCCGGGCTGCTCATCCGCTGGCCCCATGACGCCGAGCTCCCGGAACCCTGGCTTGCCGAGCGGTGGCCCCGGGTGTCAGGCGTGGTGGCCATTGGCGCCTGTGGCCTGGTCACCCGCCTGGTGGCGCCCTTGCTGGTGGATAAGCGCACGGACCCGGCGGTGGTGGTGATCGATCCGCAGGCCCGCTGGGTGGTGCCCCTGGTGGGGGGCCACCAGGCGGGGGGGGAGGCCCTGGCCCGGGAGCTGGCCGCCCTTCTCGGCGGCACGGCGGTCTGCACCGGTCCAGCCACCAGTCAAGGACGCCTGGCTCTTGATGCCTTCGGTGCCGACTGGGGCTGGCGCCGTGGCGACGGCGACTGGTCGACCCTGATGCGGGCCGCGGGCCGCCAGAGGGAAAGCCAAGCCTGGCCCGTGTTTCAGACCTGCGGACAGACCCGCTGGCAAGAGCTGGAGGCCGCCCGCTGGCTGGTGCCGGAACCCGTTCCGCCCGCCGAGACCGATGCCCTCGCCGACCAGTCTCCAAGCCCTGCGCCCGGAACAAGACCGGGCACTCTGGCGATCAGCGTGCGACGGGGTTCCGGCTGTCGCTGGCATCCACCCTGCCTGTGGCTGGGCGTGGGCTGCGAACGAGACACCAGCCTCTCCCTGCTGGAGCGACTGGTGCAGGGCACCCTGGAGGCGGAGGGGTTGGCTCCGGAGGCGGTGGCTGGCCTGGCCAGCTGCAGCCGCAAAGGCGATGAGGCCGCTTTGCTGGCCCTGGCGGACCGCAGGGGCTGGCCCTTGCGGCTCTACAGCGCCAACCGGCTGGCCGGGGTCTCCGTACCCCATCCTTCCGCTGTGGTGGAACGGGAGATGGGCACCGCGAGCGTGGCCGAGGCTGGAGCCCTGCTGGCCGCGGCGGAGGCTGGGGCGCTCCCCGGCGAGGCGCCTTTGCCGCTCCCCTTGGATCGGCTCCTGGTGGGCAAGCGGATCGAACGAGCCACCGCAGGGGAACGGGGCGCGGCCACGTTGGCGATCGCCCTGGCGGAACGCCAGTGGGCTCCTCAACGGGGAGCCCTGCACCTGGTGGGCAGTGGCCCCGGGTCCCTCGATCTCCTCACCCCGGACGCTCGCCGCGTGTTGTCCCGCTGCGGCGTCTGGGTGGGTTACGGGCTCTACCTCGACCTCCTGGAGCCGTTGCGGCGTCCCGATCAACTCCGCCTGGACGGGCGCCTGACCGAAGAGCGCGAGCGTTGCGCCCTGGCCCTGGCCCTGGCCCGTGAGGGCCTCAACGTCGCCCTCATCTCCTCCGGTGACAGCGGCATCTATGGCATGGCGGGCCTGGCCCTCGACCTTTGCTGGGCATTGCCGGATCTGGATCGCCCTGCCTTTGCGGTGCATCCCGGCATCTCCGCCTTGCAGACGGCGGCCGCCCGCGTCGGCGCTCCGCTGATGCATGACTTCTGCACGATCAGCCTCAGCGACCGCCTCACCCCCTGGCCTCTGATCGAACGCCGTCTGGCGGCGGCGGCGGCGGCGGATTTCGTGGTGGCGCTCTACAACCCCCGCTCGAAGGGCCGGGACTGGCAACTGGAGCGAGCTCGGCAACTGTTCCTGGCCCACAGGCCACCGACGACTCCAGTGCTGCTGGCCCGTCAGCTGAGCCGGCCCGAGGAACAGTGCAGCGTCCACACCCTGGCCACCTTCCCCAGTGAGGTCGTGGACATGTTCACCCTGGTGTTGGTGGGCAGCAGCCAGACCCGTGCCCGGGACGGATGGCTGTTGACCCCCAGGGGGTATCCAGCGGCAGGAGAGGGCTGATGATCGGGATGACAGGATTCGAACCTGCGGCCCCTTCGTCCCGAACGAAGTGCGCTACCAAGCTGCGCTACATCCCGTGGCGACAACTTTACGAGATGGCCTCGCCTCCGGGGCCCAGCGGAGGGGAAGCTGGACAGGGCGGCGGATCCGGGGCCAGGAGACAGCAGGTCGGGCTGCGGGATGGCTTAGCTTGAGTCATGGTGAGGTGTTTGGGGAGGCCAAAGACCCCGCCACGGCCCAGCCCTCGCCACGGCCCTCCGTTCCACCCCCACGTCTTTTCCGAGGCCCCTCACCCCAGCCCCGTCTCCGCCCTCCCCTTCTTCCCCGACACCCCTCACCTCTCTTCCGTCCCCTTGTCCTCTACCCACCCCTCGCTGCTGGGCCCTGATCCTGCTGGCAAGCCGGAGTGGCTCCGGGTCAAAGCGCCGCAGCGGGAGCGCATCGGCGCGGTGGCCGATCTGTTGCGAGATCTGCATCTCAACACGGTGTGTGAGGAGGCCAGTTGCCCCAACATTGGCGAATGTTTTGCTGGCGGCACGGCCACCTTCTTGATCATGGGTCCGGGCTGCACCCGAGCCTGTCCCTACTGCGACATCGACTTCGACCGCAGCCTGCGCGCCCTGGATCCCACGGAACCGGAACGGCTGGCCGAGGCCGTGCGGCGCCTCCACCTCGCCCATGTGGTGATCACCTCCGTCAATCGGGATGATCTGGCCGATGGCGGGGCCCGTCAGTTTGTGGCCTGCATCGAGCAGGTGCGCCGTCGCTCGCCGCTGACCACGATTGAGCTGCTGATTCCCGACTTCTGCGGCGATTCGGCCGCCTTGGCGCAGGTCATGGCCGCAGCCCCGGAGGTGCTCAATCACAACATCGAAACCGTTCCCCACCTCTACCGTCAGGTGCGTCCCCAGGGCGATTACGCGCGCTCTCTGGCCTTGCTGCGGCAGGTGCATGAGGGCTGGCCGAGGGCCTATGTGAAATCCGGGCTGATGGTGGGCCTGGGGGAACAGGACGAGGACGTGATCGCCGTGATGGCCGATCTGCGCCGCCAGGGGGTGGATATCGTCACCATTGGCCAATACCTCTCCCCCGGGCCCAAGCATCTGCCCGTGCGGCGTTTCGTCCCTCCGGAGCGGTTTGCCGCCTACCGGCGCCACGGAGAGGAGAGCCTGGGATTTTTGCAGGTGGTGAGCACCCCTCTCACCCGCAGCAGCTACCACGCTGGCGAAGTGCATCGCCTGATGCGCGAACATCCGCGCTGAAGCCGGTAGGCCATCACCATCCCCGCCGCCCGCCCAATCCGCCGGGGACGGGATCCATTCCTCGATCAACCCATGCCTGACGCTCCCTGAAGCCTGAAGGCTGGGCCGTTTCCGGCCCAGCGAGGGTGGACTAGGCCACCACCTGCTCCCGCAGGGCCAAGCCAACCGTCGCCCGCTCGCTCGCCGGCACCAGCACCTTGAAGCGGCTCTGCCAGCTGTCCCAGTTCTCCAGGATGGTGGCGGCCCGCGCACTGTCCGTTCGCCGCTGGTGCTCCTCCAGGAGGGGACGCAGCAACGCCTCCTGTTCCGCGGTGGTCAGGGGATGGATCGTCACGGTGTCGGGGTTGAGGAGCCGCGAGAGGTTGTCCTCCTCGTCGAGCAGGAAGGCCACTCCACCGGTCATGCCGGCGGCCACGTTGCGGCCGGTGCTCCCGAGCACCACCACCACTCCGCCGGTCATGTATTCGCAGCAATGGTCCCCCGTGCCTTCCACCACGCTGTTGGCACCGCTGTTGCGCACCGCGAACCGTTCCCCGGCTCGGCCACAGGCGTAGAGCTCCCCGCCCGTGGCGCCGTAAAGGCAGGTATTGCCCAGAATCACCTGATCGCCGGCAGCGGTGCGGCCCGGGGGGGGCACCAGGGTGATCGATCCCCCGTTCATGCCCTTGCCCACATAGTCGTTGGCCTCCCCCACCAGGCGCAGGTGCATGCCCTGCAGCAGGAAGGCCCCGAAGCTCTGGCCGGCGGCGCCTGTCAACGTCAGGTCGATCCGTCCGGCAAAGCCCTTGTCGCCATGGCGCCCGGCGATTTCGCCCGCGAGCCGTGCGCCGACACTGCGGTCGGTGTTGACAATGGCCAGGCTGTGCTCGACCTGCCCATGCCGCTCGATGGCCTGAAGCACGGCGGGATCGGCGAGGAGTTGATCCTCCAGGATCGGCCCGTTGCCATGGGCCTCGGGGTCGTGCCGGAGCCAGGCGCGATCCGCCGCCCGGGGCATGGGCCCCAGCAGAGCGGACAGGTCCAGGGACGAGGTCTTGGTGAGGGGCACCTGGCGGGGGCGGAGCAGCTCGTTGCGACCGATCAACTCCTCCAGGCGAGCCACCCCGAGCACACTCAGCAGTTGCCGCACCTCTTGGGCGACGAACAGGAAGAAATTCACCACATGCTCTGGCAAGCCGGTGAAGCGCTTGCGTAGGGCTTCCTTCTGCGTGGCGACGCCCACCGGGCAGTTGTTGGTGTGACACACCCTCGCCATGATGCAGCCCTCGGCGATCATCGCCACCGAGCCAAAACCAAACTCCTCCGCCCCCAGCAAGGCCGCCACCACCACATCCCAGCCGGTCTTCAAGCCACCATCCACCCGTAGCAGCACCCGTTCGCGCAGGCCGTTGTCCAACAGCGAGCGATGCACTTCCGTCAGCCCCAGCTCCCAAGGACTGCCGGCGTGCTTGATCGAGCTCAGGGGCGAAGCCCCCGTGCCGCCGTCATGGCCGGAGATCTGAATCACGTCGGCATTGGCCTTGGCCACTCCCGCGGCAATGGTGCCGATGCCGATTTCCGCCACCAGCTTCACCGAGACCTTGGCTGCGGGATGCACCTGATGCAGATCAAAGATCAACTGAGCCAGATCCTCGATGGAATAAATGTCGTGGTGCGGTGGGGGTGAGATCAGGGGCACGCCAGCCTTGCTGTGTCGCAAGCCCGCGATGTAGGCATCCACCTTGGGCCCGGGGAGTTGACCGCCCTCGCCGGGCTTGGCGCCCTGGGCCACCTTGATCTCCAGTTGACGCCCGCTGCGCAGGTATTCGGCGGTGACCCCGAAGCGTCCGGAGGCGATCTGCTTGATCGCAGAGCAGGCGGTGTCGCCATTGCGCAGACCGCGCAAGGTCGGCAGGGTGGGAGAAAGGCCGTTGCCATCCACGTCGTTGAGGGTGACGAAGCGCACCGGATCTTCGCCGCCTTCGCCGCTGTTGCTCTTGCCGCCGATGCGATTCATCGCCACGGCCAGCACCTCATGGGCCTCCCGGCTGAGAGCGCCGAGACTCATCCCGCCTGTGCAGAAACGGGCACAGAGGCTCTCCACGCTCTCCACCTGCTCCAAAGGCAGGGGGGTGGGGGCTGGGGTGAGCTCCACCAGGTCGCGCAGGGCGGTCAACGGTCGGCCCTCCAGCAGCGTCTTGTAGGTGGCGAAGTGGTCGTAGCCCGGGCCGGCGGCCACGGCGGCGTGAAGCACCTTGGCCATCTCCGGGCTGTTCATGTGAAATTCGCCGCCGGTGCGGTATTGCACAAAGCCCATGAACTCCAGTTTGGAGCGGTTGAGCTCAGGAAACGCTTTGCTGTGGAAGGCCAGGGTTTCGCTGGCCAGGTCGGAGAGGCTGAGACCGGCGATGCGGCTGGTGGTGCCTTTGAAGGCCAGATCAATCAGGTCAGCGCCAATGCCGATGGCTTCAAAGATCTGGGCACCGTGATAACTGGCCAGGAGGGAGATGCCAATCTTTGAGAGAATCTTGCGCAGGCCGTCTTCCATCGCCTTGCGCACATTGCTCTGGGCCTCCTCCATGGTGAGGGCAGGGATCTTGCCCCGCTGAATCAGAGACTGGGTTTTGGGATGGACCAGCCAATGGCGCGTCGTCTCCCAGGCCAGCCAAGGGCAGACAGCGCTGGCGCCGTAGCCGATCAGGCAGGCCAGATGGTGCGTGCTCCAGCACTGAGCCGTCTCGACGACAATGGAGGCTTGCAGGCGCAAACCCTGGCGCAGCAGGTGGTGATGCACCGCCCCCACCGCCAGCAACGGCGGAATGGTGGTGAACAGGGCACTGAGCCCCCCCCCGACCCGATCGGAGAGCACCAGGATCTGATTGCCGCCCCGCACGGCGGCCTCCGCCTCGAACGTGAGCCGATCCAGAGCTGATTTCAGGCCCGTGGGACCGTCCGCCACCGCTAAAAGGGTGGAGAGGACGGCCACCCCCAGCCCCTGCTGGCCCAGGGCGGCCAGCTCGGCTTCGTTGAGCACGGGAGTGTCCAGGCGCAGCACAGCCGCCCCCGCGGGATCGGGTCGCAGGGCGGAGCCGCGACGGCCCAGATGCATCTCCAGGCTCATCACCAGCCGTTCGCGCAAGGGGTCGATCGGCGGATTGGTGACCTGGGCGAAGCGTTGCTTGAAGTAGTCGTAGAGCAGATGGGGACGGCTGGAGAGCACCGCCAAGGGAATGTCATCCCCCATGCAGTAGGTGGGCTCCTTGCCCTGGGCCGCCATGTCCTCAATCACCAGCTCCATGTCTTCTGCGGTGAAGCCGGAGGCGGTCTGCAACTGCAGCAGGTCGAGCTCGCCCCATCGGCGCTCCTGCTGCCAGGAGCCATGGGGCAGGGTGCGGCGGTGATCCGTGAGCCAGTCGGCGTAGGGATGGCGCTCCGCCGCCTCCGCTTTCACCTCCCAATTGCGCAACAGGCGCCGCTTCACCAGGTCGACGGCGAGCATCTGGCCCGGACCCAGCCGGCCCTTCTCCAGAATCTGGGCCTCGTCCAGCTCCACCACCCCGGTTTCCGACCCCATGACCACGTATCCATCACGGGTGATGCAATATCGAGCTGGCCGCAGACCGTTGCGATCGAGGGTGGCCCCCACCGTCCGGCCATCGCTGAACACCAGCAGGGCCGGCCCGTCCCAGGGTTCCTGCAGACAGGCGTTGTATTCGTAGAAGGCGCGGATGGCCGGGCGGGCATCGAGATCGGGCTGGCCCTGGTAGGCCTCGGGCACCAGGGTGAGCAGGCTGTCGGTGATCGGTCGCCCACTGCGCACCATCAGTTCGAGGGTGGCGTCAAGGTTGGCGGAATCACTGAAAGAGGCATTCACCAGCGGGCGCAGATCAGCGGCGGCTTCTCCCCAGACCACCTCCAGGTTGGCCTCAGCGGCGCTGGCCCAGTTGATGTTGCCGAGAAGGGTGTTGATCTCTCCGTTGTGGCCCAGCAGGCGCATGGGCTGGGCGAGGGGCCAGCGGGGGAGGGTGTTGGTGCTGAAGCGGCGGTGGTAAACGGCGAAGTTGACGCTGAAGCGCGGATCTCGCAGGTCGTCGTAGAAGCGATCCAGCACCTCCGAGCGCACCATCCCCTTGTAAACGACGGTACGGGCGCTGATGGAGGCGAAGTACAGGTCGGTGGTGCCGCTGCCCCACACCTCCCGCGCCCGATCCACCGCCCGGCGCCGCAGTCGGAAGAGCAGGGCCTCCACGGCATCCACATCGTCGGGCATGGCGCTGGAGGCCTTGGGCGCTTCCAGGAGCCATTGCTCAATCACCGGCGCCGTTTGGCGGGCCAGAGGGCCCAGAGCCGCCTCATTCACCGGAACAACACGCCAGCCGTGGCAGCGCAATCCAAGCCGTTCCGCCTCCCGCTCGCAGATGGCCCGCGCCACCTGGCGACGCTCCTCCTCCCGAGGCAGGAACACCATCGCCAGCCCGCGGACACTGTCGCTGTTGACGGCAGCCACCTGGGGCCAGATCGCCGCCAAAAAATCCCAGGGGATGGCCGTCAGCAGGCCCGCCCCATCACCGGAATCCGCATCGCCTCCACAGCCACCGCGATGTTCCATGCAGCGGAGGCCTCGCAGGGCCTGGCGCAGGATCCAAGGGCTGGGCTCCCCCCCGAGATGGGAGATGAAGCCCACACCGCAGGCATCCTTTTCGCCAATCAACGCCTCTGGGGAGAGACTGTCACTCTGGGGCCGGCTGGCTTCGGAGCGGTAGGCGTTGGAGGAGAGGGGCATGGGCTGTGGGGGGCTGCCGCTGCGTGCAGGTTGGCCTGCCACATCGGGGGACGGAGCCCGTGCGAGGGTCTTCAGTCAAGGATCCTAGGCAGCGGCATTCAATCGCCGTTCACTGGGTCTACCTTTCGGGATCTGAGCTGGGGGAGACGGGGGACGATGCGCAAGCCATCGGTGGGATATGGCCTCCTCAGTGCTCTCCTGGCCACCTGGCCGCTGGCCCTCTCCGCAGGGCCGGGCCCGCGGCTTCTGGCGCCTCCCCCGCCGCCGCCCTCCCCCACCGCCAACGGCACCGCCGCCGCCGCCGCCGACGACGACGGACCGTCGCTCCAAACGCCGCGGCAGGAAGGGATTCAGGAGGGGCGGGGCCTGCGCGTCAATGGCCAGCCCCAGCAAGCGGCCTGGCGCTGGGCAGGCCCCACGGACGCCCCGCCTCGCCAGCTCTGGCTGCCCTTGGAGGTGCTCCAGGGGCAGCTCGGCTTCAGCAGCCGCACCCGCCTGGATGGAGCCCTGGAGTTGGAGTGGTTCGGGCAGCGTCAGATCGTGCCGGCGGCGCGGCAGATCTCCCTGGGCGATGAAGTGGCGATCGATGTGGAGCCCTTTCTGGCGCCCGGCGGGCTGACCGCCCGGGTGGATCAAGATGAGCTCCAATTGCAGGTTCCCCTTCCTCTGTTGCGCACGGTGCGCGCCAGTGCCGCTCCCCCGGGCAGCCGCCGGGTGGTGCTGGATCTGAGCGGTCCCGCCGTGGTGAGGGGCGGGGATGGCCGGATCTGGCTGGCGGCGCAGGTGCCCCCCTCGATCACACAGGACCTGCGCCGCCTGGGTCTCAGCGGGCAACGCGAGGGGGATGGCTGGGCGCTGCGGGCCTCTGCGCCACCCCTGCGCGTCTTCACCCTTGGAGAACCCGCCCGGGTGGTGATTGATTGGGCCGCGGCAGGGGGCTCCGAGCCGGCGACAGGGGTTTCGCCGACCCGGGAGGTCCTTGACCCGCGCCTGCGGGCCCTGCTCGGATCGGAGCTTCAGTGGCGTCAGGAGATCGTGGAGTCCGGCGGGCGACGGCTGCGGCTCAACAGCGTGCGCATGGATCCCCTGAGCAGCTCCCTGGAATTGCGCAGCTTGAGCCGTGGGGCGAGCATGGAGGGACTGACGACCCTGCCCCTGCTGGCCCGCCGTTACGACGCGCTCGTGGCGGTCAATGGGGGCTATTTCAACCGGGTGCGCCGCTTGCCCCTCGGGGCGTTGCGGGAGCAGGGGCGCTGGTTGTCCGGGCCGATCCTGAATCGTGGGGTGGTGGCCTGGGAACCCTCCGCCCTGCCCCGGTTCGGCCGGCTCGACCTGCGGGAATCCGTGAGCGATGGCCGTGGCCAGCCATGGCCGGTGTGGGTTGTCAACAGCGGTTATGTGCGCTCCGGGCTGGCCCGTTACACCACGGAATGGGGCTCCCAATACCGCGCCTTGAGTGGCTCGGAGCAGGCTGTGCTGCTGCGAGATGGCGTCGTGCAGCGCCGGTATGACAGCGCCTCGCTGGCGGCGGGCGTGCCTCTGGGGCGGGAGGAGGAGCTCCTGGTGGCCCGGGGCGGAGCTCCCCTGCCCTGGGGCGAGGGGACACGCCTGCAGCTGGTCAGCCAAGCGAGCAGCGATTTGGGGCGGGCGACCAATGTGGTGGGCGGCGGACCGCTCCTGCTCCAGGAGGGGCGCATTGTTCTCGATGGGCTGGCGGAAGGGTTCTCGCCGGCCTTTCTGCGCCAGGGAGCGCCGCGCACGGTGATCGGCAGCGATGGCCGTCATCTGTGGTTGCTCACCCTGCAGGGGCTGGAGGATGAGGGGCCGACCCTCTACGAAACGGCGCAGGTGCTGCGCGCGGCGGGCTTGCGCGATGCCCTCAATCTCGACGGGGGCAGCTCCACCGGCTTGGTGATGGGCGGACTGCACACGGTGAAGGGCCGCGGGGTGGTCTCCGCAGTGCACAACGGGCTCGGGTTGGTGCCCAAGACGGCTCCCTCCGGGGGGGGGTCTGCCAGGCCCACGGCTCCCGTCAACGGGGGTGAGGCCTCGGGCGCGGCGACAGGGTCCTGAGTGCTCCTTCGGGGCCGCTCTCCACTCCTGAGCGGCGCCAAGTTGGCGCCGCGGAGTTTCCGTTTGGATCGGGTTGCGCCGTGGCGCCGCGCTGTGGCTCTGCCCTGCTCCTGTCTGCATCCAGGTGGGGGGTCATCCAGAGGGGGCTGGAAGGGGACCGGGGCGAGCGCCAGTGACACCCCTGCCTTGCTGCCAGACTGCCAAGGCTCCGTTCTCGTCCGCCGTGCCCAGGGGCCAAAGCCTCCGCCTCACTCCGGCCGCCGCCGCGGAACTCTGCCGCCAGGCGGCGGTGGCCGGCACGCCGGGGATGATGCACCTCGACCTGCTGCCAGGCACCTGCGAGCAGTGGGTCATGCGTCTGCGAGCGGGCCATCTGGCGGGCAGTCCGGTGGCGCGGGCCGATGGCGTCACCCTGTATGCCCCCCCTCAGCAACACGACCTGCTGGCGGGGCTGCAGCTCGACCATCGGGGCGATCTCAGCGGAGCTGGCTTCGTGATGCGGGCGACGGAAGGGATCCGTCCCTGCGCCTGCGGCGCCGCCTTCACGCCGTTGAAGGGAAGCTGGACCACGGGGAAGTAAGGTGCTGGATTGTCATCAGCGGTCGGCCGTCCGACCACGATCCCCCGAGCAGTCCTTCGGCCATCGATGCCCACCATTCAGCAGCTGATCCGCACCGAGCGGCAGCGCCTCACGCGCAAAACCAAGTCTCCCGCCCTGCGTGCCTGCCCGGAACGCCGGGGAGTGTGCACGCGCGTCTATACCTCCACCCCAAAGAAGCCGAATTCGGCGCTGCGCAAGGTCGCCCGGGTGCGTTTGACGTCCGGCTTTGAGGTCACGGCTTACATCCCCGGAATCGGCCACAACCTGCAGGAACACTCCGTGGTGCTCATCCGCGGGGGTCGCGTCAAAGACCTGCCGGGCGTGCGTTACCACATCATTCGCGGCACGCTGGATACCGCGGGCGTGAAAGATCGGCGACAGGCGCGCTCCAAATATGGCGCCAAGACGCCCAAGACCTGATCCGCTCGCTCTGATTCTCCTCGCAGCCCTGCCCAACTTCCATGTCCCGCCGCAACGCCGCTGAAAAGCGTCCTGTCCTTCCTGATTCCCAGTTCAACAGCAGATTGGCCGCGATGATGGTGGCCAGGCTGATGAAGCATGGCAAAAAGTCCACTGCCATGCGCATCCTCTCCGATGCGTTCACCCTGATCAATGAGCGCACCGGGGGTGACCCTCTGGAGCTCTTCGAAACCGCCGTGCGCAATGCCACTCCCTTGGTGGAAGTGCGGGCCCGTCGCGTGGGAGGCGCTACTTACCAGGTGCCGATGGAAGTGCGGCAGGAGCGGGGCACCGCCATGGCCCTGCGCTGGCTGGTCAACTTCTCTCGTGCTCGCAATGGTCGCAGCATGTCGCAGAAATTGGCCGGCGAACTGATGGATGCGGCCAACGAAGCCGGCAGTGCGGTGCGCAAGCGTGAGGAAACCCACAAGATGGCTGAAGCCAACAAAGCTTTCGCCCACTACCGCTACTGAGCCCCCACCTGAGCCGGAGATCAAGGGCGAATCCGGCTCAGCAAATTGCAGTCACTCTGTAGAGTATCGCCCGTTTTTTCCCGCCTATCCCTCCCGGAGACGACCCCCGTGGCCCGCGCCTATCCCCTGGACCGCGTCAGAAACATCGGCATCGCCGCGCACATTGACGCCGGCAAAACCACAACGACCGAAAGGATTCTCTTTTATTCCGGCGTTGTGCACAAGATGGGTGAGGTTCATGACGGAGCCGCTGTCACCGACTGGATGGAACAGGAGCGTGAGCGCGGCATCACGATCACAGCAGCCGCCATTTCCACCAGCTGGAAAGATCATCGCATCAACATCATCGACACCCCGGGCCACGTTGATTTCACCATCGAAGTGGAGCGCTCCATGCGCGTGCTCGACGGTGTTGTAGCCGTTTTCTGTGCCGTTGGTGGTGTGCAACCCCAGTCTGAAACAGTCTGGCGGCAGGCAAATCGCTATAACGTTCCCAGGATTGTGTTCGTCAATAAGATGGACCGTACTGGGGCAAACTTTCTGAAAGTGTATGAGCAGATCAAGGACCGCCTTAAGGCCAATGCCGTGCCCATCCAGCTGCCGATTGGCGCTGAGGGTGAACTGAAGGGCATCATCGACCTGGTTCGAAACAAGGCGATTATTTATACCAATGATCTCGGCACAGATATTCTTGAAGAAGAGATTCCAGCCGAGCTGGCGGAACTGGCCGAGGAGTGGCGCACAAAGTTGATGGAATCCGTTGCCGAAACGGATGAAGAGCTTGTGGAGGCTTTTCTCGAAAATGGTGAGCTCACGCAAGAGCAATTGATTCTTGGCATCCGCAATGGTGTTGTGCACCATGGCATGGTTCCCATGCTTTGCGGCTCGGCCTTTAAAAACAAGGGTGTTCAGCTGGTTCTGGATGCTGTTGTCGATTATCTGCCCGCTCCTGTTGACATCCCTCCCATTCAGGGCCTGTTGCCGGATGGCAACGAGTCCAGTCGCGCCTGTGACGACAATGCCCCGTTCAGTGCCTTGGCGTTCAAGGTGATGGCTGACCCCTACGGCAAGCTCACCTTTGTGAGAATGTATAGCGGTGTGCTGCAAAAAGGCAGCTATGCGCTGAATTCTAGCAAAGGCAAGAAAGAGCGCATCTCCCGTCTCATTTTGCTGAAAGCCGACGAGCGGGAAGAGGTGGATGAACTTCGCGCTGGCGATCTCGGTGCCGTACTCGGTCTGAAAGACACCACCACGGGCGACACCCTCTGTGTGGAAAATAACCCGATCATTCTGGAATCTCTCTTCATTCCCGAGCCTGTGATCTCTGTCGCGGTGGAGCCCAAAACCAAAGGGGATATGGAAAAGCTAGGCAAAGCCTTGCAATCGCTTTCGGATGAGGATCCCACCTTCCGCGTTTTCACCGATCCGGAAACCAACCAAACTGTTATTGCCGGGATGGGAGAGCTCCATTTGGAGATCTTGGTGGATCGAATGCTGCGGGAATTCAAAGTGGAGGCCAACATTGGTGCCCCGCAGGTGTCTTACCGGGAAACAATCCGGGGCCGGGCCAAGGGCGAAGGCAAGTTTGCCCGTCAGACGGGTGGCAAGGGTCAATATGGTCACGTGGTAATTGAGATGGAACCCGGTGAACCGGGAACCGGATTTGAATTTGTTAATAAAATTGTTGGTGGTGTGGTGCCGAAGGAATACATCGGTCCCGCAGAGCAAGGCATGAAGGAAACTTGTGAATCCGGCGTGATCGCCGGCTATCCCATGATTGACATCAAAGTCACCATGGTGGATGGTTCCTATCACGACGTCGACTCTTCGGAGATGGCGTTCAAGATTGCCGGTTCCCTGGCCTTCAAAGATGGCGTCAAGAAGTGCAATCCTGTTCTTCTTGAGCCGATGATGAAGGTGGAGGTTGAGATTCCCGAGGATTACCTCGGCTCAATCATCGGCGATCTATCCTCCCGCCGTGGCCAGGTCGAAGGACAATCCGTCGACGATGGGCAGTCCAAGGTCCAGGCCAAA